>JAIRKQ010000033.1 GCA_031260055.1 Puniceicoccales bacterium
TCTGACTACGGATCAGAAGGTTATGGGTTCGACTCCTATGTGGTGTGCCACTTTTCCCATGGGGCTGTAGCTCAGTTGGTAGAGCGCTACAATGGCATTGTAGATGTCGTCGGTTCGAGCCCGATCAGCTCCACCAATGAAAGGCTATATTTACGCAAACCTGTCAAAAAAATTTCACTTCTCCTGTGGTTTTGATTTCTAATCTTTCGATAAAATATTATTAATCATTTTCAATGAAAACCATAGTTGCCATACCGGCCAGATTGGGGGCTACAAGATTTCCGAGAAAAGTATTGGCCGACCTAGGTGGAAAACCGATGATCCAGCATGTCTATGAAAAAGCGAAGCAGGCAAATATCACGGATGACGTCTACGTATTGGTTGATTCCGTTGAGGTGGAAAATGTTGTACGTTCGTTCGGGGGTAAATCGATAATGACATCGTCGGAATGTCACTGTGGTACGGACAGGATCGTCTCCGTTTTGGACCAAATGCAAGCTGACTTCATAGTAAATGTCCAAGGCGATGAACCGCTACTAGACTCCCAATCGTTGATTGCCCTGTGCGAACGAGCAAAAACTAGCCGAGCGGATATTATTACCCCAGTTTTTAAAATTACTGATTTTGCAGATATCGACAATCCATCCCGCGTGAAAGTTGTGGTCTGCCAAGGCGGAAAAGCCCTATACTTTTCACGTAGCCCTATTCCGTTTGTCCGGGGTGTTGAAAAATCCAAGTGGTTAACCCACCATCAATTTTGGGGGCATATTGGGGTATATGGGTATAGGCGTGCGATACTGGAAAACTATAAAAATTTACATGCCAGCGCCCTCGAAACTGCCGAATCTCTGGAGCAATTGAAATTTCTTGATAATGGATACACCATAGATACCGTAGTTGCAAAATGTCCAACCATAGGGATAGACACCCCAGAAGATTTAAAAAAAGCAACGGCTTGGCTCAATTTACGAAAATAATACTAGGTATATTTTCTTTTTTTGTGGCCAGGCAAATGTTATCCAAGCCATAGGTGGCGATTTTGTCTTAGGCGCCAAAGTGTTTGGGGAACAGATAAGTAGAAATTGTATTACCTTTGGGAAAATAGGGCAAAATTTAAGAAAGGGACTGAAAATCTCCTGGGTGAAAAAATTTTTTCTATTGCAAAAATTTTTATCCGTGGTACGCCGCACATAAATTTGCGTATTATGAGTAAGAAAAATTATTCATGTCTAGGGAGAATGGTGTTATTCATTGTCTGCTCTAGGCTTTCCTGTTTTGCTTTAAGCATAGGCGAAACTTTCGTTATTTCCGAGGACAAATATATCCCTTTGTTTGCAAGTGAAGGGACAAATTTTGAATATGAAGCCGGTCCCCATGGAACCAATTGTTATGATTTAGATACCGTGTTACCACCCGGAACATTTGTGAAAGTGCTCGATGAAGAAAAAAACAGCACCGTACATGTCTTTTGCAAAGTCAGCGAAAGTTGCTCGTCTAATGGATTTATTCATGCGAAATTTTTTGAGCATTCAATGCGAAACCTGAACAGCTCAGTGTTTGATTCAACGGCACCAGCCCGTGATATACCGAATTTTCAAGAAACGTGCAAAATGTTGAATTCCTACGGGGAGACAAAAATTCCATATGCATGGGGTTGTAACAACTTGGACGAAGTAAACCTAGAAGGTCTGTACACTTTTGTGTGTAAAAATAGTAATGATCAAGGAAATATCCCCTATAGATGTGTCGGAGTGGACTGTTCCGGTATCTTGCATAGGATCTCATCGTGGACATTGCCACATAGCACAGGGCAGCTGTATAATTTATCCCAAGGGAAATGTCTCTATGAACTGGATGAAAAAACATCGGATGATGAACTGCACATGGTATTAAGGGCCATGAGAGATACGGATTTTATTGTATGTCCGAAGGTCCATGTAATTATTTCTTTACATGGTGGCTTTATCGAAGCTAAAGGACGTAATTACGGTGTGGTGTATACGGATGCAACCCATGCGATGAGAAGACTAAGAAAATTAATAAAAAGGGGCATAGTTCGTGTTATTCGGTGGCATCCAAAGTTGCTCCAAGAAATATGATCATAATGCTTGTTGAATCTTCGACAGAAGGACGGTTTACCCCCGAACGAAGATAGTTCACATTTCGAATTGGGAAAAACCGGAGGAAAACAAGCAGTAATCAGAGAGTCCTGAAGGAGAAAAGCATGGATGTGATATATTTTGGAAAAAAGAATGGCAGGGAAGGATAGAGAGAAATTTTTTGAAGTTGTAAGTAAGCAGGTTTCTTTGTCCACATATAATACACCATTTAAAGCACCATAACCGTTGTGGCTGTTTTGTGGGCAGATAATTTCTATGCTACGCTCATATTGTATTTTTTATTCCTACTTTTCACCTTTGCTCCTTTAATTATAAATTTCATGTTAACTTAGCATAATAAATCATACATAGATTTGTCCGTAGCAAACCAAAGTGTCTATTTCTATTTACGGAGAATATTACACTTGGAGCTTTACAAATTCGCCGATATTGCAATGGTGGCACCGTAAATCACATTTTTGTCCCCATAGTTCAAAGGATAGAACCGCGGTTTCCTAAACCGTTAATCCCAGTTCGAGTCTGGGTGGGGGCGCCAGTTGTAGATGCTATAGTCCGATGGGCGGCAGAGAAACACAAAGTGGGTTTTCACAAATTTCATAAATGTATAAAAACTAAGCCAAATACGTCCTAGAAGAGATCATTGAGTTTTCTATTTCCTAGAAAGCATATTCAACTCCACAGGAAAGGCCGTGGGCTAAAAGGTCTTTATTGAACCTTGCGGAATAGGACCCGGCAATGCTCCAGTGGTCATTCAACTTTTGTGAAGCTCCGAATGATAGGACGGCAGCATTTTTGCGAGGGTATCTTGAGACGGTGTATCTGCTGTAAAGGTCGCTCTTGATAATAGAAACGGAGACGGCATGGGTATTAAAACTTTGAATTATTCGGCATTCCCATCCAGCTTTTAAAGAAAATGTCAATTTTTTATCGGCATGCTTAAAGGTTTCTTTTTCCATGTTAAGTCCAATGGTGGTGGCAAGAAAAGCATGGCCAAAGTCAGATTGTGCTTCAAGATTAGATGATGGCACTTCTTCACTAGTGTCCACCATGTCCATATGCTGGAAGGCACGGCCATAGTTTGCTTGGAACCATAGGCCAAATTGGTATCCCTCGTAGGCATATAGATTTTTTATGAATTCCACTCCCAGGGAAATGCCACTGGATGTAAATTTGAAGTGCAGGGAACTGATATGAAATCTATCTCTGCCGTAGCTGTATCCAAGAACAAACCCAATGTTAGTCTTAAGACATTTATCATCAAACGATTCATAGGCACCAAATAGTCTCGCTACATAGATATCGTGGTTGAAATCTGCGTCGAACTGTTTAAGATCGACATCGGAGGTGGTATGGGAAATGTTTTCTATGATGGAAAGAGCACTAGAAGGCGTTGTTTTACCATGAACATACCCTAGGGCAACGCCCAAACGGAAATATTTTTCGTCGGCAAATATCCAAACATTGTCTGTTCCTAGGACAAAGCCATAGGTATCGTTTTTGTAGCTATACCCTGCGACGACATTTTTCCGATGCGTATGACCATAGACGGCATGAACAAACGGCTCGGCGGAACATCCTTTGACATTTGTCATGCGGTTGGAGAGCACATCGGTCAGTAAATTATTGGCAGTCACTGTTAGGGATTCTCCTGACATGGTTTCCGATGCGGCCCCTAACGTGGCCAGTAACGTGGCTAGTAACGTGGCACTCAATGTGAGAGTCCATCCCTCCAACCTCTCTTCCCCTATTGTTTCAGCTCTAAAGTTACTGAGGACAATATCCAAACCAGCAGCGTTCAAGTTAAAATTAAAAATTAGACACCCAATGGTCGCCATCAAAATGGCAAATGTCTTTTTTCTTCCCATATTCATTATATTATCCCCCACTGAGCAGGGAGGTAGAGTAATACTAACTATCCTCATGTCAACGACAATTTGCGAATTTTTTACAGGTTTCGTAAATTTATGAAAACGGGGCAAGCACGGCCTAAAACCCCCCCCTGGTTTTTCCATTTCCTAGAAAGCGTATTCAACGCCGCCGGCGAGGCTATGGGCCGAAAGGTCTTTGTGGAACCTTGCGGAATAGGAACCGGCAATGCTCCAGTGGTCATTCAG
>JAIRKQ010000029.1 GCA_031260055.1 Puniceicoccales bacterium
CTCCTACGGATCCCAAGCCCTAGGCGAGTTGGAAGTAACAAGGGGACAATTTGTCACCCTCTTTAATTCCTTTCAATGCTTTCCAAAAACTTTTTAAAGTTCGCAAGTTAATTGGCAAATACATCCCTTGGCCCTTTTATCTGTCTTCCGCTTTCCCTACTTCCCACCAGGCTTCCTCCTTGGACCTCAGTGTACTTATTCCTTCTCCTTTCTCAACGCTTTATTCTTCAGGCTTTTCCTTTGGGCTTTTGATCTTTTGCTGGTTTTACTATCCTCCCATTTTACCAATTCCCGTGAAAACAAGCTTGGAAATGGGATTTGTGGTTGACGTTTTTGAGGGAATATTGAGGGATTGAGTTTTTCTGACGTTTTGTTTTGCACTTCCACTATTGCCCACAAGGCCTGTATTTGTGCAATTTCCGCAACTGGCACCCCCACGGGGAATCGAACCCCGGTTTCTGGAATGAGAATCCAACGTCCTAGCCGCTAGACGATGAGGGCAACATACTACAAAACCATGTGACTTTAGCAAATTTTGATGGGTATTTTTGTCAACATCAATGTAGGACAAGTTTATTTCGGAAAACCTTTTTTCATGCATTCGCTCCTCATGGAATTTATGGGGAATTGTATGGAGACTTTCATGTCAAAAAAACAATTAAATGGTGACCTAATGTTGTTATTTTTACACGTTGTAATTGACTTTTTAAAAGTTCAATATAAATAACAAATATAAGTCGAGAAATGCTAGAAAGTTTTTGATGCATGATAACATAACAGTCGTTGATATCGGTAGTGGTTCCATGAAAGCTTCGGTGTTTACCTGTACCCAAGATTCGGTAGCACCATTGGGAGGAATCTCCCGAGGATTTAGGTTGTGTTCGCGAATGGGAGCAAATATTTCCGACAATAAGATCAAGATCACTACGGGGTTTTTTGAAGAGGTTTTGGCCCTTGCGCGGGAGCATAATTCAACAAAAATAATTGCCGTTGCCACCCAGGCTGCTAGGAAAGCAGCAAACTTTTCCAGGTTGCAGAAGAAAATTTTAAAAAAAACAGGGATTAACCTGCACATTATTAGCGGGACAGAAGAAGCTACATTGACAGCAAAAAGTACGCGACATCTTACAGAGCTGGAAAAATTCATTTCCTTCGACATCGGGTGTGGTAGCGTGGAAATAGCAGAGTTCGACAAAGTTTTACAAAATACTTGGAGTTTACCAATCAGTACACTCGACTTAGCCAAAGTGCATAGTATCGAAACGGCCAAGGCAATCATAAAAAATGTGTTAAACACATTGCCCGTGCATACTAGAAACACGCTAGGGTACGAACTGATTGGTGGTGGAGGCACCCTAAAGGTTGCATGCCTGCTGATTAACGGGAAAACGCGGAACTTTATCACCTATGATGAAGTTCGGAGTTTGTTTGACATATTGAGGGATAAAACAAAAGAAGAACGCATTGCCTATGGCGTTCCAAAAAGCCGTACGGATATTTTGCCCTTTGGGTTGTTAATAATTTCACAAATTATGCAACATGTGGGGAAGGATAAAGTATTTTTGACATCCGGAAGTTTACGTACTAGTTTAGCCCTTGAGTATTTTAAAATGATATGATGGTAGGCGATGAACAAACAATCGTAGTTCAGGACAGTGACAAAGGAAAAAGAATCGACAAATTTTTGAGTGAAATTTTTCAAGATGTTAGCCGTACGCAATTAAAAAAATCATTCGACAGAGACTTAGTTATCGTCAAAGGGGTACCTATGCCTGCGAAATATGTTTTACGTGGACAAGAATTGATAACACTGCGGCTGGTTCTTCCCAATGACATTACACTTAACCCAGTTCCTATGCCACTGGATATACTTTTCGAGGATGAGGATATTATCGTTATCAATAAATCGGCTGGCATTGTGGTTCACGGAGGCAATGGGACATCGGCCCCAACATTGGTCGAAGGAATTTTGTCACACTGCAGATTGAGTGGATCTGGGAATCCATCACGGCCAGGGGTTGTTCACAGGCTCGACAAGGATACAAGTGGAGCGATAATTTTCACTAAAACGGACAGGGCCTACCTGCAACTGGTAAAAATGTTCGCAACACGTAAAATTAAGAAAACATATCAAACGATTGTTTATGGAACATTTACTAAAAACTTTGGAGAGATTAATCTGCCAGTCCGAAGGAATAGGTTCGTGCGAACTAAAATGGCGGTATCGGAAGGCGGCAAAGAGGCCATTACCAGATGGCATATTCTGAAATCTTTTGGACGGCAATTTACCCATTTGCAGGTAAATATTTTAACCGGAAGAACGCACCAGATTCGGGTACACATGGCAGCTATGCGTCATCCCATACTTGGAGATACAACCTACGGGTATGATAAAAATTTTTCAAAATTAATGGTCTCACCTCGGGTAATGTTACACGCCTCGGAAGTGGTTTTTGATCACCCATGTACTGGAAAAACGATTTCCATAAAAGCACAATTGCCCCTGGATTTTGTACAGGTCCTCCAGTTGCTATCGGAAAATTTTTAATTATTCTTTCATTCGCCTAATTGGCTGAGTTCGAAGTGTAAAAAGTTGAAGGTTGAAAAGTTAGGAATCTTTTACTTGCATACGTATTTTTGATTTTTAGCATTCGGGAACTTATTATGAAAAATGTAAAGTTGCCTTTGATTATATTTTTATGTGTCGTTACTCTTGTGGTGAGTGGATGTAATTCCATGATTGTAAATAACACCCCTGCTCAAATACCTCAAAATGGTTCTGAAATTTACACCATTGCAATGTCCATTAACCCAGATGGAACATACTCTGTTCCCAATAGCTGCTCGGCACGTATTGTAATCGATGGGGAAATCCATAAAATGGATAAAAATAATGATTTCGAGTACTCCTACGATTACGCGAGATCGTCTGACCAGCATAAAGTGAATTATTATTACGAAGTTGATTACAGGAAAAAGGTTAATGGCAATGTACGTCAGAAATCCAAACGGTCAAAACTTTACAGTTTAACTATTATAAACAGATATGTTGTCGGATTTGAGAGTAATCGAGGGGTCCCCGGTTCAACAATTACATTACTTGGGCGTGGTTTTGAAAAAGGTGATTATGTAGAGATAGGTGATGTGCCATGTGAGACTACTTTTGTTTCTCCAAATGCTCTATCTTTCGTTGTGCCTATATTGGATCACAATAACAAACACCATGCGAAGTTAGTCAGTGATAATGGAGATATTGGGCTTGGAATTTTTCACATCGATCGGGTATCTTTTCATACCAATCTATCCAGCATCAACCTGGAATCTGGAGAAAAACAAGTACTCGTGATTACGATAAATTTTGATGCTCCCCAGGAAGGTATTGAAATAGATACAACAACCAACATTCCAGATAGTGTTATCATGAAAGATATTTTCATACCCGCCGGAACACGATCGACCAGTGTGGTAATTAAAGGGGGAATTGCGGGATCGGGAATGTTATACCTGACGGCGGCGGGATTTGAGGAACTTAAAATTCCCGTTGAAGTAATTTCCTCGAATGAAGGAACAAATGCTACCATCGACGATGGTATTGACGATGATTAGTTCTTAAATTTTTGAAATGATAATATCCCTTGAAGAATTAGATGAATTTCTATGTGCCAAGCATGCTCTTCCCCATGACAGGTTGGGCATGCACCCAGTGACAAAAAATGGCACCGTTGCTGGTATTGTGGTACGCGCATACTTACAAAACACAGAAAGATGTGCCGTCGTCGATGTTTCCACCAACGAAAAATTCGACATGTCGAGACTTAGTGATAGCGGATTTTTTGAGGTCTTCATTGAAAATCGTAGGGAAGTTTTTGCCTATCAAATTGCCATTGAAACCTACGAAGAGGATATAATTTTAAAACATGATCCATATTCGTTCCTTCCGACCATAAGTTTGTTCGATTGTCATTTATTTGGACAGGGGAAACATCGTCGAATTTTCGATCGGTTGGGAGCATGTGTCCGTGAAATGAATGGAATTTTGGGTACGGCATTTGCTGTTTGGGCTCCCAATGCCAAACGTGTATCGGTGGTTGGTGACTTTAACAATTGGGATGGTCGCTATTATCCGATGCGAATGTTGGGAGCTTCTGGAATTTGGGAACTATTTGTCCCCGGCGTTGGAAATTTTTCAAAATATAAGTATGAATTAATCAACTCCCGTAATGAATTGGTATTGAAAAGCGATCCCTACGGAAGTTATTTTGAAGGGCCACCCAACAACGCCGCCATCGTTTTCGATTCCTCGAGTTTTGTGTGGAATGATCAGATGTGGATGGAAAAACGTGCCAAAACCAAGTGGCATGATACTCGCATGGCAATTTACGAAGTACATTTGGATTCGTGGATGCGCGTTTCAGAGGACGGCGATCGGCCATTGACATATGTCGAATTGGCAAAAAAATTGACGAACTATGTCAAAAAAATGGGATTTACTCACGTAGAATTTATGCCGGTAACGGAATACCCTTTTCTCAAATCATGGGGATATCAGGTCACGGGATATTTTGCCCCCACACATCGCTATGGAACTCCACTCGATTTTAAGAAGCTGATCGATCATTTACACACCAATAACATTGGAGTAATCATCGATTGGGTCCCTGCGCATTTTCCACGAGATGCGTTTGCTTTGGCCGAATTTGATGGAACACGGCTTTATGAACATGAAGACGAGCGTCGAGGATATCACGAAGACTGGGGTACTCTGGTATTTAACTATGGGCGCCACGAGGTTCGAAATTTTCTAATTGGAAGCGTGTTAAACTGGTTCGAAAAATTTCATGTGGATGGTATCCGTGTAGATGCTGTAGCGTCTATGCTATACCTTGATTATTCTCGTAAAAGTGGTGATTGGTTACCAAATTGCTACGGAGGGAAGGAAAATATCGAGGCCCTCGAGTTTTTGCGTGAGATGAACGATGTAATCCACGAAACATTTCCAGGAGCCATCACCATAGCCGAGGAATCCACTTCTTTCAGCGGCGTCTCAAGGAGAACGAAATACTACGGCCTTGGGTTTGATTTTAAGTGGAACATGGGATGGATGCACGATACCTTGGACTATTTCTCTCAGGATCCAATCTATCGCAAATACAGCCATAACCAGTTAACGTTTGCAATGCTGTACCAATATTCAGAAAATTTTATCAGTTCCATTTCCCACGATGAGGTCGTCTATGGCAAGCGCTCAATGTTGTACAAAATGCCAGGTGCGACCATTTCAGAAAAAGCACGGCACCTAATGGCACTATATGCGTATATGTGGCTATGGCCTGGGAAGAAAACACTATTCATGGGGTGCGAATTTGGGCAAAGCAATGAGTGGCAATATGACAAAAGCTTGGATTGGCATCTATTGAAGTACCCGGACCATAGGTCGATACAACAACTAATAGCCGATTTGAACAACATCTACGGGCGGCATGATTTCTTGGCCAAATACGATATGGATCCTAGGGGCTTTGAGTGGATTTCTTGCGATGATTGCGACAATTCGGTCATCGCATTTATTCGAAAAGATATTGCCGATAGCAAAATGATTGTTGTATGTAATTTTACGCCCGTTGAGCGTGCTAACTACAGAATTGGTGTGCCAGAGAAGTGTTTCTGGAAGGAAATTTTTAACAGTGATTGCAAAACATATGGGGGAATGGATCGCGGAAACTTCGGGGGCAAACTGGCCGATGATTTGCCATTCCACGGAAGGCCATACTCTCTCGAATTATATCTTCCATCCTTGGGGGTACTTTGCCTTGTCCCTAAAAGAAACACTCATCGTGGCACCAAAACCCTCAAAGTTTAATCTTGGAACAGCTCGATGGCTAATTGAACACCATCATAGGCTGCTTTTGCAAGTGACATCGCTCCAGGAATGGTAAGCCCTGCTCCGCAAGTAGCAATCGCTCCTGCCGTTGCGGCAATTACTTCTCCTATTTTGAGTGCTACTTTTAATCTTTCACGGCCTTCCTGCCCAGTTATTCGATTTTCTAATTGGGCCAAATTTTTCATGGTGAACGGCTTTCCCCTATGCCCATTAGGAACTGAATTAGCCAACTGTAGTTGACCTTGGTCGTCTGGAACAAGTGGTATTTCTCCACCGCATAATGCTTTCAACTCATTTAAGAAATCTACCGGCATTGACGTGATACCGTATTTTTTTATTAGATATTTTGCTGCATTGTAAAAATCTTCGAAGTGTTCCCGCGCTATGTTTTCCTCATCCGCATAGTACACCAATTTTTCCTCTTCCCTTAAAATTGCCGGAGGTGATATAGTTTTATCGGCTGCTACTTTACCCAATGCTTCAAGGCCCAATAGAGCATCATTCGATATATTACTGCCGAGGAAAAGGGCTTTTGTGGTTATGCCGAGGGTATCTGAATTTCCGGTAGCCACAGCTTGGCCAAGAGAAATCGTCGTTCGTGCTGTTTTGAGCATTGCTTTAGCATTTTTCAAGACACGTCTGTTCCCTTTTGAAGCAGGATCATCTTGTATTTCTAGGCCTAATTTACAATCATCACTTACACTACTGGCGAATGAAAGGACTTTTGCGGTTATATCGAGGATATCTGGATTTCCAGTAGCCACAGCTTCGAAAAGAGAAATCGCTGCTCGTGCTGTTTGGTTTGCTGCTCCAACAACTTCTAAGCCACGTCCTATGTTTTGCAAGATAGGATTACCTTGCCATTTACCATGTTCGATGATTAAATTTTCAAGTTCTTGAAGCATATTATTATCGAAGTTAAATAGCAATATTGAGGCGTCGTCATCTGGTATGGATTTCAATTGTTCTTGACCGTTTTCGTCACGAAATACTATCAGTCGCGGATAGTACGTACCTGGGACCCAGGATGTCTTTAATTCTGTCAATGTTTCGTTTACCAATCGACTTCCATATTTTTTTACCAAATAATTCATTCCCGTATGGTAATTTCTATAATTTTCCCTGGCATTAATACATCTTAATACATCTTCACTGGCAACAAGCACTGGACGTGGAACATCGGACCTTAATTTTCCCTGGGCATCAACCATATTTAGACTGTCCCTACCTTTGCTTGCCCGAGAGCTATTCTTGTTAATTATTAAATTTTCTAGCGCGTGAAGGTCATTCGCGGTAAATGGTTTTTTCCGATATCCCCTGGGAACTTGATCAGAGAGTATTAATCGGCCGTTCGTATCACGAAGCGAGGGTGTTTTTGAGGTTAAACGTACGATGAATTTTTTAGAAAATGGGACATCTCCATATTTCGTTAGTAGATATTTCACTCCATTGTAGAAATTTACAAAATTTTCCCTAGCTAATTCATCACGGGATCCATATCCACCAGGTAAAAATTTAGGAAACTGAACATCGAGCCTTATAGTCCTTGAGGATAGTTTGGCACTCGAAACTTCCCTTTCTTTTTGAGAAATGGCTTGACTTGCATCACCGACATGTACTGATGAACTGCTTGATGTCTTTGTACTATCTTGCGTTTCTTGGGGCCCCCGTACATCTTCGATTTCCATAAATTAGAAGCCATTGTAAATTTCACAAACCAAATATCAAGGAGAAAAAACAAAACTAGCGTACCCAAGTACTACAAAGCGCGGTATCCAAAAAAGTTTGGTAAGGAGGAAAAACAAAAGCATTAAAAAGGACGAAGAAGACATGAGAAATAGATAAAAATAGAGTGTCCTCTAAAGAAACTCGTTCTGGAAAGATTTTTATGTGGGTATGAGAAACTTTTAGAAATATTCCACCCCACTCTTTTTTCTTCCTGTTAATCCTCTTTTCCCATTTTTATACGGTCTTGCGCCTAATTGATGACACTTTTATACCATTTCAAACTTTTGTAGCGCCTATACACTAGTAGCAGGCAAGAGGATATCCAGCAAGTAGATAGCAAATGCACAATTATTGCAGAGTTCAGCATATTAAACGCGTACAACAATGCAACGGGAAGAACAACAAAACCCCAGAGGCATATTAGGTTGGTAATGTTCAGGTATTTTGTATCGCCACCGGATATTAACGTACCCCAAAAAATAGCACACTGGGATTCTATCACTATATTAATAAACTGTATTTTAAAAATTATCGATAGCGTAGGGTATAGGTGTGTAATATCTTCATTTATAGTACCGAGAATGTCACAAAATAAATGGGGAGAAATAAGCAGTGGAAACATAAGGATAAAACACAAAATCAATGTCAGAATGGTTAATTTCTTAAGCACCATGCCAATTGATGCCAAATTATTTTTCCCTATAAAATTAGCAGAGATTGCAGCAGTTCCTTTTGACAAACTGTCACAGATAAAAGCAATCAATACGTAAACCGTCACGGCGATCCCGTGAATCGTCGCCAAATCCCTTGATACATGACTCAAGGCAGCAAATACCAAATACCACGCAAGTAACTCAACGCTTCGGCCAAATGACATCGGTAGGCCAATTTTCAAACACTTTCTAAACATGTCTTTGTCGAACTTACAATTCTTGGCCGTATGGAAATGCTCCCTGTTTTTGGAACTCCAAAAACCTCCTGCGAGGATTAAAATTTGTATGGCTTCGGCAATGATTGTTGCTTCCGCTGCCCCCTTACACCCAAGGCTAGGAATAACATCCTTGACCCCAAAAACCAACAAATAATCCAAAATGGCATTGATAAGATTTCCTAGAACAACAATTATCGTGATAATTTTCGTTTGCCCACGGCCGATGAAAAAACCTGCAAATGCTGCCGCTAATCCCGGCATCCAACAAAAATATGTAAGCAACCGTTGGTACGCTATACCATCCCTAGCATAGCATTCTGGGATCAAATTCAGATAATCTGAAAAGTATCCAATCGGAATACAAAAAATAGCAGCAAATATTACCAAGTATATCATCTGCCAAACGGGAGCAGCAATTTTATCATACTTGCCGGCACCATTATACTGCCCGACGAAAATTTCCGTGGTTCCTGTGATTGCCATCAAAAGGAATGTATAGAACCCCGCCAAGCTGCCACCCAACATGGCTGCATTCATCGCATCCAATGAGTATCGCATTAGAATAAGGCGATCTATTAAAAACATCAAATTGGATGATAAACATGATAAAATCAGCGGAATTATAATCTTTAATATGCCAGATACGGACGTATCTATTTGTATTTTTTTCGCAAAACTCATACAGCCGTTGTTCCTCAACCCGAGAAATTTTAACAACTAACCTTCTTTCCTATTTTTACTAATTTCTTTGGAAAAGAAACAGGAAGTCAAGAGAATTGAAAACCGGCCGGTATCAAATAAAGTTTTGACAAAAAAATGACGTATGCCAATAGTGAAGCTTTGCTATTCATGGGAAAATAAATGTTCGTCGATGAGGTTCATAATGTGCGGCTAAAAGCCGGCAATGGGGGTAATGGATGTTTGAGTTTTCGCCGGGAAAAGTTCATCCCCAAAGGGGGACCCAACGGAGGAGATGGTGGTAATGGAGGAGATATAATCCTTGTCGGTGACGAAAATATCAACGACCTATCCGTTTATAGGTTTACCCCCCACGCAAAGGCTGAAAATGGCAAACATGGCATGGGAAGTGAAATGCATGGCAGAAACGGTGAACATTGTTTCCTGAAGGTTCCCATTGGCACTGTCATCATCGATTCAAATACGAAAAATTTTGTTACGGAAATGATACAGCATGGCCAAGAAACCATCATTTTGAAGGGAGGTATAGGGGGCAAAGGAAACGTAAATTTTAAATCGTCGACAAACCAAGCTCCCCGTCATACTACCCCAGGTACACCGGGGGAAGAAGGAATTTTTGATTTTATTCTAAAAACCATAGCAGATGTTGGCCTCGTTGGATTTCCCAATGCTGGAAAATCCACATTGATCGGGATGCTTACCGATGCCACCCCAAAAGCCGCAAGTTACCCATTTACAACATTACATGTTCAGATTGGCGTCATGGCCGATAAAAGTAGTAATGTCCCATTAATTATTGCTGATATCCCGGGGATCATCGGAGGGGCCCATGAAAACCGAGGATTGGGCCTACAATTTTTAAAGCATATAGAACGATGCTCTTCCCTGGTGTTCCTAATAGATATGGCTGGAACCGACGATCGCTCACCGGCCGATGACTACAGTATTTTACTGGAAGAACTCAAATACCATGATATGAATATGATGGATAAAAAGCATATCGTGGTTGCCAATAAAATGGACGTGGAATCTGCCCAGGAAAATATAAAAATTTTTAAACAAACCCACAAAATTGACGTCATCGAAATATCCTGTGTGACAGGAAGCGGCATCGATAATTTGAAAAATCTGCTATCTCAGCCAAAGGATGCAAAAATTTTGTAAAAATAGCCGTCTTATCTTGCAAAATTCTTTGGGTCCATTTATTGTCAACGGCTGTCATAATGTCGTCCAATATTCCAGAGTGTGAGTTTACGAAAGCATCCATTGTGTCATGGAAGAAAAAATTGACCCAATTTGATATGGGGCAATATTTTGGGCGTCGTCCATGTTCTATAGCAAAAGGAGTGTTTGCCACGCAAGCAATTAAGAGGATAGTGTTGAAAGAACACGAGGCTACGATCGGGGCATATTTTAACGGAGAAGTAATAAATTTTGACATAGCATTTGATCGTGTTGGACATCTTGAGACTTCGATCAATAGGCTGAACAAACTGAAAATTACTTCCCAAATTGTAACCATCGCTGCCTTAATGGCGATCACAAAGCTTGTAGACTCGGAAAATGTAGACCATGTGGAAGATAATGCCGTTCCTCCAATGGATCTTCCAAAGGACGAAATTTCCATAGACGATGTCATAAAAAAAGTGGATGAGCTAAAGAAAAGTAAATTTGAAAAAAATGTTTTGGTCAAATTTAACATATGTAACAATGACGTCGTAATGCGTGCATTTTTAGATAACTCTGAAAAAAAACCAATTTTCATGCAGAGCAGCAGTTCTATCACAGTGATCTCGGGCAATGCTAAAAAAATGTCTCTGCTGCGTTTGCTATTTTATGCCAAGAAATCAAAATTTGAATTCTGCGCATCAAATCGGGATTATCGTTCGAAAAATTTGAGGGATGCCATCGATTTAATGGGCGATAAATTCAATGTTTGGGACAAATATTTTTACGTCCAATTCTCTCCCGAAATGCTACTTCTAAAGCGGGGGGCTATATTTCCAAATATTTGTGCCAAAGTCCATGAAATCGATCCAGAACACATAGAGATCAAATGGATCATTGAGACCGAATATGGGCTGATTGATTCCCAGAAAATGCTTGATCTGTTAAAAGCAAACGGTCGCCTAATTTTCATGGAAAAGATAGGAGCTGTTGCACTAACTGCCAATCAAATTTCTGTCATCCGGCATGTGTTTTGCAGTGACCACGGGGTCAAATTACGCAAATACATCCTGTACGTATTGCTCAACCAACATCACATTCGAGTCGATGCGTCGAGATGTAAAATTACGCACATCGATGTGGGGAATGTAAAGTTTAAATTGCCCGAATTTTTGAAAAACTACCAACGGGATGGCGTCTATGCAATGCAAGCAATTTTAGATGCTGGGTGCCACTGTTTACTCGCCGACGAAATGGGACTGGGGAAAACTGTCCAGGTATTGTCTCTGATTAGAGCCAATGGGAAAAACAAACGTTCACTGGTGGTTTGTCCTTCAAGCGTAATTTCCGTTTGGCAAAAGGAGATAGAAAAATTCTTTCCCGATAAGGGTTTCGCCACCGTTGACAAATATTACAATTTTTCAAACAAACCTGATTTTCTGCTGTGCAGCTATGCCCAGGTGCATAAAATGAGTATGGAATTGCGGAAATTGTCCTTTGACTATGTTGTTCTGGATGAAGCGCAATATGTCAAAAATCCACGTTCCAAAACAACGTTGGCTTGTTGCAACATCAACGGCCGGTTTAGGATAGCTATTACCGGCACACCGATCGAAAATAACCTAATGGATATCTGGAGCATATTCAAGTTCCTAATGCCGGGATTTTTTTGCGGCTATAAACAATTTCAAGAGAGCATTGGCCAGTTAGATTTTCGCCAAAATTTTCAGAAACAAATTGCAACGTTTACCATCAGGCGAACCAAACAATCCGTCGCTATCGAATTACCAAAACGCAATGAAATTGAGATTACTTGTAAAATGAATTATGCCCAGAGACTTGCCTATGATGCCATTAGGGATAATTTGCGCTCCAAATTGGCGAATTTTAACACGTCCGATTCCAAAATGCGTTTGAATATTTTGACAGCCATTACCCGTTTACGACAGGCGGCGTGTGCGCAATTTATCCTCCCAGAAGCTTTGCGCCACAATAATTCCCGAGACTCGCAAAAAATCGACATCCTGATGTTGAAACTGGAAACAATAATGTCTGAGGAGAAAAAAGTTCTTGTGTTCAGCCAGTTTTTGGAATTTTTGAAAGAAATAAAAAATAAACTCGCAGAAAACATGCCAGAGACAAAAGTATTCTCTCTAACGGGGTTGACTTCCAATCGTAAAACACTGATGGATACCTTTCAAAATACCAAAGGGAATGCGATAATGCTGATTAGTTTGAAAGCTGGCGGTGTTGGGCTAACTCTTCATGCAGCAGAATATGCCTTTCTGATGGAACCATGGTGGAATCCAGCCGTTGAAGAACAAGCAATAGCACGAATTCATAGGATTGGTCAAAAAAATATTACCACCATCTATCGTCTAATCACGGAAGAATCAATTGAAGAACGTATGCGGGCGATCCAAGCGTCTAAAAGTGAGTTGTTCAATGATTTCATCAAGACCGGTGTTGACAATATCGCAATGACCAATTTTTTTCTAAAAAATCTAAAATCTCTATTGGATTGATATGGCAACGAAGAAAATTTTTGGCCGTAGAATTCGCAATTTGATTGCCGTATTCCGGGGATTGCCACCGGAAGAAGGTATCTCATGCTTGAAAAAAGCTAAACCTCTCGGTGCATCCATATCCACTCTATTGAAAAAATTCAATATGGTAAAAATAACCCCCCAGCAAACCATCCATCAAAATTGGCCATCCATCGTGGGGGAAAACATGGCTAAACGTTGTTCCCCTGTAAAAATTTTGAATGACGACACCCTAATCATTCACAGCTTCAATGCAGTAATTCGTTCCGAATTGCAAATTCAAAAGCTAAAAATTTTAAACAATCTACATCAATTTCCCAATTGCGCACAAATTTCCGATATTCGTTTTCTTGCTCACAAATCGACCGGCATAGAGTAACAAAAATACGCCCCAAAGAAAGAAATTCTCTCCATGAAACTAATTCGCCAACTATCCAATTTGGTAACGGATAAATCGACCAACCTTGATGTTTTCACCTATGGTAGCTACAGATTGGGCAATGTATGTTCCCACTGAAATTTCTTGGGCTTTTATGAATGGTTGATCCAACAAACATACCTCACTATGCCATTTAGCCAATTTCCCAGAAATAATTTTCTCCATGGCATTGGCCGGTTTACCGGCACACTGTTCAGCTGCAATGGAACGTTCCCTCGCTTCGACTTCCGGAGGGATATCACTGGCCGAAACATAGATGGGCGACATCGCTGCAATGTGCATACAAATGTCCTTTGCGAGTTGCTGAAATGTTTCATTCTTTGCAACGAAATCGGTTTCACAGTTAAGTTCCAGTAAAACCCCTAGGCGGCCACCGTTATGAATGTAGGATTGGATAGTTCCTTCCGTGGCTTCTCTGCCTGACTTTTTAGCGGCATTTATAATACCGCGCTTTTTTAGGAGAACTATCGCTTCTTCCATATCTCCGTGGGTCTCTACCAAGGCTTTCTTGCACTCCATCATACCTGCACCGGACCGTTGGCGCAGGTCATTTACCATTTTTGCGCTAATCTCTGCCATGTCAATCTCCCTTAATTATATCTTCGTTGTCAGCTTCCGATGTCTCTGTTAATAAATTCGTCGATATTTCATCGACGATTTCCTTCGACATGGAAACTTCGGGAACAATCTTTATCATATCATCCGTAGACAATAACTTTCTCCTCGATGATCTACGTTCGCCCCTGATTGCAATGCCTTCTTGAACACCTTCCAGGAACAACCCCAATATCATCCTTATTGCTTTGACAGAATCATCGTTGCACATGATTGGGTAATCAACGAGAGTAGGATCCGAATTTGTATCAACAATGGCAAACACAGGAACACCAACCTTTTTCGCTTCCGCTACGGCAATATGTTCGTGCGTTATACCAGCAATAAATAGAGCCGCCGGTGGTTCCTCAATCTGCATCAATCCTTCAAAACTAGCGTGCATACGGTTCATTTTACGCCGAACGGCTGCCGCTTCCTTTTTATACATCCTGGCCAATTCACCACTTTCTTCCATGGTCAAAAATTTTTTGTATTTGTTCAAACTGCACTCTATCGTTTGAAAATTCGTCAGGGTACCTCCCAGCCATCGATTCACACAAAATGGCATATCCACGGAAGTTGCCCCCTCTTTTGTAACATCCTTTGCTTGTTTCTTGGTTCCAACGAACCAAACATTCCCTCCACCGGCAACGATATTTTTGGCTGCCTCACATGCTTTTTCTATTTGTTCACACGTCTTTACAAGATTGATAATCGTTATTCCATTTCGATGGTCAAAGATATATGGACGGGTTTTGGGGTTCCAACGCTTTTTCTGGTGCCCGACATGGACACCTGCTTCAAACAATTCTTCCGCTGAAGTTCTCATACTTTTCTCCGTTTAGCTAGACTACGAACCATTCGCACATCTAACCATTATTAGATATCTGATTAATTTAACCTGGACGCTGTATATAAAATCGACATTGACAAGAACTTTTTAACAATCCAAAAAAATTTATGATAATTGGCATAGAAAGTTCGTGCGATGAATCAGCCGTTGCCCTATTTGATGAAAAGATTGGTGTCATCTTTGAAAAAATTTCATCCCAGGTAAAATTGCATGCCGAATATGGTGGTGTTGTTCCCGAGCTTGCCTCCCGGGAACACGTTAAAAATTTCGTTCCACTACTCAAAGATCTAAAAAATTTTGGAATATCGGGAGCAAAATTAATTGCTGTGACCAAGGAACCGGGTCTTCCGGGATGTTTAAACATTGGCCTGGCGGTGGCAAGAGCATTGGCCATTATTCTGCACCTGCCTGTTAGGGAAATTAATCATTTACGTGGGCACCTGTTTTCTCCATTTATACCTGTACATTCCCAGGATCCGCAATCGTTTTTCTCTAATTTGGAGGAATATCTTCCTCACCTTGGCTTACTGGTCTCTGGAGGCAATACGGTCCTGTATGAAATATCGGAAAATCTTACCATAGCAACGATTGCAGAAACTCAGGACGATGCTGCGGGAGAAGCTTTCGACAAAGGAGCAAGATTGCTGGGACTGCCATACCCAGGTGGAAATTTGATCGAAAAGCTGGCAAGTTCTGGAAACAAAAAAAAATACCAATTTCCCCGTGCATTTTCGAATAAATCGGATATGAAATTTAGCTTTTCAGGATTAAAAACAAGTCTAAGGTATTTCCTGGAAAAGTTCGAAGGAAGTTTTGTTCTCCATATCAATGATATTTGTGCTTCGTACCAAGAAGCTATCGTCGACACACTGGTAATCAAGGTTTCCCACGCCCTCGAAAAACATCCCTGTAAAAGCATTGGCATCAGTGGAGGTGTCTCCAACAACGAAACTCTCCGAAAAAGAATGTTAACCCTTGCAACAAAATCTAACAAGAAACTTGTCCTTCCCTTACGCTATCACACTACTGACAACGCAGCAATGATTGCATTTGCAGCATACATCGGCGATAATTTTTCAAGTGGTTACCATCGATAATTTTTTAAACCTACTTTAGCCTGGCAAAGCTTGGTAATCCATTTTCATAGGTACACTTGACTTCGCCGGCGATTAATGGCACCGCATATTTAAAAAATGAAACATCCAATGCCATGTTATCGTAAATATACCATGATTCTGGAAATTCTTTTTTCTTATCGGAAATATTTTCAAAATCTACACAATTCGCTTCCGCGGAATACTTGATTCCATCGGTGCGCAACAGCGTGATCATTTTGCCACTTATTCCTCCAGCGATGGAAAGGTCCAACGCTTTTTGGACGCATAATTCAGATTCTATGACGTCTGTTTCTGATAGGGTCATGCAGGCTGTCAACTCCCAGTCGTGCAGAGAAATTAAATCTATTTGTACGTCAAAATTAGCGTTGGAAATAAATTTTATGTACTCTGCTACACCATGCTGGGGGGCAGAATTTTCTTTCCTAGAATACATCAACTTGTCTCCGAGAACAATTACACAATTCCCAATGTTGCGTATTGTTTGGTGAACGTTCTTCACAAATGTTCCTTCGTCAAAATTTGAAAGAATGAGCAAATGTGGAGCATCGGTACTATCCTTGCGCAGTCGAGCCAGTGCTAAGCTACTAACTAACCATTCGTCATCACATCCTTTTAGTTCTAATATGGTTATTGCTCCACTGGTTTGCGTGGATTGAACATTGGTGATGATACTTTTAGTCATTAAGGCCAAATGCTTTGCCATGGATCCGTACCCCAAACAATGGTCTGTCAGCTGTAGCCTATTGTGATCGGATGTGGGAATAAGCATAATGCGCATGTCATACTTGCTTTCCTGAACAAATTTGTTGAGTTCCTTACAAATGCCAATGGATGACTCATCACCTATGACAAACAGGTAACGAATGTTATTTTTTTGCAAAACTTCTATTATTTTTACTACTTCCGCGCTATCGCAATGGATAGATTTCAATGCTGCCCCTGGGGTCCCAACCAGATTAGCTATATTTTTTTGTTGTTGTCCGGCCAAGTCGACGAATTGCTCATTCAACAACCTGGAAATACCTCCGATGCATCCATAAATTTCTTCGACACAGTCGAAATTCAATGCCTTTTTGATTAATGCAGCCAAAATTACATTTGTAACTGCCGTTGGTTTCCCAATCTGCAAAATCAAAATGCTCCCACGTAATTCTTCCATAAAACTCAAATTTTTTCAAAACCTGTTGCTAAAACTAAAATAGGCAATCATTTTTTGAATTTTGTAGAGTTAAAATTTTACAAAAGCTTAAATCTGGGTTCTCAGTAGGCGAAATAGGCAGAAAGCTTTCTCGCACTTATTCTTCTTACACACCTATTTCCCTTGATATTTTGTTTTGTCTCTTTTATCACCTGCCAAATCTTTATTTGTGCGGTTAATGCTTTGGAGGCGCGAATCGGAATCGAACCGATGATAAAGGTTTTGCAGACCTCGGCCTTACCACTTGGCTATCGCGCCTTTTAAATACAAGCTCAAGCAACAAAATCGCCCTACTTTTACAAGAGAAAAAACTGTCCATGCAATATTTTTATTCAGATTATCTATTTCCTAATTTTCCTCGGAAACTTTGTAGATCACATTGACAAATTCTGGGCTTAGATCAATGTTGCTTACATCTTTCAGCAGGGAACCCAATTGCTCAGATTTTCGTTCGTTTTTTAGCATATTCGCCAGGGCATAGGCTGCATTTCCCCTGAAAACTCTATCGATTTTTCTATTATAAATTACGGAATTTAAAAGTTTTTCAGCACCTGTGATGTTATTTAATTTGTATTCCGCCATAGCCTGACCGATTACGGTACGCGGGAATAATAGGTGATGCTTTAAAATTGCTCCAGCGTTTTTATAGGCTGACCTAGCAAATTCATATTCCAAGCTTTCCAAATACTCATCGCCGAGGAGCAAGGATACTGCTCCTGCCAATGGGTACTTTTTATATTTTTTGACGAAAAGTATCCTATCTTCCTTGGTTATAAGGGAAGCGTATGCCCTTCCCATATTGGCAATTTCATGGTTTGACCACAGTTTTTGAAAGCAAAACATCATTGCAACCGCAATCACAGTCGCCGTGATGATTAAAACTGCTTTGGAATTTTTTTGAAAAAATAACCACATTCGATCGCTCAATTCCGCCGATTGAAACACTTCGCCTAGGCCATTGTCATTGTTTTTCATATTGCGTATCTGCAAATTGTTGAAGTGAGCAAAATATTTCGCACAAACTTGGCAAATAAAATATTTATGCATAAATGTTTCTATGGATATGATATGAAAGTTGGAATATTGGAACTTTCCTCCTCCGAAAGCCACCACCTGTGCAATGTCATGCGTGCACGAATGGGGTCAGCAGTTACTGTACTGAACGGCAAGGGATTCCATGCCTACGGCACACTAGCTGTGGCAGATGCAAAATGTGCACGAATTAGGATCGAAAGAATGGACAAATTTGAATACCCTAGCTGTCCGATAACTCTTCTACAGGCCGTACTAAAAAGCAGTAACAATGATCACATTGTGTGTGAAGCAACGGCGATCGGGGTATCGGAAATAATATTTTTTGAAACACAAAATACGGAATGTAAACTAAGAGGGAAAATAGATAATAAATTGCTCCATTGGAAGCAGACCGCCATTGAAGCATGCAAACAATCCGGAAACCCATTTCTTCCGAAAATTTCATATTTTGAAAAGCTTGAATTTATCAGCTTGTTGCCATTTGGCATAAAACTTTTCGGCGGATTGAAAGAAAATTCTCAACCAATAAAAAAAGTCCTTTCATCCCACCTTCCGAAGTCGAATATTTGCATAGCCATAGGTCCGGAGGGAGATTTTTCCCAATCCGAATATGCCTACCTAACACGGAATGACTTCATTGAATGTAGGCTGACACGCCATAACGTCCTGCGATCGGAAACCGCTGTCATATATGCCCTAAGCGTTTTAGATCAACTCACCAATTTCTGACATTCAACATACGCCACTGGGGCTTATTTTCTTTCGCTATCAATCTCTGTTTCAGATGGCGGAGGAATTTCTAGATTCCATTCGGATAGCTTCTCGATTTTGTCGTTGGTCAGAGCCAATAGGAAACGTTTGCCGTAATGTTCGATGACCGTCAGATATTTTCTGCCATTTAGGATGCGTATGGCGACGACCTTAATTTCATCGTGACTAGCCTTTGGCGTATTTTTGTAATTACAAAAATATCCACGCCTGTAAAATTGAACGAAAAAGTAACCACCTAAGGCCAGCAAAGATAGAAATATGGCAGTGCGTACCACCATCGATGCAATGCTTATTTGGGTGGGCGTGGCTAGTGCTTCCCCCAGAATTGATGTTATGGGCAAGTTACACATGATATCCTTTCATATTGCAATTAACCGTAGAACATTATTACTTCTGTACGGCATATGATCCCGAGCCGATAAACATAAACCCGTACATTACGGCTGACAACATTACGAGATAGGCTACTTTACCGATTAGATTACTCCCGGTATGATACTTAAAAATCGCTTCCAATAGGAAAAATGTTCCGAATAAAAACATACTCGTTTTAAAAAATGCTCCAAGGGCTACGGTTATGCCACACACAATATGGCATATGGCAATTACCCCTCCCAGAAACAATGGCCAGAATGTAATGCCAACTATGCTTAAATTTTTCCCCAACATAGCTAGAAAGGATTGCCCTTCTATGAGAAACATGACACCTTTGGCTGCCAAGATTATACCCAAAACTAACCGAATAAATAATTTACCAAAATCTTCCCTATTAAAAAGTAAACCACTCATTGAGCCCATGCTAAATTGTTTTCCCCTAAAAGCCATAAAAAAAATGATGCTTGATTGTTTAATTTTCCATATTATCCATCTTTAGCATGAAAACCGATGCAAGGGACCCGAGAGATCCGAACTCACTTGAGCAGGCCATGGCTGCAATAAATAAACAGTTCGGGGAAGGCTCTATCATGAAGCTGGGGAACGCGAAAAAAATGGACGTTTCCGTTATCTCTACGGGATCTCTTGCCCTCGACTTGGCACTTGGAGTGGGAGGACTTCCCCGGGGCAGGATTTGTGAAATTTTTGGTCCGGAGTCTTCGGGAAAGACGACGTTTTGCCTGAGTCTCATAGCGGAAGCACAGAGAGGAGGTGGAAATGCCGTGTTCATCGATGTGGAACATGCACTCGACCCAAGGTATGCTAAAATTGTAGGTGTTGATCTGGACAGCCTTATGGTGGCACAACCTGAAAATGGCGAGGATGCGTTAAATATAACAGAAACACTAATTCGGTCTGGAGCCGTCGACGTCGTCGTTGTCGATTCCGTCGCTGCCCTAATAAGCAAAGCAGAACTCGATGGCCAAATGGGAGACATAACGATTGGATCCCAAGCCAGAATGATGAGTCAAGCTATGCGTCGATTGACATCCGCCATCAGCAAATCCAAATGTGTGTGCATATTTACAAATCAAATTCGAGAAAAAATTGGGGTAATGTTTGGAAATCCAGAAACAACACCGGGAGGCAGGGCATTAAAATTCTTTGCTTCCGTTAGGCTTGATATTCGCAGGACGGGACAAATAAAAGAGAATTCTGGCAAAGTTACGGGGAACAGGACACGGGTCAAAATTGTAAAAAACAAAGTGGCCGCACCGTTTACCGAGTGTGAATTCGACATAATGTTCGACGAAGGGATTTCCAAAACTGGTTCGATCATAGACCTAGGCCTTGAGCATAAAATTTTAGAAAAGAAGGGTGCTTGGATCGCCCACAAGGGTAAACTCATTGGCCAGGGCCGCGAAGCCGCCAAGCAATATCTTAAAAACAATCCCGACACGGCAAAATCATTGGAAGAAGAAATTAAAAAAATTGTTCACGTTTCCGGAGGAACGGTTCTAGCAGAAAATGTGGATGAAGATATGAATATGAATACGCCAAACTGACCCACATCGGTCGTAAATGGGGGATCTCCATCATATCTGCTTTACAAAATATGTTCTTTTGTCAATTTTGTGAGCCATAGAACTCCATGGATCCGGTAAACAAAATAAGGAATTTTTGCATTATTGCACACGTTGACCATGGGAAAACTACTCTCTCGGACCGGTTGCTAGAGCATACGAATACGGTTGTTAGACGGGAGATGCAAGATCAATTGCTGGATTCCATGGATTTGGAGCGTGAACGGGGCATAACGATTAAAAATCACCCGGTTTCAATGAGATATGATCATCCGACCAAGGGGAACTTTCTGTTGAACCTAAATGATACGCCCGGCCATGTGGATTTTTCCTACGAGGTTTCGAGAAGTTTAGCAGCCTGCGAAGGTGCCTTGCTATTGGTCGACGCATCCCAGGGCATTGAGGCACAAACCGTGGCCAATGCAAATCTAGCGATGGCCCATGGATTAACCATCATTCCGGTGATTAACAAGATAGATCTTCCGGGAGCACACGTGGAAGATGTTTTGCGCCAGCTGGAAGATGTTTTAGCCATTCCTAGGGAAGAAGCGCTTTTGGCAAGTGCGAAATCGGATATTGGCATCGACGACATTCTAAATGCAATAGTCGATAGAGTTCCGGCTCCTCCGGCCCCAAAAATTGCCCAAATCCGTGCACTGATCTTTGATTCCATCTTCGATCCATACAAGGGAGTAATTTGCCATGTTAGAATATTTTCAGGATCTTTAAAAGTGGGCGATACCATTTACATGATGCGTACCGGGATGAGCAATGTGATCAAAGAGGTCGGATGTTTTTGTCCCAAAATGCGCCCGATGGATATTCTCAGCGAAGGGCAGATAGGGTATATCATCGCTAACATCAGGAATGTTTCGGAAGTTAAAATTGGTGACACCATAACGCTGGCAAATGACCCAGTCGATGAGATGCTCCCCGGCTACAAAGATGTTCGTCCGATGGTATTTAGTGGCATATATCCCATCGATACCAATGACTTTGAAAAATTAAAATCCAGCCTGGCAAAATTGCAACTGAATGACGCTTCCCTTGTCTACCAATCAGAAAGTTCCATCGCCTTAGGTTTTGGATTTCGCTGTGGTTTTCTCGGATTGCTGCACATGGATATCATCCAGGAACGTTTGCGGCGTGAATATGATTTGGACATCATTTCCACCTATCCAAGTGTTGTCTATAGGGTAAAACTGACGGATGATAGCTGGATGGAGGTTGATAGTCCTCTAAAATTGCCTGATCCCTCGCATATTTCCGAAATTCATGAACCGACCATATGCGCAAAGATTCACATCCCCAATGCATCGATTGGGGACATTCTTGCACTAATCAGTGAAAAGCGTGGAGAATGCAATGAGACCGAAACATTGGATGCCAACAAGGTAATCCTATCCTGTAATCTACCCTTGAATGAAATTTTGATAGATTTTAACGATAGGCTAAAAAGTATTACACGGGGATACGGCTCAATGGATTACGACTTCGGAGAGTATATCCAATCCGACCTTGTGCGCCTAGACATCCTTGTCAATGGGGATTCGGTCGATGCGTTTTCATCAATCGTTCACCGTGTGAAAGCAGTGTTTCGGGGCCGTGAAATGTGTGAAAAATTAAAAGAACTATTACCCCGCCAGCTCTTTAAAGTTGCGATACAAGCCGCCATTGGAAGCAATGTTGTCGCCCGGGAAACACTTAGTGCTCTACGCAAAGATGTTACGGCCAAATGCTATGGTGGTGATATTTCTCGGAAAAGAAAACTGCTCGATAAGCAGAAGGAAGGTAAGAAAAAAATGAAACAGATTGGCAAGGTTTCAATTCCTCAAGATGCCTTCCTAAAGATCTTGAAGGCGTCACAATAATACATTTATATAAGTGTGCAAGTTGTAAAATCATAGATAACTTATTTTTTCATCCAATCGATGATCTTTGATTCTGCAAGTTTCCACAATACACCGGCTCCACCAGCTATGGCAGGATATCCTGCAGCTACATTACCTGTCAAAGCGGAATATATGCCAAAGGCGACGGATCCAAGGGCTGCAAGGGTTTCGCCTGCTTCCGTGGCACGCAATGTGGTAACTGTTCTGTCTGAAAGGGATTTTTTCTTTTTTATGTTATCCACTTGCAGGCTTACAGTTCCATCGGGGTTTTGGACTGGTACTACGTTCGCGGTAACCCGTCTACTTTTTGCAGGTTTACTGACTAAATTCATTAATTCATTGGCTGATTCTGGGCTTATTTGAGGTGCTATAGCATCAGTTGACCTTACTCTTACTGGCGTTCGTATAGTTGTTTCAGACATTGTTAACCTTTGTTGAAAATATTCTTCAACATATATTCTACTTAGGTTGATAATTGTGTCAACAAATTTACTTATTTTTACCCATCGAGGATTTTCAATTAATATTTTTTACCAAGAAATCTTCTTTCCTGGAACGAAGCATTTGTAATCAAAGGGCAATCGATGTTTAAATGTCAAAAACACCTTTGTCTGCGAAAAGCTTTATTCTTTGATCGACACACTTTGCAATTAGCTGATCAATATGCCGATTTTCAATGACCAAATTGGGGGCGATTTCCTTTAGAGGTGCCAGGACAAAATTACGGGCAAACATTCGTGGATGTGGAATTATTAAATCCGGCGTTGAGATTTTTTCAGAATTGAAAATCAAGAGGTCAATGTCTATGTTTCTTGGCCCAAATTCTATGATTTTATTTCTACCAATGGAATATTCGATGTTCTGGCAGAGCTTGAGTAGTCGCGGTGCGTTGAATGTCGTTTTGACAAATAACACGCAGTTGAGAAAGTTTGGTTGGTTTGCTAGAATTTGAGGTTCTGTTTCGTAGACACTGGAATATTTTTCAACTTTCAGACCATTACGCTTTAGTTTTGATACCGCAAGGGCTAAAAAGCCCAGACGATCTCCTAGGTTACTTCCAAGCGATAAATAGACTTCATTATTCATTGCGTAAAAATGTCGATGAGAACCCCAGGCCTGAAAAACTTTTATCCGCCAAAGAATCGGGAAATTTTTTAATCGCGATGTCCAGCAGCGTAATTGGCTGAAATTTCCGAAATACTTTGCTAGCTATGTGCTGTGCTAGCCTTTCCAAAAGATTAAAAGATGAACCTTTGACAGCTTCTAATATTGTCCCCAACAATTCTGCGTAATCGACGGTATGGGAGATCATATCGGAATCTTTCGCCCGAGTAGCATCAAATTGAGCTTTCGCTGAAATTAGGAAACGCTGTAATCTAAATTTCTCCCCCACGGAGGTTCCATGTTTAGCAAATATCTCAATGTCATCTATGAAAATTTTGTCGTTCATACAATTTTTGTGCAAATTTTAATACTGCCAAATTTTCGACCACCTCATGGACCCTAAAGATCTTACACCCCTGGCGAAACCCTTCCATCGTCGTAGCTATGGTAGCACTTGATAATGTTTGCCCATCATTACCGTTGACAGCTGTGGCTAAAAAAGATTTTTTCGATGTGGCGCAGACGACGGGGTTTGAAAATTTCGAACATATTTTACCAATTGTTCTAAAAATTTCCAAATTCTGCTGTGGTGTTTTCCCAAAACCTATACCCGGGTCGAAAATAATACGTTTCACATCAAAGTTTATGTGGTCTGCTTCATCTAAAATCCTTTCAAATTCCGAAATTATTTTGCCAATAGGGTCATTTGTTTGCAAAAAGTTTTTATCATTCCGTGCATTGTGGGTAACGATTAGATGGGCATCAAAATCTTTAACGACGGTTGCCATTTCGCGGAAATGCCATGTGCAACACACATCGTTTATGATATTTACCCCGTGTTCCAGTGCCTTCCGTGCAACCTCGACATGGTATGTGTCAATGGAAATGGACACGTTGCCAACGGCTGTGGCGGCATTTAAAACATTTCCAATGCGTCTCCACTCGGTATCCGCATCGATTTCAACTGCTTTGGGGTTTGTCGATTCTCCTCCAATATCGATGATTGTACCTCCTCCATCGACGAGTTCATACAAATGTTGTAGGGCTTTTGGTTGGGCTATTATAGCTTCCGGGCGTTGTTCCCCAACATCTCGATCAAAAAATTTTCCACCATCCGAAAACGAATCAGGCGTAATATTTAAAATCCCCATGACGCATGGTAGAGTAATTTGACTAAAGCTTTTACCCATTTGTTTCAGAGATTAACTGTTGGGCTTCCATGGCAAGTAATTTCTCCGATGAAAACTTTCCAGAAACTGCCCGAGTTATCGTCTTGCTGCCCGGCTGCATGACTCCACGTACGGTCATGCACATGTGCTGGCCAGAAACAATTACCAAAACCCCATCATTGGCGGTATTTTTTCTAATCGCTTCGAGGATTTGTTGGGTTAGGCGTTCTTGCAATTGCAAGCGTTTGGAATACTTGTCGACGATGCGTACCAACTTGCTCAATCCCACGACCGTACCATTTCGGGGAATATAGGCAACGGAAACGTTACCAAAAAATGGGAGTAAATGATGTTCGCAAAATGATGAAAAGTGAATATTTTTTACAACAATAAAACCCCCATAATTTTCTGCAACAAACGTTTGTTTTAGTAATTCTTCATCCGAATTTTCTTTTGTCTCGAAAAAATTTTGCCACATCGTTGCCACACGTTGCGGCGTATCCCGAAGTTCTTCGCGCGATACATCGTCTCCGATACCTTCGATCAACAGTCTTATGCCAGCAACAATTTTTTCCAAATTCATCGTCAGATTATATTCATATATCATCTTTCTTTACAAGATTCTTTACGGGAATGTTTCTTTGATTCTGCGATAAAATTTCAGAAAAAATTGAAAAATGTCTAAAACTTAGCAATTGCAAAATTTATTACTATGCAAATACTGAGGCAGTAAAGTATGGCAAGTGGTACTGGCGATATAAATACGGTGGTCCGAGAATCCTCGGCCTGGATATCAATCTTAAGGAATGAAATTGGTCGGTTGATCGTCGGACAACGGTATATGATAGATCGGATGATAGTAGGTTTGCTCACCGGAGGACACATTTTGCTGGAAGGTGTTCCGGGCCTCGGGAAAACCCTGGCGATCAAATCTTTAGCAGCGGCAATACAAGGATCATTCCAAAGGATTCAATTCACCCCTGACATGTTGCCAGCCGACATAATTGGCACACAAATCTATAATCAAAAGACCGGCGAGTTTTATACCAGGAAAGGCCCCATTTTTGCTAATTTGGTTCTCGCCGATGAAATTAATCGTGCACCAGCCAAGGTACAAAGCGCTCTACTGGAAAGCATGCAAGAATTACAGGTAACAATTGCCGGCGAGACCAATAAGCTGCCAGAGCTGTTCATGGTATTTGCCACCGAAAATCCAATTGAGTATGAGGGAACGTATCCTCTTCCAGAGTCGCAAGTCGACAGGTTTTTATTGAAATTGAAGATCGAATATCCAAGCAAATTAGAAGAGATAAAAATCTTGGATTCGGCAGCAAAAATTAGTAAAGAAACCGTAATAAACGCAGCCGTATCCATGGATCAAATTTTAAAATCCCGCAAAGTAGTCGATGAAATTTTCATCGATGAAAAAGTCAAAGAATATGTGGTGGACATAGTTTCTGCAACGAGAAAGCCCAGCGACTATAAACTTGAAATCGACCAGTTTGTCCAAATCGGGGCATCTCCACGGGCTACGATCGCTCTGGCTTTGGCAGCCAAAGCATGGGCATTTTTACAGGGTCGGGGATATGTCACTCCACAGGATATAAAAACCGTAGGGATCGACGTTCTGCGCCATAGGATAGTTACCTCCTATCTTGCAGAATCCGAAGGGGTATCGAGTGAAATCATCGCTGCAAAAATTTTGAACACTATCCGAGTACCGTAAAACGATGTGGTGATTGATAACAATTCACCTCGGGGGATGAATGAAAGTAAGGTTCCAAAAGCTAAAAATCGGACCGCGAAAAATTGGACCTAGAAGCGTTATAACACATGGACTCAAGTATGGCTTATTGTGAGAGCTTGCTGGTAAATACTCTCAAGATAGTCCCGGTGTCGCATAAAATGATTGATTTTAATAAAATTTTGTATACTCTTCTCCTGAGCATTAAAAAAGGATTCGGGTATGAGTTTTGAAAAAGAGAAAGAAATTTTCGATAATATTTATCAAGGGATCAACGGATACAGTATATCCCACAAGGGTAGAAGTACGATGAGCCCAGATGATACAAAATTTTTGATATACGGCGAAGCTTCTTTTTCAGAACTATTGGCTATCATCGAAAATTCTGGTATTAAAAATGAATTAAAGGGACTAACAACTTTCTGCGATCTTGGGTCTGGGACAGGCATGTGCCTCATCGGATCCGCTCTTATATGCCCATATTTCAAACGTATTATCGGTGTGGAACTGGTTCAAACTTTGTACGAATCATCATTGCAAAGTATACAACAGCTAGCTCAAACTAATAAAAAATTAGCCAACAAGATTAAAGTGATTAACGGAAATTTTCTAAAATTGAACTTTGCCAAGCCATCCCTTTCACCGAATGTAATCTTTATGCACTATCCGATGCATGGAATAGGAGTTGAGGATTTGTATTTGCAATTGGAAGAAAAGTTATGTAAAGAACTAAAGTCCGGAAGCATCATAATTTCTGCCATACGAAAGCTGTCGTCCGCGGAAAATTTTCCCGAAATACTTACACCAACACATGTACAATGCAAGTACGGAAATGTGACAATATTCTTTCACAAAAAGGTTTGATTGCACATTGCATCATTGAATTTGCGCACTTTGCTCTAACCTCAGAACATTCGGCTGGGGAGATTATTCAATTTGGTCGTTTTGTGGATGAGTGCTATTTCCCTTTGGCGCAGTCGCAAAATGCATTTTGATAAAACTTTTCAAACTGTCATAGCCAAAATTTTTAGCAATCTCGTGGGCTTGGGTAATAGTCATTTGACCAGCTCCCTTTTTTATGGAAAATCCAGCTTTCTTCGAAAGGGCATCGATTTGCCTATTGTATTCCGCTCGGGCTAAAATTGATGCCGCGGCTACTACAGGATCGGATTCGGCTTTCGTTTGCATGCGTAGATCAAAGCTTTTATCCTTTAAAAAGTTTTGCACAATGGGACGTTTGGAGAATTGGTCAAGCATCCCCCAGGGCACATGGCGCTTTTGCAAAGCGTTTTGCAGAGAACAAGAGTGCATCCATGCGAGTAAAGTGTTCATATTTTTCCCAAATTTAACATACAACTCGTTGTACTTTTCCATGCCAACGCGCATAACATTTGAGACGCAATCTGACTTCAGAATCTTGGACTCAAGGGCAAAAATCATGGCATCACTGGAAACATTTTTGCTATCCCTTACGCCATCTTTTATCCACTGGCGAACAACGTCGTTACCCGCAATCACGCATGCCGTAACAAGAGGACCAAATAGATCTCCTTTTCCACTCTCGTCTATCCCAGCATGCTCCTCAAACCATTCCGGATGCTCAACTTCCTCATAGCCAAATGTCGCCTCAAACGTCACCTTCGGTTCCAGCTCAAATTTGACAAACTCTTCGGTTTTTTTCCCTTGAACGACTAATTTCCCGTTTTTGTAGACGACAACGTTCAGTCCATGATCTCTAAATGCAAAATTAGCATATGCAACCTGGTATTTTTCAAAATGCTTATCTACACACAGCGCATACAATAGTTGAACTTGAACAGCACTGAGCTTTGTCGTATAAATGCAAATGCTGGGTTTTGAATCTGAATTTCTTGGATGATCAAGTTTGGTAACCATTTACTCGATCATATATTCATTATTTACCTGAAAAGACAATTCCTTTCCTTCGCGTAAAGTAGTGATGGTGATTTGCCCATTTTGGCACTCAAAAAATACTGCGTTATATAGATCTTCCCTATAGTTTATATCAAAATTTCCAATCTTCTTTATAATATCCCCCACGGCTAAACCCGCCTTTTCTGCTTCAGAACCAGCAATGACTTTTGAAATTACAATTTCCTGTCCTCGGTTAAACCGACATTCAGACTGTATTTCTATTCCCAGCTTGGGATGTTTCATGACACCATTGCTAATTATTGCATCAACAACCTTTGAAAGAGCTCGCCTAGGCAAAATAAAACTGGAAGCCATTTCAGGCAACGATGCTATCATCATTCCCGATAGCTTACCGTCCAATTCGAAAACAGGAGCCCCGCTTTCCCCACCACAAAACATTAGATTCGTCCGTAAGTATGTGGTCACAAAGGTATTGTCGCCGTAGGATATATTTTTTCCTGTAACATTTCCTAGTTCTGGCAATGGATCCATGCCCAACTTACACCCCACAAACACAATAAATGACCCTATTTCTGTTAATGCCACCGCGTTATTTTCACTGATATCCACTATGCCAAATTCGTTTGGCGGTTGTAATAGCCTTAAAACTGCAACATTTGTCTGTAGATCAACCCCAATACATTCGGCAGAATAGGAAACTCCCCCATAGTCTATCCAAATCATTTGTGAATTTTTGACGATCGATGCCGCCGTTAATATGTGTGCTTTGTCGGAAACAAAGAAACCAGTCCCCCCAAGGACTTGCTTTGCATTATTAACATCGGCCTTGGTTCCCTCTTCAACTTTTGCCACACATACCACACGCACAATGGAACTTTTTTTACTGTTGAAAATGTTTTTTATGGAATTTTCAAACGAATGATCCCCATGAGATTCTCTTATTTCGCGTTTTAACTGTGTAGCCTTACCCGGCGAATGGCTTACTGCCGCAACCAGCAGCAGAGAATCTCCCCATACGGAACAAAGTAGAAATAGACAACCAAATTTGAAATATTTTCCAGACATTTTAATTCCACATTCTGGCCGGCAAGGAACTATTTTGCATCGTCAACATGTCTTGCACGTATTCAATGCCATCATTTGGGTAGTTGATGTTACAAATGCCTGCTTGAATATCAATGTCACCATCGCTAGCCAACATACCATCACTGGCAAATTGTACATATTTTCTACTAACCTCCTGCGCCATTTGCATATTGTTTACGTTTCTCCGTTGTCTTTCAGAGGCAATGAAAATAATTAGCAATAACAAGCAAAAACCAGCCGAACATACAACGCGTCTAAAATTCAAAATGCTCCCCAATGATGTAAATATCTCCCTTATTCTGGATTCTTTCATGGCAGATAATCGTTTGTTTTCAAAGGCATAATCAAACTCTAACCATCTTTCTTCGGATGGCATTTCAAACCTTTTTAGCTGTAAAAGTTTTTCTAATTGTCTGTCTTTATTATTATAATCACGCATAATTTTAGTGTAAATAATTTTGGAGATAGGACTTTAATTGTTCTTTCGCGTAATGGAGGCGAGACCTTATTGTCCCTTCAGAACACTTTAAAACAAAGGCCGCTTGAGCGGAACTAAGCCCCTCTATTTCGCATAAAACAACCACACTCCTATGTTTATTTGACAATTTTTGCAAGGCAATGTTCAAATTTTCCTGCAATTCCTTCGAAAAAAGTAGTTTACTCGCATTATCCACACCGATAAAATATTCCGGACAAGCCTTTTGAGCATTTTCTGTATCCAGGGCTTCTAGGCTGAAGAACCGACGCAGTCTGGCTTTGTTTATTTGTGTGATCGAAGTATTTATGGCAATTCTATATAACCAGGTAAAAAAAGCGGATTTACCATTAAAACTTTTTATCCCTCGGAATGCCTTTATAAAAACCTCTTGGGTAATATCAAATGCGTCATCACGATTTGACGTCATGTTGTATACTATCGAAAATAACCTCTCTCGGTATTTCTTTACAAGAGCATCAAAAGCAGCGGAATCATTGGCCTTTACTCGATTTATTAGGCAGAGGTCTTCATTGAATGATTGTTCGCTAACGGTACCACTCGAGACATCATTTTCACATGAAACTATACCCTCAATACTCATTAAAAATCAATAATACAATAAAGTTTGCCTATTGACAACACTTCATTTTTCAATTAAATGCCACTTTTTCCGTCTTCTATGAATATTTATTCACCAAGATTGAGTGTGGTTATAATAGCTAAAAATGCTGAAAAAACCATAACTAGATGCCTTCAATCTGTGGTGCCCATTGCCGACGAAATGATAGTAGTAATAAACGATTGTACGGATGAAACCAAAATTCTCGCCGAGTCCTACGGCGCAAAGGTTGTAGAACATAAATGGGAAGGATTTCGCGATCAAAAAAACTTCGCCATTGATATTGTTATGCATGAATGGGTATTATCCCTCGACGCTGACGAAGCAATAAACGAAACTCTGATGACATCCATAAAAAATTTTATTAGCACAACCAACAACCCATACGTTGCTGCTAAATTTGCCAGAAAAACATTTTTCATGAACAAATGGATTGCCTATGGTGATTGGTATCCAGATTATAGCCTTAGGCTTTTCAAGAAAGGTCATGGACGTTTCGTTGGTGGTAGGGTACACGAAAGGGTAGAAGTAGACGGCAAAGTACGGCGGATAAAGGGGGACATTTTACACTATTCCGGCGAATTACCCAGGGAGTTTATCAATAGGAATGCTTTATACGCCGATTTGGCAGCCCGTGACCTCTTTGAATATAAGAAGAAGATTTCTCCGTTGGGTGCAGCGATCAAAGCCCAGTGGACATTTTTCCATTCCTATATCTTAAAACTCGGATTTTTGGATGGATCGGTAGGTTATTTCGTAGCTAAACTTAAAAGTTTCTTCACATTGTACAAATATATAAGACTACTCAACCTCTACAAAGAAGCACCATTACCTGAAAATCCCAATAAATCTTGAGGTTATCCATATGGATTTTTCACATGTGTTTGATTTTGCAAGTAACTACAAAAAAACGATCCTATGGCTTATATTGAGTATATCCACCGCAACATTGTCATATTTTATCCATAGGACGGTGTCAAAAGTAAAAAAAACAAAAGCCCAAAGAAACTTTTCCAATCCCCACTATGTAGTTGGTAGTGCCGTTGTAAATATGGAACGTGCCATTGCCTATGAAGATGATACCAATTTTAGATTTTTTGCCCGCTATGCCATTCGCACATGTTTAGGCATGGGGAAGGCATATCCCCCGGATGAACCACCGGCAATAGATATCCGAGAAAGATTACTTAAAATGCGTTTTGAAGAGTCATTTATTGAGAAAGTGTTACAAATTTATTCCCTCGAATCTCTATCAGAAGATCCCCAGGAATGGAAAAATATTCTCACGGATACCCATAAAATCGTCCAAGTTTTACTGAAACGATCAGCATAGACCACCTACTTCTCGGATAACCCTTCTATCATCGAAGTCGAAAATTTTATCATTGACCCGCTGGTAGGTTTCGTGCCCCTTCCCCGCTACTAGAATAATGTCTCCCGCTTGGGATAATTGAATGGCTCTAATTATGGCTTCTTTTCTATCCTCGACGAAAGCTATTTTGCTGCTATCGACTACTCCCCTTTCCATGTCCCTAAATATGTTAGCCTGGGGTTCGTGGCGTTGATTATCGGATGTTGCAATTGCAAAATCGGACCTCTCATTGACTATTCTTGTCATGGGAGCACGTTTCGTCGTATCGCGATTACCTCCGCATCCAAAAACGGTTATCAGGCGTCCTTTTTTGATAGATCGCAGTGATTCAATGGCAGCACCAAGCGCATCGGGAGTATGGGCATAGTCGACAAATGCCGTAGCCCCATTGGGTAATATTACTTTATCCATGCGGCCCGGTACACCTTGAAATTCAGCGACAGCTCTAATGAACTTTTCCGGCTCTTCATAAATCATCATGCTGGCGGCAAAACTTGCAGCTATATTCAGCAAATTGTAATGACCAAATAGGGGGGACCTAAATTCATAGGGCTGTTGTGGGGTTACTATGGTAAAAATTGTCCCATTGATATCATTTTTTTTAACGTTACAAATTTTAAAATCCGCATCCTCTGAAAACCCGAATGACACAGACATTTCCCCATCATTTTTGAGGGAGTGAAATAGTTGTCGCCCATATGCATCATCAATATTTACTATGGAATACTTTGGTTTATAACCATTGATTCCGTAGAACAATTTTTTCTTTGCTAAAAAATAACCATCGAGATTTCCGTGGAAGTCCAAGTGGTCCGGCGACAAATTTGTAAATATTGCAACGTCTACTTCCAAACCATAGGCTCGTTTTAGTTCCAGAGCATGGGAACTAATTTCAAGGGCCAAATTTTGACATCCATTCTGAACTGCTTCGGCAAGCATTCGGAATAGAATTATTGCTTCAGGTGTAGTATTCGGCACCTTCCTGATTTTGCCGCACACATCGTATTCCACCGTTCCCAACATGCCGGTTTTGCTGATGGTGTTTAGCATTTCACGGCATAGATATGTGGTGGTGGTTTTCCCATTTGTACCCGTTACGCCGATTAGATTTAGTTTGGCATCGGGATCTGTGAAAAATCTCTTGACAATGACCGCCATCGCCTTCTGAATATCACGGACCTGGATGCTGCGCCTATGGAGCGACTTCAGGTCCTTTTCTGACAGGATAATTGCCAATGGATTTTTTTGAAATACATCGTCGATAAAGTCATGGCCATCAAAATGCTCACCGGCAAGGGCGAAAAACAAAGTTGCTCCACCCCCTGAGAATTTGTCAACTTCTCGTGAATCACACGTTATTTGTTCAACCAATTCATTTTGGAAGGTCTGAAAATTTTCCCAATTGATGAACAAGTCATCGTCTACGAGATTTTTGAGCACTTGCGGACTTTTCATGTTGGGGACCATAGCCAAAGGATTCTAAAAAATATTTTATTCTGCTCCTAAGTTCCAGCCGGTGGACCACTTGATCGATCAAACCATGGGCCAGCAGAAATTCCGCAGTTTGAAACCCCTCCGGCAAATCTTGGCGGGTAGTCTCCCTAATAACCCGTGGGCCCGCAAAACCAATCAGAGCACCCGGTTCGGCAATAATTATATCGCCCAGGGATGCAAAACTTGCAAGCACACCGGCCATTGTAGGGTTTGTTAGAACGGCAATATATGGGACCTTTGCTTCTTTCAATCGGGCGAGTGCAGCGGATGTTTTTGCCATTTGCATGAGGCTTAGGATGCCCTCGTACATTCTTGCTCCTCCGGAAGCACAGACTATGATTACCGGAATATTTTTTTGCAATCCAAGTTCAATGGTCCGCGTAATTCTTTCGCCAACAACTGCCCCCATGCTGGCTCCAAGGAATCTAAAATCCATCACTGCAATGGCGATATTTATTCCGCCCAATTTTGCCATTCCAGCGATAGTCGCTTCTTGCATTTTTGTCTTCTCCCGATATTTTGCCAGTTTTTCTACATAGGACACTTCCCCCTCGAAGCCAAGAACGTCGACGGTTTCCAATTCCTGCCACATTTCTCGAAACGTCCCTTTGTCACATAGGAGCTCAATGCGCTGGTCAGCGGATAGTGGGAAATGATACCCGCTCTTGGAGACGACCATAAAATTTTTTTCCAAGTCACGATTATAGACCGTTTCTCCACTAACGGGACATTTGGTCCAAATTCCCCTTGGAATATCTTTCCGTTTGATGGAAATTGTAGAATATTTTGGCCTGCTAAATAGTGACATTTTTACCCATACGATAAAGTTAATACGTGCAAATTATTAAATCCAGCTCTCTGCAAAATCCTACAGCATTCGTTAACCGTTGTTCCTGTCGTCAAAACATCGTCAACAATCACAATTCTGGAATCCTGGGGAATACCTTCATTATTCGTGGAACACTCGAACACTCCTTTTATATTGAGCAGTCGTTCATCGTGTTTTAATTTTGTCTGTGACTCCTTATTTTTGCTTCTAAGCATGTTTACTACGCTAGTATTATTTACAATTTTTGCAACCGCATATGCTATGACTTCCGCCTGATTATATCCCCGCTTTATCCGACGAAAATAGGGAGTGGGGACAGGAACCAGCAGCGAATTTTCTGCAAATTCACAAACTTCGCCGTGATAATGTTTCAACAGTGTTGCAATATCATTTTTTAAAAAATCTGCATTTCGATATTTCAGTGTCAAAATTATGTCTCTGCCAACCCCTTTGTGCAACCAACAAGACATTCCGCTTTTAAAGTGTGGAGGATTCGCTTTGCATTCGGCACAAATAGGTTTCTCTTCTCCACTTACTTCTGTATCGCCCATGGGACGTGAGCACAAAGAACATTTATTTCCCCTTATCCACGGAATTTTTTCAACACAGGATGAACATAGGTTACAATAGTCATCCCTGTCAACCTTTCTATTGCAAATCGTACAACATCTTGGGAATAAGCAATCCAACAGGAAATTGAAAAATTTTTTCACTTTTTCAAAAAACTTCATTGCTTTCCCCCTTGAAAGTTAAAAATAATCAATGTCAAGTTTTGATTAGAAGATGGAAGAAGCATTGGAGAATCTGTATCAGGATGTCATTTTGGAACACAATCGGGTTCCGCGAAACAAATGTAAATTACCTCCGCCAACAAAATCTGCCCAGGGATACAATCCTTCCTGTGGGGATGACATCACGGTGTTTGTCGAAATTATGGATGATATTATTCAAAGGATAACATTTGACGGTGAAGGCTGTGCAATCTCTCAGGCAAGCGCATCGCTAATGACAGAAACCCTAACCGGAAAATCCAGGCAAGAGGCTTTTAAAATCATCGATGACATATGCTCTACACTTAGTAACTCTCCCACAGCAATAGCCTCAAATAACCCCTTGGAGCAGTACGGAGAAGTGATGGCGCTAATTGGAGTTAGGAAGTTTCCCATGCGGATCAAGTGTGCAACCCTCCCTTGGCATGCCGCCAAAGAAGCGATTCTATGAATTGTACTAGCTTAATTTAACCGTATAGGATGGGTTCCCGTTTTCCCATCGAATCATTGGTGAAGCTGCTGGCGCTATTTTAGCCCCTGCTGTTTCTGGTATAGGCTGTAATAGATTGAATCCGTTTGGTGTAGGAGTTCCTCCGGTGAGCCAACCTCGGCGATTTTTCCCTGATCCAATACAAAAACCACATCCACAATGGACATCATCGTAAATCTGTGGGAAATGAGGATTGTGGTTCGGTTTTTTGTTAGATTCTCTATGCCGATGTGTACCTCGCGTTCACTATTGGCGTCCAGTGCCGACGTGGCCTCATCGAAGATAAGAATGGGGGCATCCCGTAGGAATGCGCGAGCAATGGCGATTCGTTGTTTCTGCCCTCCCGACAGTCTCGCTCCTCCTTCACCGACCATGGTATCATATCCATTTTCCAAATTCAAAATAAATTTATGGGCGTAGGCTTTTTTCGAGGCTTCAATCACCTGTTCGAAGGAGGCATCGGGGGCACTCCATTTGATATTGTCGCACATCGTTCCGTTGATTAACGTTGGGGACTGAGGTACGTAGGAGATGTTTTTTCTAAGATCCTTTAACCTCATATTACGAATATCGATCCCATCAATTTTGATAGCTCCAGCGGTTACATCGTAAAAGCGAAGTATTAGGTTTGCCATCGTCGTTTTTCCTGCACCACTACTTCCCACGAGCGCATAGGTTTTCCCATGTTCCATTTGAACAACGATATCACACAGTGCTTTCTCCGATTCTCCATAGGAAAATGAAACGTTGCCAAATGTGATGTTCCCTACCAGTCTGCCAACTGGCATCGGATTCGCAGGATCGTAAATTTTTTCAGGAATATTCAACAACTCTTCTATGCGCGACAGGCTAGCGGACCCCGCCTTTAATCTGTTATTTAATTCGGCAATTTTTTTAATCGGTTCGTAACTCAGGTATAATGCTCCCGTCAATGCTATGAATACGGCTGGCTGGATTTGCATTTTATAGGAAAAAAACATGGCAAAACCTATGCCAACGGAAGCCACGATTTCTATAATTGGCGAGACAATGATGGAGTATTTCAATGATTTCATCACGGAACTCATGACGTTTCCACACATGCTCCGATAGAGAGACACTTCACTTTCCTCCATTGCAAACGCACGGATTTCCTGGACGGCGGATAGGTTATGGGCCAATTTTGTCGTAATACCCTCCGTTGTTTGCTGCAACCCCATTGCTTTTTCCTGCATCTTCTTCCCGATAGCTTTAATGGGGAAAACGACCAGAGCAACCGCCAGGAAAAATATCAATAAAATTATCACATTCGAATGTTTGTAGCACAAAAATACTAGGGCTCCAATTGCTCCTAATAGCGCTATTGGCTGTTTTATAATCTCCTGAGAGACAGAAATAATGGTTTCCTGTAGAATGGCAGTATCGCTCAATGAGCGGGTAATCAATGCCCCTGGTTCAGTTTTTTTGAAATATTCTACGGGCAATCTTTGAATTTTGTCAAAGATCATAACCCGCAGTCCTTGCAAAATTTTTTGACCACAAAACCCCAGGTAATAGGCATTAATTATCGAAAAAGTTGCCCTCAATGTCATAGCAATAACGGGAGCTATGGAAACTATAAGCAACGTGTAAAGCGGGAGATCAACTTGAGAAAATACCTTTTCCGAAGAAAATTTTAAAATTACCGGTATGCAAAATCCACTGGAAACCCCATACAAAACACCCGCCACAATCGCCAACAAAAATTTTAGTTTTGAATCTTTCAAAAAACTAAAATACTTCCAAAATCCAGCTCGATTGTGAAAATTTTTACGACATTTCTCCCAAAAATTCATTTTCAGTTTTCGTTACAATGGCCAATAATAGTCTCACAAAAATTTGCCATTGCAATAATTAAAATTTTTGCAGGACTATGTCCATGTTTCGTCATATAATAATCTTCGGGGCAACGGGATCGATCGGAACAAGCACACTAAATGTTATCAGGCGCAATCGCCACCATTTTAGTGTGGTTGGCATAGCAGCAAATACCAATGTGGAAAAGTTAGCGCAAATAGCCCATGAATTTAGCGTTCCGAATGTTGGAATTTTCGACAAACATGCCTTCACTGGCAAAGACTCACTGTTTAAACGGGGGACACATTTTTTTGTGGGCGAAGATGGTCTGTGCGAACTCGCCCAGCTTTCCGAAGCGACTGCCGTGTCGATGGCAATGGCTGGAATTGCAGGGTTGAAGCCGACCATGGCTGCCATTGAAGGCAAAAAAACTCTCCTCCTCGCCAGCAAAGAAATTCTCGTTGCCACTGGGAAATTTGTCATGGAATCCGCCAGAACCAACGACGTCCAAATATTGCCCGTAGACAGTGAACACAATGCTATTTTTCAGTGTTTACTGGGAAACGGCAATGATTTTATTGATAGGTTGATCCTAACCGCTTCGGGAGGACCTTTTAGAAATTTTTCGCGGCAAGAGATGGAAAACATCAGTGTCGAACAAGCCCTCCGCCATCCAGTTTGGAACATGGGAAAGAAAATTACCGTTGACTCCGCAACAATGGCCAACAAAGCTTTGGAGATTGTGGAGGCTAAATGGCTGTTTGATGTCCCGAGTGACCATATCGATGTGGTAATTCATCCGGAAAGTATCGTTCATTCAATGGTAAAGTTTTGCGATGGATCCATAATCGCTCAGATGTGTCCACCGAACATGGAGTATCCCATTGCAAACTGCTTATTCTTTCCGGAGAGGGAAAGGTTAGCAAAGCCGAGCATAAATTTTGCCGAACAGGGCAGATTGAATTTTTTTGCTCCAGACACTACAAAATTTCCCCACCTGGCCATCATTCGCCGATGTTTGGAAGCGGATAGCAATGCCTGTGCTGTTTTCCAAGCAGCCAATGAAGTAGCCGTCGACGAATTTTTAAATCACAGGATAAAATTTACACAAATCAGTGAAATAGTAGCTAAAACATTGGACATCTACCTTGGCGAACCCATGACATCCCTTAAAAGTTGTGAAGAATCTGTCATAAAAGCACGCAGTACTGCTAAAGGCATTGCCAAGGAGTTTAACTAATTATCGTCTATGCTTGCAATTCAATAGCTTTAACCATTCTTGGTGACATGTTTGAAAATTTTTCAAAGACTGAAGCGGCAAGGAAAACGTTTCTGTTCGACAGTTACCGTTGCTTTTATGGAGGGATAATAGAGGCGCTGTTTAAAAATCTTGCGCTGGTAATTGCCATTCGAATTTTTCATGCATCAAAAATAGCCAAATCTTTTTTGGTTTCCGCCGGCTTTATTGGATACTTTATCACTACCATTACTCAAGCCTTCGCAGCCAAACAGACACGATTAACCACCATGGACTTTTGCAAAAGGTATATGCTTACTCTTGCGCTGCTTATTTTTGCTTCAATCTTTGTAAGGTCTCTCACAGTATTTCTAATCCTAATGATGCTGGCCACCATGATTTTCAAACAACCCGTACCCTTGATAGAAGATGCCTATGGCCAAAATTATTCTCCTCAGGAACGGGGTAGTCGACTGGCATTTGCACTGATGGTCATCCCCCTGTCTGCCATAATATTTTCCCTCATTGGGAGCAAACTAATGGATTTCAATTTGCAGAATTACAAACTGATCCTTCTTGCGGTATCTCTGTCAGCCGTAGGCTCAGCGATGTCGTTTTCCAAAATACCATCCCGGATTTTACCACAACGGAAAGAAAAATCTATCTTTTCTAACCTGAAGCTCATTTTTCAAGATAAGCTATTCGGTATGATATTGCTTTGGTGGTCATTTGCGGGGGTTGCTACTCAAATGCTAAATCCTTTGCGAACAGAGTTCCTCATTAATAGTACATATGGGATAAACGCTTCCAATATATTTGAAACGGTTGCATGTATGGCCATTCCCTATACGTTTAGGGTTTTAAGTTCATTGCTATGGGGATATTTCTTCGATAGGGCAAAACTCATAACCGTAAAATTAATGGTTAACATTTTTGCAATACTTGGATTTATTTTATTTTTTCACTGCAAATCGAGAAATCTTATCATTTTAGCTTCCATATTCGCTGGAATTGCCTGGGGGGGAGGAGAAATAATTTGGTGCCTATGGGTAACAAAGATCGTTCCCAAGGAAAATTTCAGTTCCTACATGAGTACAAACGTTACCATTGTCGGGTTGAGGGGACTATTGGCACCATTTCTGGGATATGGCCTATCCCATTTCCTAACATTGCCAGAAATAAGTTACGTAGGCTCGGTCTTCGTCTTAATATCTAGTTTGGGACTTTTTTCCCTTAGAAAACATCCGCGATTTACTAGGAACAATATACAATGATCCTGGGATACTACATTCACAGCATTGACCCATTTGCCATTAAATTTTCCGAAGGGTGTTTTATCGAAGGAATTCGTTGGTACGGTATTTTTTATTTGCTGACATTCGGATTTATGTTTTTTGCACTAAACTTTTACTCCAAAAAAAACAAATCTCCCCTGTCGAGCGAACAGAATACATCTTTTCTAAGCTATGTAATCGCAGGTGTAGTGCTTGGTGGCCGCATAGGATATATGCTCCTATATTGCCCGGGCATATTTATCCATAATCCACTGGAAATTTTCGCTATCTGGCATGGTGGAATGTCTAGCCACGGAGGATTTATTGGAACTATTGTTGCAATATTTATTTTTTGTAGAAAAAATAATCTGCCACTGTTATCCCTTGCGGACATCTGTTCAACCATCGCGCCTTTCGGTTTTTTACTTGGTCGCATCGCAAATTTTATCAACGGTGAACTCTATGGAAAAATCACAAATGTCAAGTGGGCAGTAATCTTTCCCCAAAGTGACTACTCCCTATCGCGTCTTTCTGCGATTCCTGCTCGGCACCCTTCCCAACTTTATGAAGCTTTCCTTGAAGGCTTACTATTGCTCATATACGTACAAATCCGCTTTTGGATCAAAGAAAAGATTACCCCTGGAAAACTTAGTGGAGAATTTTTAATATTATACTCAATTTTTAGAATTTCTATGGAATTTTTCCGTGAACCTGACGCACAATTAATCCTTGGTATGTCCCGCGGACAATTCTATTCAGTTTTTCTACTGTTATTTGGCATCGTTTTACTGCTCAAAACACGCCGCCCAATACAACAACGATAGCACTATCGATAGGTCAGAACTAGACCATGGATTAACCGTGACCACCCATCCACTATCACGAACAACATCAATTTAAATGGTAGAGAAATGGTCATCGGCGATACCATCATCATACCAAGAGCAAGTAAAATATTTGAAACAATGAGGTCAACGGCAATGAAAGGCAAGTATAACAAAAATCCTATTTGGAAGGCATCCGTCAATTCAGTAACCGTGAACGCTGGAATGAGGACAAGCAGGTTTTCCGACTGCAATTTTTCTGCATCTTGCATAGGCCATAGTTTGCGAGCAGTTTTCAGGAAAAATACTTTGTGTTTTTGGCTAGCATGTTTGTCCAAGAATTTCTGAATCGGGGCTTGTAGAGTATTAGCGACGGCCTTTATCTTTTCCAATGAGTCAAATTCCATTGAAATATTTGCCCCAAAAACCCCTATTTCCTTGACTACAGGAAACATCACGTAGATGCTCAGCATGATCGCTAACCCGTTGAGTACCATGTTTGGAGGTACTTGCTGCACACCCAATGCATTTCGAACTAGGTTCATAACGATAACCATTTTTACAAATGATGAAACCAACAAAATCGCAAATGGCGCAAGCGACAGTGCGATTAATAGTACGATTATCGTTATTGGATTTAATGCTATATCCGCCGCCATACTATATAAACTCCGTTATTTGAACCCCAATATTACCATCTACATTAATCAATTTCCCATATCCAATAAGTTTACCATTAGCCCTTATTTCGACAGGTGAATTGACAGGGTTTTGAGAAATGAAGGTATATCCCGGTTTTATCGATTTTAATTCTGTCAGTGTTATGGTTTTTCTAACGGTTTCAAAGGTCAAATCGAGCATGAGAGAATCCACCGCTTCCTTCCCTACCCTCTTTGTTTTTGTCCGCTCGGGAGGTGTCACAGGATTAGAGATGGGAGGGTCTTTTTCGCTAGCTTGCTCCACAGCACCAGCTGATCGCCCTTCCAGTTTTCCTTCAGTAAATTCTTCAGTCGGTTGCTCTTCCGCATCGTGCTTGGTAACATCTTCGGTCACTGGATTATCCGGCGTTGAATCTTTTTGTGCCGCGCCCTGGGATGCTTTGCTGGCTAGAGCCGTAGGCGGCTCCTTATCGGAAATTAATGCATCTTCGTCATCTTCGTCATCGGCATTTTCTTTTTTTGCTTCTCCATGCCCAACAGCATCTTTGGCCACTGGATTACTTGGCGTTGAATCTTTTTGTGCCACATCCTGGGATGCTTTGCTGGCTGGAGCCGTAGGCGGCTCCTTATCGGAAATTAATGCATCTTCGTCATCTTCGCCATCTTCCTCGGCAGCATTTTCTTTTTTTGCTTCTTCATGCCCAGCAGCATCTTTGCCCACTGGATTACTTGGCGTTGAATCTTTTTGTGCCACGTCCTGGGATGCTTTGCTGGCTGGAGCCGTAGGCGGCTCCTTATCGGAAATTAATGCATCTTCGTCATCTTCGTCATCGGCATTTTCTTTTTTTGCTTTTTCATGCTCAACAGCATCTTTGGCCACTGGATTACTTGGCGTTGAATCTTTTTGTGCCACATCCTGGGATGCTTTGCTAGCTGGAGCCGTAGGCGGCTCCTTATCGGAAATTAATGCATCTTCATCATCATCGTCATCTTCCTCGGCATCGTCCTCGCCCTCATCGTCCTCATCCTCCAAAACATCATCAAAATCTGTATTTTCTTCCGTCTCGTCGGCATTCTCCAATTTGTTTTCTTCGTTATCTGACATCGCCAGTCCCTCTTCTTTTAAATTTCAATAAAATTAATTTCCCAAAATTAAATTATCACCTTCAAATTTTCCATAAAATTTCATACCATTCAATCCCTTTATTTCGTACTTTCCAGTACGTACACTTGCGTCTTCGTCGAGGAACACGATGTCATATTCTTCAAGAGCTTCGTAATCTTGCACTCCCATGCTTGTTCTACCGACCTCTAGATACCATTCAAAAGGCAATTCGCCGTTTACATCGTAAGTAATAGCTTCAATCTTTTCAAAGGTAGAATTTAAAATTTTGAGTAGATCGTTATTCAGCTTCATATTAAACGAAACAGCTGTGGTGTTATTTTTGATAATATTTACTCTAATTTCTTTTGCATATTGGGTGGATGTTCCTTCACAAGAAACCCCTTTGATGCATACGGCGAGCCCAATTTTTGATGAAAATGATGCGATGTGCTGTTCAAGCAAACAGTTTAATAGTAATGCCTTTATTTCATCATTGAAAAGCATAGGATCTATGCCGGCAAATTTTTTGTCGATTGCTTCCAAATTTGACAACCCATCCAACAAAATCTCCGCTTGGCACCCTGCTATTTCAACATTCAATAGAATTTTTGGTTCTAGGCCGAGGACTTTTGGTTTTAGGGAAATGGAATATTGATCGGTACCATTTTCAAAACTGAAGATTCTTTCGCTTCCGACAAACAAATTGTCAAATTCTACATCCAAAATATTCGCTTCTTGCAGATACGGTTCAGTACATTTTAGGGACAAATCCATGAACTCATGATGACCTACTTGTTCAAGAACGCAAGCGTTTTTTGTTGTAAAAAATGCTTTCCGTAAAGAATAGGAAAATTTTGATAATTATTGCCAAAATAGATCCCTGTGATTATTCCTGTTGAAATGAGGTTGCAAAAGTTTCTAGCATTACAAACAACTAATTCTCGCCGAAAGGCAGAAGAACTGATCGTTGCTGGTATCGTTTCCGTAAATGGAATAGTTGCCGAAATTGGGACTTGCATAGATCCAGAAATCGATGCCGTTACCATAGATGGCATGGGAGTATCAAATAAAATTGCGATCTGCAAAAAACAGCCATTGATACTGGTCATGAACAAGCCGTCTGGATATGTTTGCAGCCATTCGGACAGTTACAATCCTAAGACAATTTTTGATTTCATCCCAAAAGAGTTTAGCAAAAAAAAACTGATGTTCTGTGGCCGTCTAGATAAGGAAACGGAGGGCATGATCATAGTTACCGACAGCGGTGATATCGCCCAGAAACTAACACATCCCTCCTACGGCATAAAAAAACATTACGAGGTCATGGTTTCCCAGCCACCGTCTGATAGAGTGATACACCAGCTGATAAATGGCATTGAGGATGATGGTGAGTTTTTGAGGTTCGATAAAATTGTATCAATTGGCCGTGGCTATATGAAAAATTATGCGTTTGAAGTTGTACTATCCCAGGGAAAAAAGAATGAAATCCATAGAGCATTTGAACATTTTGGTATATTTGTAAAAAAACTGAAAAGAATACGCATCGGAAGTCTAAACTTGCGGGGGCTTGCTTCAGGAAGATGTAGAAAATTAACAGATTTGGAAATCAAAAAATTGCTTGGAGAGAGTCCTCATAAATTTAGGCAAAACAACAAAAAGTAGGAGACACAAACCTTCTAAGGCCTAAATGGAGCCCAATACTGTGCATTACGAACTTCAACATTGGTGGCATAAACCCAAATCTTTGATATATCTTTCTTGTCGAATTGGGA
>JAIRKQ010000025.1 GCA_031260055.1 Puniceicoccales bacterium
GCGTAGAAGATTTTAAGCTAAAGTTTTATTCCTTTGCAAACATGCCTGCGACCTATTGATTGAGTGACATTTTAACGCTGGTTACTTTTGCCGTTGCAATTTGTTGCCTTGCTGGAATGCTGCCGGCTAGAAAGGTCGCAAAGATTAAACCTGCGGAAGCATTACGTAATGAATGATTACATTGTTGAGTTAAAAAATATTCAGAAAAAATTTGAAAACGTCTTAGTTTTGAAAAATGTTAGCTTTGGCGTTAGAGACCATGAAACTATCAGCATTTGTGGTTCATCTGGAGCTGGGAAAACGACGTTGATAAATATCATGGGATTGCTGGAACTCCCCACCCACGGGAATATTTTCTGGGAAGACCAGAATGTTATTATCTGTAATGCTAAAAAACTTTCCCAAATGAGGGCGAAAATCTTCGGTTATATCTTCCAACGGTGTCATTTAATTCCTGAGTTAAATGTCATCGAAAATATACTCTTTCCCAAAAGAATAATGTCCAAAATCAGCATTCCTGACATAGAATTTGCCAAGGAATTGCTACAATTGGTCCACCTTGGCGGATTTGAAAACCGTAATGTTGGGACTCTTTCTGGAGGAGAAAGTCAACGTGTTGCCGTTGTGAGAGCCATGATAAACCGCCCTCGCATTGTAATTGCCGATGAACCAACGGGCAGCCTCGATGAAAAATCAGCCCATATAACCATGGACATAATTATAAATTTGTGTCGAGAATATGGCAGCTCGCTTTTACTAATAACTCACAATCAATTGTTTGCGAAAAAGATGCAAATTTCCTATATCCTAAATAATTCGGAACTAAAACCATTCGACTATGCAAAGTCCGAACAATAGTTATGGCCTTCGATTCATTATAAAAGCAAATCTTTTGACCTACTACTATGTTTTCTTATGTTATGAAATAATATTGCCTCAAAATAACTGGCAATTTCGAAATTAACATCCTGGGCATCTGTTCCCACAAATAATTGGTCACCTTTCCTATAAAAGCCAAAAGCCTGTGGATTGTCGGAAAATTCATTAAATGTTACGGTAAATGATTTATCATCGAAAAGCAATAAAGGGGAAACAATCATTGATGCTGTCTTTTCAAAAATCGTTAGCAACGTATCCATGTCTTCCTGGGAGATTTCTTTAACTTCCAACTCTCCATTTTTCGAATGGGTAAATTGCCATTTACTCTGATTATTTAAGCTATGAAAATTAAAGTATTCGCCAGACGTGTTAATGCTTATGTCATTGCAACTCTTTATGGGAAAGATGTGGACCTTTAATAGATCTTCGATGGCATCCATTATTTCCGTCAATTGTTTGCGTTCAATGACGAAAAATAGATCAACGGCATCGTTTTCAGCAAGACAAATTTGTTCATTCACGTCCAAGAAATTGACCCTTTCGCTAGCATTTTCACCATACAATAAAATCGACAAAGCAGGCTCTAGCGTATTGTCATGGGTAAAGGTAATATCCCTGCTTTTTAGCGAAAAAATCCCATGAAAAAACTTCAATATTAGCTCATCTTTGACTTCCAACCGCAGGTCAGAATGATCTAGAAACCATTTTCCTTGCCGCTTGGTAAAAACAAATTCCCATTTTTTGGATTTTATTTTAAAAATTTTACAATCTTTTTTCACGCGTGGAAAAATTTCGGGATCGAGAAATTTCGATAAAATTGCACTATCTGAGGATTGCTTCTCATCCGTCTCGAGACTCGAGTCTGAAAATATGGAATTAAAGTCCTCAGCCCTAAACTGTATCTTCCGTGAAAATTTTTTGGTAAAAATCGTTATCTCATAGCAATGTTCCGGAGAAATTTCATTCGGCAATTTTTGATCAAGACAGGTTGCTAATTTTTCGTAAAATTGCTCAATGGCAAAAACATTCGCCGGCCAACTATTGTCCTCCCATATTACTTTCCACTTACTGCTCTTGGGAGACTTTTGCAATAAAATTTTTTGATCGGACCTTGGGTTACGTATGATAATTTCATCAATGGTTTGTAGCCTAGGGGATTCCACATTGGCTACCTGCCTATTTGCTTTAAAGCAGTAGAACCAGTAACCAGCTAACCCAAACACCATCGCGTTTAGAAAAATTAAAATAACCACTTTTGCTTTTATCATTTTTTTCTCCTCCACGCTATAACTATCCCCATCAACGCAAAAAACATTGGCAGAATTGCGATTCTAATCATAATCCCGGTAAAAGCTTTTCTGGATAACACCAATCGGTATCTTTCAATTTTAACATCCTCGAAATTTTCCAAATTGCCACCATAAAGCATGTAATCACTGATGCTAAACCAAAAAATCCTATTACCTAGAATTTTGAATTTTCCATTCGCGATGAAATCAGCATTCCCGATGACTAGAACTTTGCCTGCTTTTGTTGTTATTTCCGAAGTATCAAACCTTTTTCTTTCGGAAATAGTGGCAACGATGTGGGGACCCGTAGAATTACCATCGCCCACCTCTCCTTGTTCTCCTACTCCATCGTCCGTTTGCATGAGTTCCGTGATTTCAAACTTTTCACTGTCTACGAACCATGGAGTTTGTTTAACTTCACGGGTTGCCCCAAAAATTACCGGCACCCGAAATTCTATGAGCTTACCATTTATTTTATGGCATGCAAAGCGTTTTATTACCAAATCTTCCAAATAGCTTGATGCTGTTTCATTGGTCGGAATAAGCATGTCATCGCCCACAAAAATTCCATAGTCATCAAAGAATTCTTTCAAACCAATGTCAAAATTCCCGTCCAAGGCGAAAACAAGTTTACCATCCCGATTGTCGACAAAGTCCCGTAAAATTTCCCTTTCAAAACCGAGAAATTTGTTTTTGGCCCCGACAACAACGACAAGGTCGGCATCTTGGGGGATGGCTTTGGTGTCGTACAAATTTAGGGAACGAACTTCGCAATTTTTCTGTTTTGCAGCATGTTCTAGGGCAGACAACCCTTTTGAAAACGACACGCTTTCCAGCTCATATTCCCCATGGCCAACCAGAAAATATAGCACATTGTTGTCCGTACTCGATAACTCCCTCAGGGAAGATGTTACAACTTGCTCCCCACGAAATGCTATGATGCTACCGTTATGGGTTTTATAAAATTCATCAATGGCCAAGACCTTAGTCTTATTATTTGTCGCCATGATGACGCAATTGGTTGGTAAAATTCCAAAGCGGCCACATAGGTTTGAATATCCTTTGGAGTTTTCGATGACATTGACAAATTCTACTTTAATCCGACTTCCACTCGTAGAATTGACATATTCATTCATCAAATGGCGAATGTCATTTTTTACTAAATTAAATACATCGGCATATTCTTGATTCTTCTCCAATAGGACAAAGATTTCCACATCCGATTTCAAGCTGTCCAAAACTTTTTTCGATTCATCATTCAAGACGAACCCAGATTTTTCTCCAAACGCTTTTCGATAGAAATACTTTGCCGACAATGCATTCACCAGTCCATATGTCACAATGGTTAACGAAATAATTAACGAAGAGCACAATATCTTTATTCTGTTACTGCTGCGAAAGTTTGCCATAGAAAAAAGTCAGTTAATCAGTTAAGCTTTTTTTGAACAACTACCGTGCTGAAACAAAGGGTCAGTATGCATGTCGACAGGTAAAATACTACGATACGCGTATCGAATACCCCATTGCAAAAATTGTCCAATTGCGAAAAAATATTCAGCGACTCCTGATATGTCCCATACAAGCTCAAATTCGTTATCTGCGACCGATCCGCCAAAAATTGCCCACCAATAAACAGGGTTAATAGGATAAAAAACGTCACCATGCATGAAACAATTTGATTTTCTGTCAAAGAACTAGCAAATATTCCAATCGCGATAAAAAGTAATCCGGTGATTGCAATAAACAACAACCCTCCCCCCGCGTTGAATGGAGATGCAAACGCTAGTTCTCGGACGATGGATTCTGACCTAGACTCCACCGCTAAAAACATGGATAGAGAGCATAGCCATAGGAATATAAACATTCCATAGGTGGCAAAAAATTTCGCCAATACCACCTCCGTGTATGTAACAGGACTGGAGAATAAATTTTGAAATGTACCGCACTTGTATTCTTCGGAAAATGACCGCATGGACAGTAGGGGGACAACCATGCATGTTGGCAACCAAAAACAACGGCAAAACATTTGGACCAATGGGACGTCCTGGGCAAATTTTATGTAATCGTGTAGAAGAAATGTAAAGATTCCTCCAATTGATAGGGTGAATATCGACGCAACAACATATGTTGCTGGCGATACCATCAATTTATATATTTCGTATTTTAATAGCGTATAAAACTTTTTCATGAATCATCGGCATTATCTTGGTCCCTACACCGGCGTGTGGAGTTCAAAAAAACTTCTTCCAGGGAATATTCCATGTGCCCAATTTTTTTCACAAACAATTCCCTATTATTAGAAATTTTTGACAGTAAAAAGCGATAGGCTTCTTTGGCTGCTTCAAATTTTATCACATACTCTTCATTGCATGAAGATCGTTTAAATTCAATAATTTGAACACCTTGGAAGTTTTCCCTTATGGTCTGTTCGTCGCCACCTATTCTGGCACAGAATATATTTTCCCCTTTAACATTGTTTGAAAGTTCATCCAAGCTGCCAGTAGCCACAATACGGCCTCGATTAATGATGATAAAATTATCACAAACGGTTTCCAACTCGCTTAAAATGTGACTCGACAGCAAAATTGTACGGGTACCCTTATTGGCATCAATAATTTTTCTTACCCCAATGATTTGATGGGGGTCTAGGCCGATGGTTGGTTCATCGAGAATAACAATTTCACTATTTCCAAGCATGGCATCCGCTATTCCAACACGCTGGCGATATCCCTTTGAAAGGGTTTTAATCATGCGATAGCGCGCTTCATAATATAAATCACACTGGCGCATGACCTTTTCCGCGCTTTGTCGAATTTTTCTCATTGGAATACCTTTCAATTCTGCTCGAAAACGCAAATACTCTCCTACCCGCAAGTGATCCGGTAAAGGATTATTTTCCGGCATAAATGAAACATACTGCTTTGCCCACATAACGTTTTCTGCAACGGAACACCCGTTGATTATTACGTCCCCCGATGTTCCCGTGATTATTCCTGCTAAAATCTTTAGGATGGAACTTTTCCCTGCCCCATTGGGCCCAATCAAACCAATGACGCTACCCTTTTTCATCGAAAATGATACGGCATTTAAGGCTACCTGCCCGCAATATTTTTTTGTTAATTCACTTACAACTATTACGTCGCTTTTCGCCATAACTTTACGCAAAAAGGTGATAAAAAAATAAAATCAATGTGCAATGCATAAAACGACTATCCAAAGTATTTGCCATTACTCGGTATGCGCAGCGGCTCAACGTCAAATCGTATGTTTTTTACGACGGCATTTTTCGCAAAACTTCGTATTTTTTTTATATTCAACGAACTGCGCAGTGAATTTGCCAGTTTTGCCTTTTCCTGGCGGCCATCACAGAATTCAAAAATTAGGACATGTTCAACGGTTCCATCATTTTCGTGGACGAAATCCTTCAGTTCATCCAAAAATGCCGCCAGTTGGTTGGTTTCTGCGTCGAGCAACCAGGTTACGGTTTTTGTCAACTTTTCTATCGCATAGCTTAGGGGTTCAAGGTCATTTACATTTAAACCAATTTCCATATCGCGTGCTCGAGCATTGCCTGTAACCATAACCAAAGAGCCTTCTTCTATTCTGTGGGATACCTTTTCATAGGCATCAGGGAAGCAATTCATTTTATATTGTGCATTTCTGGTTTCCAAAGTGAAAAAGGCCCACGCACGATTATCTTTCTTTGTGATTTTTTTACTAATTGTTCCCAAAATTCCACAAATTCTAAAACAATCCTTGTCCTTCAAAACCGATAAATCTCCACTCGCCGGCGAATTTATGCTGGGCAAGAATTCCTTATAATCTTCCAGCGGATTCCCACTAACATAAAAACCTAGGAGCATTTTTTCATGGCGTAACTTTTCGATTGTCGACATCGGATTAGACGTTGTCGGGATTTGGGCTTGCCTATCTTTTTCGGCAGTCCCCAACATATCGAACAGTTGCATCTGCCCCATGGATGCATCCTGTTGCATGGTGGCAGCTTCTTGCATGGCGGTTGGCAAATACTCTAGTAGATGCTTTCTGTCATAGCCGAAAACATCGAACGCTCCAGTTAAAATTAGGACTTCCAACACTCGTTTGTTTACCACACGCACATCTATACGCCTCATAAAGTTCATAAAATCCATGTACGAACCATTTTGATCCCGTTCCGATAGGATATTTTTTGCGGCGACGTCACCGAGGCCCTTTATGGCCGATAATCCGAATAAAATGTATCCATTATTCTCTTCGACATAGGGTGTAAATGCTTCCCTCGATTTATTGATATCAGGGCCTTGGACCGGAATTTCCATGCGGGTAGCTTCGCCTATTAAATCTCTAATTTTATTAGCATTACCGCTGTCACAGGAAAGCAATGCGGCCATAAATTCTACGGGAAAATGAGCTTTTAAATAGGCAGTGTAATAGCCAATAACCGCATAGGCATCCGAATGGGACTTATTAAATCCATAGCCCGCAAATTTTTCCAGTACGGAAAAAATTTCTTCCGCCTTTTTTTTCGGAATTCCATTGTGCGCAGCTGCACCCTTGACGAAAACATCGCGCTGCTCATTCATCACGTCAACCTTTTTTTTCCCCATTGCACGCCGCAAAATATCAGCTCCACCGAGCGAATATCCAGCTATTACGCGTGCTGCTTCCATAACTTGTTCCTGATACACAAGGATGCCATTTGTAGATCGGCAGACATTTTCCAGTAGGGGGTGGGCGTATTTAATCTTTGTCGGATCTTTTTTCCCTGCCACATATTCCGATAACCACTCCATCGGCCCCGGTCGATATAATGCACTTAACGCACTAATATCATCAACACTGGTAAACCCAAATTGCCTACACCAGCACTGAATTCCTGTAGATTCAAACTGGAAGACCCCCGTTGTATCACCGGTCCGTATTAGTGCAAATGTATCTTCGTCTTCCAATCCGACATTGGAAACGCTAAAATTTTCTAATCCTGGTCGATGGCGAATGTTTCTTTCCGCCAAGTCAATCACCGTTAGAGTTTTCAATCCTAGAAAGTCCATTTTTAGCAATCCCAACTCTTCCACCGCCTCCTTTGCATACTGCGTGCACAGCACATTGTCTTGGATGGTTACGGGCACGAGATCCTGTGTCGGTCGATCGGCAATAATGATTCCACAGGCATGGGTTCCCGTATTCCGTACCATACCCTCCAAAATTTTCCCTTCGTCCAAGATTCTACTAATCAGGGCATTGTGTTGCCGCTCATTACGTAATTCCACCGATTTGGTAATCGCATTTTCTATGGTGATGCCAAGGTCATCCGGAACCATTTTTGCTATTCTATCCGCATCTTCATAGGGAATGTCATAGACCCTACAAAGATCCCGAATAACCATTTTCGCACCAAACGTTCCAAAGGTTATAATATTCGCAACGTGATCCCGGCCATAGACATTGCGAACGTACTCAATGACATCCTCCCGGCGATTCATGCAAAAGTCTATGTCAAAGTCCGGAGGAGAGATTCGCTCCGGGTTGAGAAATCTTTCAAAAAGCAAATTGAATCGTATGGGATCGATATCCGTAATTTTTAGCACATAGGCCATCAGACATCCAGCCCCTGATCCGCGTCCAGGCCCTACAACAACACCATTCGTTTTGGCCCAATTAACAAAATCCCAAACGATTAAAAAATAGTCGACGAATCCCGTTTTTTCTATGGTCGACAATTCGTAGTCAAGTCGCCTACTGAGATTTTCAGGGGAATGTTTTTCTTCCTGGCTTATTTCGTCTACCCCGAAGGCCTCTTTCTTTTTTCCCACTGCGGCCTTTTTCTCTTCCGGTTCCGTTGTGGCGACGTAATCGACATTATATCGCTCTTTTAACCCTTTCAGGCATAAATTCCGCAAAAATTCTCCGTTGGAAACGTTGTCTTCGTTCGCTTTTCGAAAGACCGGATAGTGGTTTTCCCCATAGGGCATTTCGAAACTGCACATCTCCGCGACAGCAAGCGTATTGTCTAGAACATCCGAACGGCCGTCGAAGAGCAACTCCATTTCTCCGCGGGACTTTATGTAAAATTGATGCCATCCCATTCGCATGCGATTTTCATCTTTAACCTTTGCTCCGGTTTGGATACATAGCATGGCATCGTGGGCTTCCCAATCCGTTTGCAAAACATAGTGACAATCGTTGGTAGCCACTGCACGAACACCGCCATCGTCCGCTAGTTTCAATAGCTTTGGTAAAACGACCTTTTGTTCATCCATTCCGTGATTCTGTATCTCCACGAAGAAATTCTCTTTGCCAAAAATCGATACCAATTCTTCCAACCCCTGCTTTGCTAGCTCATCGTTCCCTTCCAGTAGCATTTGGGGCAAGTATCCTTGAATACACCCGCTTAGGCATACCAAATCCATGCCATATTTCTTCAAAAGGTCGAAATTTATCCGAGGCCTGTAGTAAAAACCTTCCCTATGGGCAGTGGAAACCAATTTGCACAAATTTTTATATCCATTTAAGTTCTTTGCCAATAATATCGTATGATAAACCGGATGTTTCTTCCTTTCCGTAATATCCTCATGATGTAAGGTATAAAACTCACACCCAATGATCGGTTTAACATTCGCTTTTTGGGCATATTTCATGAAGTCGGGAACCCCAAAAATATTTCCATGATCTGTCATTGCAATTGCTGGCATTTTAAGCTCGGTGACACGGTCGAAGAGCCTATCCATGCGACATGCACCATCGAGCAAACTGTAATCCGTGTGCACATGAAGATGGACAAAAGACTTATCTGACATGGCAAATGTTTTGGGGAAACATTCCAACTTTGCAATCGTTATTCGGAAGTAATTTTCCGTGATTTATTTTAACTATCGCTGGTCAAATTTTATGAAGTTTTCTTCATTTTTCCTTCATATCAGACTATCTAATACTTTACAAATTCTTGAAAAATTTTCCTTGAAAATTGACAGCTGAAACGTACACTCCGTGTTGCTTTATGGACATACTTAAATTTCTCCAACATCAGCAGCTTCACCGTGCAATCGTCGTTAATAATGCAACAAATGCAAAGCCCAATAATTTACCCCCAACAGGCTCTGGATCTAAATCCGGTTTACAAATACAGCCGACAGAAGTCATTCCAGCGATTCCCCAGTATGTCAATGACATTACGTTGGGTAATCTTTTAGGCATTGCTGGTAGGAGTAAGAGCAATACGTCTGGAGATGGACATAATAACTGTGGGTTTAATGCAATACTAGAACAAGTTGGCGATCGTACTCACACCCATGAAATGATAAATTTGCTGAGGCACAGGCTGGGTTATGGTGATGAAAATTCCAACAAAATGTTCGATACAAATTCCTGCCTATCCGTTGCAAATCTTTTCAAGCATCCAGTCATTGAAATATGTCACAATGGTGGCAAACTTGAACAATTATCTCTTTCTATACCTAGCGTAGACGACCTAAGCATTCACTTCAGAAAAGATGTACAGTTGTCTCAAAATTTTGTACAGTGGTGCAAAAATTCCGAATGGCCACAAAAAAGAATCGATGTCCTATCCCAGTGGTTGGAAACTAATTTGTCGGGTACCATAAATTTTAACGAAGCTACTCTGTATGACGTTGCACTACAATTATTGCAATGCCCTACGGCAATAGCATTGGTTTCAATTGCCAGAGGTGGACACTTCGATGCAGCCCCACATAAGAATTTGCAACTGACAGGTAATGTGTCAGAGCTTCTCCGTGAAGCAAAAAATTAGGGGAAAGAGGAATAATGATTCAGATTAACGGCAGAAATAAACGCATTGTTCCGTGAATCTTTCGGCCCAATGGTTGGGAAAATGTGCCCCTGCCAACTAAAACAATCATACACCCGATATTCTTAGACCGAAGGTGTCTTTGTAAAATTAATAATTACCTAAACGGTTGAGTCTATTGTGTGTGTTTGTTCCCTTGATTGCGGCCTAGCGATTTTATACATATCTTAACTTGGACAAATTATCCTCATATTTTAAGAAAATTTCGATCTTTTTTGACAATTCGCCTATTTCCGTTTGAAATAAATCCGTGAAAATATTATTTGCAACCTCCGAATGTAGTCCATATGCTAAGGTCGGAGGTCTGGGAGATGTTATACCTTCTTTGGCAGCTGCTTTGAAACAAATGGGGCATGACGTGCGCATTGTTTTGCCAAAATACGGTTCCATAAATTACGTTTCCAGGTGCAAGGTTGTTGAAGGCCCCATGATTATCAACATGGGGTATGGTACGGAATTTGCCCAATTGTTGCAGACGGAACATGGAAACATTCCGGTTTATTTCATCGAATTCCATAGATATTTTGCTCGCCATGGGATTTATGGAGAGTTTGGGAACGGATACCATGACAACTGGGAACGTTTTGCATTTTTTTGTCGAGCCGTCATCGACATGTGTCCGTTTCTAAATTGGGCACCCGATATCATACATACAAATGACTGGCCAACGGGCATAATTCCAGCCCTCTTGAGCTTGCACACTAAGCCGAACATTTTAAACGGTACGAAGTCAATTTTTACCATTCACAACATGGCCCATCATGGATATGCCAGTAAAGATTTACTGCGATTTACGGGATTGTATGATCACTATTGGCATCCATTTGCCATGGAAGCATGTGGTGCTGTAAATGTTATGAAGGGAGCATTGCAATTTGCCAGTAAAATTACAACCGTAAGCAAAACATATGCCGAAGAAATCAAGACCGCAGAATACGGATATGGTCTGAATGATGTCCTCAAATACCGGGCAAGGGATTTGGTTGGTATCTGCAATGGTGTAGATACGGATGTTTGGAATCCAGCAATTGATAAATTTTTGCCAGAAAATTTCTCGGCACGGTCGTTGGGAGGGAAAAAAATATGTAAACAACATTTGCAACGGGAATTGGGATTGTCCAATGATTTAAACATTCCGATTTTTGGTGTGGTTTCTAGGTTTTTTCATCAAAAGGGACTGGATATTCTTTGTGATATTTTACCGGATGTTCTAAGAAATATGAATGTCCAATTTGCCGTATTGGGATCCGGAGAGCAACATCTGGAATGGAGATTGCAGGACATAACGTCTCGCTTTGGAGGTCAAATCTCCGCATGGGTTGGCTTCGATGAACGACTTTCCCATTTGATAGAAGCAGGAAGTGATTTCTTTGTCATGCCAAGTAGGTATGAACCATGTGGGCTGAATCAAATGTATTCTATGATTTACGGAAGCTTGCCAATCGTACATGCTACGGGGGGACTAATTGATACCGTCGATAATTACGACGAATTGACCGGTACGGGAACTGGGTTTATGTTTAATGATTTAACAGATTCCGCACTATATAACACCATAGGATGGGCATGTGCCACCTACTACGATCGCCCTAAAGATTTCGGAAAATTGCGGCAGTCGGCGATGAAAAAGGATTTCTCTTGGACAAAATCTGCCAAAGAATATGAAAAAATATACCTCGCAACCACGGGAAAATTGTAACAATTAAATTGAAAAGCTACAATAACCCATTTTCTTTGAAAGAAAAGGTTCCGTTGGTAGCGACGATTATATGGTCTACGAGTTGTATATCCAAATATCGTAAGGCTATTTTTATTGTCCTGGTATTGCGTTCATCGCAATCGGATGGTTCCGCAGAGCCACTGGGATGGTTGTGAGCCAACATTATCGCTCTTGCTCCGCGCCGTAGGGCAGCTTCTGCTATTTTTCTGGGGTATACTACCGTTGCCACAATCGTTCCCGTTTCTAATCGTTCGATTCCGTTTTTCATGAGCCGTAGCGACGAATCTAAGTAAGCCACCTCAAGGACTTCAATTGTTAGGTTCGATAGTCTATTTTTCCACAGCATAGATGCTTTTTCAACGGAATTGCAAATCGGTGTATCCTCAAGTTGTTCCTGTAGATACAGGTTATTAACGGACCGGATGATTTTCAATGCGACGGCTGTCGATTCACCAATTCCCTTTATTTGTACTAAATCAGTGATGCTAGCGTCAAAAATTCCCCTTATTGAACCAAATGTTTTCAACAATATCTTGGCAATTGTTTTTACATCTTTTCTAGGAATGCTTAGTGTTAGCAATAATTCAACTATTTCATGTTTGTTAAAACTTGTAAATCCTGAGCGTATAAACTTGCTGCGTAATCTGTTCCGATGCCCATAGTTCATAGATTTATCAAAAAAGCTTGACACTAGTCTTCGGTATGTGTTTTTAATAAGATTATCAATCTTTTCTTTACAGTTTATGGCCTAATTTTTAAAATTAAGCGATAGGAGTTGTTAATGGGGGCATACCACAAAGTTTTAGATCGTTACCTGCAACTTGCGGGAACCAGGATAGGAAGTAAGTTATTTCTTGATAAAAATGGACTTTGTGTCCTTCGGAAAGAGAATGGACAGAGAGAATATGTGGTTGAGCTACCTAAGAATAGCGAAGTTGTTTATCTTTATTCACCGATTTGCACGGTTCCATATGGATGTAGTGAAGAATTTTTTGAAAAAGTCTTGGAACTAAATCTATGTGGAATCACGTACAATCAGGCAACTTTTGGGCTAGACGCTAAGACACAAAATATCGTTCTATCCTATACTCGATCCATGGAGGCACTCGACGAAGTAGCTTTTGCGAACATTTTAAGTAACTTCATGAAGACAGCTGATAGAGCCGAAAGAGACTTGGTAAAAATCGTAAGAGAGTTGATAGATAAAACATCATTGTCAGAAGATGATATTGATATGGAAACGAAAACACATCGCACCATATCTAACAATGGTAAATTGAAAGTATAATTATGAATAATTTCGCCCTCGATATTAATATTAGTGAATTAAGTAAAGCAAGTAGCGCCGAGAGGTCTACGAGGCCTGAGGTAGCCCCAATAGGCCTATCCTTCAGTACAGTGGCTAGTCTTTTTGCGGACAGTAAGGCGCCGCCATCTCCCATGGAATCTGGTAATTTTGTTGATGCGAACGTGGCAGTAACCCAAGCCCGGACCAACGATTTACCCGACATGGTAAGAGATGTGCAAGAAAGACTGGATCAATTGAGGCAAACTCCGGATGATGAATGGGCAAGGATAAAGGAAGAACTTCGAGCTGTTTTTGTCATGCTCAATGATCTCGATGGGGATGGTATTCCGGACGACTATGACAAACATCCAGGAGAAACCGTTGCGAATGTTGCTGCTAGGATAAACAAAATCGGGAAATATACCGTTACCGATGACAATAAGATGAAAATATTTTCAACGCTCAAAACTATGGTACAATCCTTAGACAGCCTATTAAATAAAATTTCAGCCATGGCGGCGGCGGCTTCATCATCTTTCAAACCAATGAACGATACATCGGCATCGGATAGGTCGGATGGGGAAGAAAGTCTTTTTTCATTAAAAAAAGTAGACAAAGAGCATAAATAGGAGTAAGCTCGTAGAACATGAGTAAAAGGCTTTGTTGTCTCTTTGGAAATGGCGTAGAAGAAATTGAACTGATAATACCCGTTGACATTTTATTGAGATGTGGGATTGATGTTTCACTTATTTCTGCCCATGGTGATGTTGGAGTAAGTGGTGCGCATAATATTAAATTAGTTGCTGATACAACCATTGACAAAGTAGCGGTGTCCAATTTTGACGGTCTAATTTTACCTGGCGGCCCTGGTTCTTTTTCGCTGAAAGATGACGGAGCAGTTCTCAATTTAGTGCGTTCTTTTCATGAAGCGGACAAATTGATGTGTGCAATATGCGCAGCCCCACTAATTTTACAAAATGCAGGAGTTTTAGAAAATGTAAACTATTGCGCCCATCCGTGCACACATGATATCCTGACAAATGTTGATAAAAATGAACGCGTTGTCGTTGATCATCATTTTATAACAGCCAAGGGACCCGGTGCAGCAGCAGAATTTGCGTTTGCCATCATTGGGTATTTACATGGAGAATCGATGGCATCGAAAATAAAAAAAGATCTGTTTTTTTAAAAAATACCGCAGGGGTAACGGTATTAGGAAAAGCTTCGGACATTTGGTTTTTTTATTTGCCATCTCCCAACTTTGTACAGTATATAGCATCTACTGCTTATGTTAAAAAATGACGAAAGATATGAAAAATTAGCTAGAACGCTGGTTGAATTTTCAATAAATTTACAAAAAGGTGAGCGGGTCTTGGTAAATAATATCGACATCCCCGACGACATGACGATTGCCCTAATTCAGGCTATTCACACTAGGGGTGGGGTTCCATTTCTGCGATTACAATCCAACAAAGTCGCCCGTGCCCAGAACAAGATTCTTTCCGAAGAAGCTTTTACAAGCATCGGTGAAGTATTTCTGGATGAGATGAAAAAGATGCAAGCATTCATCGCACTTCGCGGCGGGAATAATGCATTTTACCAATCGGATGTTGCCCAGGAACAACGTATGATGATAGACAGAATCATGCGTCCGGTTCAAGATTGGCGCGTTCAAAAAACAAAATGGGTAATTCTCCGTTGGCCCAGCGATGGTTTTGCCCAGCAGGCTAAGATGAGCACCGATGAATTTGAAGAATTTTTCTTCCGAGTCTGTACGATGGACTATTCCAAAATGGAAGCAAATATGGAAGCTCTAAAGAAACGGATGGAAGCTGCGGATAAGGTTAGAATTGTTGGGAACGGTACCGATTTATCATTTTCCATAAAGGGCATTCCCGCGATTCCCTGTGGAGGACGCCACAATATTCCGGATGGCGAGGTATATACGGCTCCCGTCAAAAATTCGGTCAATGGAATAATTCAGTACAATACCCCAACGGTCTACCAAGGAATTCCCTTCGAAAATATTCGCCTAGAATTTAAGGATGGCAAAATCATCGCAGGGGACGCTGGAAATAAAACGAATGCTCTGAACAAAATTTTAGACGCCGATGAAGGCAGCCGCTATGTTGGCGAGTTTGCATTTGGGCTCAACCCGCATATTTTAGACCCTGTATGTGATATTTTATTCGACGAAAAAATTGCAGGATCCTTCCATTTTACCCCTGGCCAAGCCTATGAGGAAGCCGATAATGGCAATCGTTCGCAAATACACTGGGATTTGGTTTGCATCCAACGCAAGGAATATGGTGGCGGTGAGATATACTTCGACGGAAAACTAATCCGGCAGAATGGGCTATTCATTCCGGCTGACTTGCAAAAATTAAACCCTGAAAATTTGACCTAAAAAGCATTTGGGGCGTATAAAATACATGAGGCAAGAAAAAAAACGACAGTTTTTAAAAATATCTTGTGGGAAAAGAGCACCGATTCTTTACTTTGAGGAAAGTAAATAGTATCATGCACCGGTTTTGTTAATTTGGAAAATTATCAAACGGTAAAAATAAATATTGACGTTTTCCTGTGACCTTGCAAATTGCAGACAATCGGTCTTAGGTAACGTACACGCCGTCGTGGCGTTGTCAATGGCGGGCGCCCTTGTAGCTCAGCTGGCAGAGCGCATCCTTGGTAAGGATGAGGTCGGCAGTTCAAGTCTGCTCGGGGGCTCCAGAGTTTAAAATTTAAATTTTATATAAAAATAAAAAAGGAAACAAAATGGCAAAAGAAACCTTCGAACGGAATAAGCCACACGTAAATGTTGGAACTATAGGGCACGTTGACCATGGAAAGTCAACATTAACAACGGCTATATTAAAAGTACAGTCGGACAAGAAGTTGGCCGAATTCAAGTCTTACGCTGATGTTACCAAAGGTGGAACGGTCCGTGATTCTACCAAAACTGTCACAATCGCCGTATCCCACGTCGAATATCAGACGGAACTTCGCCACTATGCCCACGTCGACTGCCCAGGCCATGCCGATTTTGTTAAAAATATGATTACCGGAGCTGCCCAAATGGATGGAGCGATTTTGGTCGTTAGCGCCTATGATGGCCCCATGCCTCAAACCCGTGAACACATATTGCTTGCTCGCCAAGTAGGAGTTCCGAACCTGGTTGTGTTTTTAAATAAGGTTGACCTTTTGGATGATCCGGAATTGCTTGATCTGGTCGAGATGGAAGTTCGTGAACTTTTGAACAAATATGAATATCCTGGCGATAAGGTCACCATCATTCGCGGATCTGCTTTGGCAGCGCTGGAAGGTAAACCGGAAGGAGTTAAGGCCATCGGCGAGCTACTGAATGCAATCGACAATGACATTCCAGAACCTGTTAGAAACATAGATATGCCATTTTTAATGGCCATCGAAGATGTTTTCTCGATTACGGGAAGGGGGACTGTCGCAACGGGTCGTATTGAACGTGGAGCTATCAGGGTCGGAGAAGAAATCGAAATTGTTGGGTTGCGCAATACGGTAAAAACCACATGCACAGGAATTGAAATGTTTCGCAAACTGTTAGATAGAGGGCAAGCCGGTGACAATGTTGGAATACTTCTGCGCGGCATTGACAAAGATGGCGTTGAACGGGGGCAGGTATTGGCCAAGATCGGGTCAATTCATCCGCATACAAAGGCAAAGGCTGAAATATATGTTCTAACCAAAGACGAAGGGGGTCGCCATACTTCATTTTTCAATGGATATCGTCCTCAGTTCTACTTTGGAACAGCTGATGTTACGGGTATTATTAATTTGCCGGAAGGTAGGGAGATGGTAATGCCAGGGGATAATTTAAGCATAGAATTGCTTCTGCAGAAACAGATAGCCATGGAAAAAGGACAACGTTTTGCTATCCGTGAAGGGGGTCGTACCATAGGGGCAGGACGTATCACAGAAGTAATAGCCTGAGACAGTATTCGAGGGAAGCCCGTACGCTACCTGTCGTCGAAAAAAGAAATATGAGTTAATGTTTGAAATCAAAGGAGAATAGTTCAATTGGTAGAGCAACGGTCTCCAAAACCGTAAGTTGGGGGTTCGAGTCCCTCTTCTCCTGCCATGGTTTCTACGAAAAGAGTGATGTATGCTAGGAAAGACGAAACGTTTTTTTGTTGAAACATTGGACGAGCTCAAAAAAGTAGCTTGGCCTGTGAAAAAGGAATTGGGAAAATCTACCATCGTTGTCATAATTGGTATGCTTTTGATCAGCTTTTATGTAAGCGTAGTAGATTTTTCACTATTCAATGTCGTAGATTTTATGATCAAGTGCGTTAGAGGTTAGAATAGAATGGATGACGAGACACTAGAAGAACTTGAGACCGTGTTCGACGAAAAAATGTTGCTGCCAAAATGGTTCGTTTTGCAGACCTTGTCAAATCAGGAAAGTAAAGTCAAGGACGCCATTCATATTCTCGAAAAGGAGCATAACTTTGAAGATATTATCCAGGAAGTACTAGTTCCGGCTGAGAAAGTTACGGAGATAAAAAATGGTAAGAAATATTCCCGCGTGAGAAAATTTTACCCAGGCTATGTTTTTATTAAGATGAAAATGTATGGCGCCAACGGCAAGTTTCTCGAAGAACCATTTTCTCTTGTAAAAAATGTTCCAGGGGTTGTTAGATTTGTAGGGGACCGAAATCCCGTTGCATTGAAACAGGATGAAATTGACAACATTTTGGCAAAGGTTGAAGCTGTTAGTGGACAAAGCATTCCGAAGGTTACCTATGACCTGGGCGAAATTGTAAAAATTAATGATGGTCCATTTTTAAACTTGACAGGAACAATAGAAGGTATTGATACGGAAGAAGGTCGGCTACGTGTAAATGTTTCGATGTTTGGTCGTTCGACTCCGGTCGATTTAGAATTTTGGCAAGTTAGACGATGTGCTGACGGAGAAAATTAGAGTTTTTAGGAGTAAAAAATGGCAAAAAAGGTTATCAAAGAGATAAAGTTACAGTTGCCAGCCGGTGCTGCAAATCCTGCGCCTCCGGTCGGCCCAGCACTGGGAGCAGCCGGCATAAACATTATGGGTTTTTGCAAAGAATTCAATGCCAAGACAAAGGACCAAAATGGAATGATTTTACCGACAGTCATATCCGTCTATGCGGATAAAACATTTAGTTTTATTCTTAAATCTCCCCCCGCTGCAGTCTTGCTCAAAAAAGCCGCTGGCATAGAAAAGGCATCGGGTGTTCCAAACCGTGACAAAGTCGGGAAAGTCACAATGGCCCAGGTTATGGAAATCGCCAATATTAAGAAGGAAGATTTGAACGCTAATTCGATTGAGCAGGCGGCTAAAATAATTGAAGGAACAGCAAGAAGCATGGGAATTGAGGTCGTTAAATAATAAGTTTATGAAAAAATCAAGCAAACGATATACTAAAGCGCTGGAGGTTTCCGACTTGGGGAGTGGATATTCCGTATCGGAAGCCATTGAACTGCTGGAGAAAATGCCAAAAACAAAGTTTGATGAAACCGTCGTGTTATCTGTCCACCTGGGGGTAGACCCAAAACAAAGTGATCAAATGGTTCGCGGGACTGTGTCATTGCCACATGGTAGTGGCCGAAGGGTAAAAGTATTAGCGTTCACCGATGACCCGGCGGGTGCACTGGCTGCAGGAGCTGATGAGGCAGGCTTGCATGATATTTTACAAAAAATCAACGACGGTTGGTTGGATTTCGATGTGGCCGTTGCAACAACATCAGCCATGAAAGAGGTTCGCTCGGCTGCTAGGATTTTGGGGCCACGGGGTTTAATGCCAAATCCTAAAACCGGTACCGTTTCGGACGATTTGCCTTCTGCAATTCAAGCGGTAAAGGCTGGTCGGATAGAATTTAAGATGGATAAAACCGCTAATTTGGCAATTGTGATAGGCAAACGATCATTTGGTGGGCCAAAATTGGTGGAAAATTGCGATGTGGCCATAGATGTTCTATCGAAGATGCGTCCAGCAGAATTTCGCGGTAAATTTGTAGAATCGATGACCATAGCAGGAACCATGACACCGGGCATTCGGTTGTCACAGAAGATATTTGGAAAGTTTTAAGGGAAAAAATGAGAAACGAAAAGAAACTTTTGGTTGGAGAGATAGGTAAACACCTTGATAAGTCAAACTATGTATTTTTTACGGATTTCCGTGGCGTAACGGTCTCCGACGTTTCCAATTTGCGTCAAAAATTACGTTCGGAGCAGGGTGAATTTCACGTTGTAAAAAAGTCCCTGCTGCAAAAAGCAACCGAAGAGAGGTCTTTGCCGATGCCAGCGGGTGGTTTCGAAGGGCAAATAGCTCTCGTTGTTGGCGGGAAAAATCCTGCTGGAATAGCGAAATTATTGAAGGAGTTTCACAAAAATAGTAAGGAGGAAAAATTGGCAATGCGGGGTGGTTTGCTTGGCGGCAAGCTGCTTAGTTTACAGGATATAAGCACATTGGCGGAACTTCCCGGAATGGATGTTTTGCGTGCAAAATTTTTGGCCTTGTTAGGTACTCCAGCAACAAAGTTGGTGCGAACGATGAATGCCGTTCCGCAGGGAATATTGAATGTGTTGCAGGCCAAGGCAAGATTATAGAATTTTTCAAAAAAATGAAACTTTGCTAGGAAAAGTGTTTCTTAATTAAATGGCGTTTGGTAATGCCGCTAGCGAAATTTCGAAAGGAAAGAAAATGGCAAGTATAACGAAAGAACAGGTAATAGATTGGTTAAGTGAACAGTCGGTATTGGAGATCTCTTCCTTGGTTAAGGACTTGGAGACTAAGTGGGGTGTCAGTGCAGCAGCACCGGTAGCAGCGGTAGCAACCGTTGCGGCCACAGCTGCAGCAGATTCACCTGCCACAGAAGAGAAAACTGAGTTCGAGGTCGTGCTAAAAGCAACGGGCGATAAAAAGATTGAAGTCATCAAAGCCGTCCGCGAAGTCGCAGGACTTGGGCTAAAGGAGGCTAAAGATCTTGTCGAAGGGGCTCCAAAGACCGTAAAAGAGGCGGTTTCAAAGGCCGATGCAGAGGAAATAAAGAAAAAATTAGAAGCTGCCGGAGCAACCGTTGAGCTGAAGTAGCTTTCTCCATGTGATTATTTTTAATCATATGATCTTTTTTGGGGAAAAAGCTGTGGTCTTTTTTATTGTATTTGGTATAAGTACGGTAAAGGGGACTATGGTTGAATAGTTTGTATAAAAATTTTAAGAAAATCATCGCATCCTATGATGGACAAAAATCACGTTAGTTTCGGAAGTTTAAAGGAAGTAATAACTCCGCCTTATCTCATTGAAGCACAGATAAATTCATTTAAAGAATTTTTACAGGCTGATGTGGAAGCGAAGGATCGGCAAGATGTTGGACTAGAAGCGGTTTTTAGGCGAACGTTTCCCATCGAAAGCTATGATGGGACAGCCTCGTTGAATTATGTGTCCTATAGGGTTGCTCCAGCCAAATACTCGGAGGATTTCTGCATCAAGGAAAGTCGAACCTATGCTGCTCCATTGTTTTTACGCCTAAAGCTTTCCAGTGGTGAAGATCCGAGGGAGGAAGAGATTTACATAGGGGAAATTCCGATCATGAGCGAGCGTGGTTCGTTTGTGATTAGTGGGACAGAACGTGTTGTTGTCAGTCAGTTGCACCGGTCTCCGGGCATTTGCTTCGAAGTTGCCACCCATGTGACGGGAAAATTATTACATGCATTCCGCATAATGCCTGATCGCGGAACTTGGATAGAGGTACAAAATGATCAGAATGACCTTTTGTATGTTTATTTGGACAGGCGTCGTAGGCGTCGTCGATTCCTCCTAACGACCCTGCTACGTGCGTTTGGTTATAGTTCGGACCGGGAAATATTGTCGGTTTTTTACAAACTGCAAGAGGTTAGCGTAGATCGACTAATCAAGAAAGAGTCTCTTGTCGACATCGTTTTAACGGATGATGTGATAGACGTAAAACATGGCATTGTCTTGGCACGGGCCTACGAACCCTTAGGCAAAGGCATGTTAAAAAGTTTTATCGAAGCTGGTATTACCACCATCTCGGTTGTAAATGTTTCGGAAGATGGCGGCCTAATAATTCGCAGCCTGAAAAAGGATGCGACACGGAACGAGGAAGAGGCACTCTATGAAATTTATAGGCATTTTAGGCCCGGAGAACCTCTGAATTTGCAAAATGCACAGTCATTTTTTGTTCGCAGTTTTAAAGATAGTAAACGCTATGACCTCAGTAAGATTGGAAGGTATAAAATCAACAGCAAGCTGGGACTACATAAGGATTTAAACGATACCCTGGTGGGCGTAGACGACATTGTGGCAGCAACGAAGTATCTGTGTTTACTTCGATCCGGCGAAGGTGGTTCCATCGATGACATTGATAGTTTGGGTAGCAGAAGGATTCGGGGAGTCGGTGAACTTTTGATCAACCAATGTCGCATTGGGTTAGCTCGTATGGAAAGGGTAATACGGGAAAAAATGTCCCTGCTAAATCAAAGCGTTGACATACTTTCGGCACAAAAATTAATTAATGGGAAAATGCTAATGTCCGTCATTAGGGACTTCTTTGCACGGAGTCAATTGTCTCAATTTATGGATCAGATAAATCCACTATCCGAACTCACCCATAAAAGAAGGTTGTCCGCCATTGGTCCGAGTGGTTTGAATCGGGATCGCGCTGGTATGGAAGTTAGGGATGTACACGCATCACACTATGGCAGAATTTGCCCAATTGAAACACCGGAAGGTCCAAATATTGGGTTGATCAACTCGTTGAGCACCTATGCGCGCATAAACGATTTCGGTTTCATTGAAACCCCATACCGTGTGGTAAATAATGGCCGTGTTTCTCCTGACGTTGTCTATCTATCTGCGGATAAGGAGGAAAACAAATTGATCGCTCAAGCAAATTCTGACATCGACGAAAATGGCAATTTGACCGGGAAAATCACCGTGAGGAAATCAAGCGAGATTCTTGAGGTTGATCCGAAGGATGTCGATCTAATGGATGTTTCTCCAAAGCAGGTAATTTCCATTGCCGCTGGACTGATTCCATTCCTTGAACATGACGATACCAGTCGCGCCCTCATGGGGGCTAACATGCAGCGCCAGGGAGTACCATTGTTGATAACGGAAGCACCTCTTGTTGGAACTGGAATTGAGAAAAAACTGGCATGTGATTCTGGGCACGTGATTCTAGCAAAATCCGACGGTATTGTTGCTTCCATCGACGGGACAAGAATTATCGTAACCAAAGATGGAAAATTGCCGAATAATTTTAATGAATCCGATGGCTCCCATGGAAAAAATATTCAAATTTATCATTTGCGCAAATATTGGAGATCGAACGCATCCACATGTTTTAATCAAAAGCCGGTGGTAAGTAAAAATCAACAGGTGCAAGCGGGCGATATTTTAGCAGATGGGGCGGCAACCGATAATGGTATTTTGGCTCTGGGCAAGAACGTTCTTGTGGCGTTTATGCCGTGGAATGGGTATAATTTTGAAGATGCGGTAATTTTAAACGAACGTATGATTCGGGATGATGTTTTTACATCGATTCATGTAGAAGAGTATGAAGTATCTGCCCGCGATACGAAGCTCGGCCCTGAAGAAATAACAAGGGATATTCCAAACGTTGGGGATGAAGCATTGAAAAATTTGAGCAGAAATGGCATCATTAAGATCGGGGCTGAAGTAAAGCCAGGAGATATTCTGGTTGGGAAAATTACACCAAAAACGGAAACGGATTTGGCACCGGAAGAAAAACTTCTGCGGGCTATTTTTGGTGAAAAAGCAGCTGATGTTAAGGATTCGTCACTGTTGGCACCTGCAGGATGCTATGGAACCGTTATGGATGTGAAAATTTCTAGCAGGATAGATAATGAACGAGAAGATATTTCCGAAATAGAGTGCAAACGAAGAATTAAAAAGACTAACGAGGAATTTCGTGCCCAAGCGGATATGATCCGGGATGACCTAACAGAAGCTTTTTCCAGCATTTTATTGGGAGAAAAAATTCCATTGGATATTACGGACAACGAGACTGGAGAAGTGATTTTGCCGGCTAATAGAAAAATCACAAAAACATTGTTGCGCAGATTGGCAGCCTGCGGAAGTAATGTTAGGATGGCTGCGTCTCCAGTTAGGACTAAGATCACGGAAATCATCGAAGTATACCAGGCAAAATTTGATGATTTGGAGAAGGAAAGATTGCACAAAATTGCGGCCATTGAATCTGGAAACATCGACGACAGTGGTATCATCAAAAATGTTAAGGTGTTCATTGCAAACAAACGGAAGATACAAGTCGGGGATAAAATGGCTGGCCGTCATGGCAATAAGGGTGTTGTTTCAAAGATTGTCAAATCGGAAGATATGCCATTTTTGGAAGATGGGACTCCCATCGACATAATACTAATCCTCTCGGCGTCCCAGGCCGTATGAATGTTGGACAGGTTTTGGAAACACATCTGGGCTTGGTATGCAAAAAACTTGGCATAACGGTTTCAACTCCCGTATTCGATGGGGTTAGAGAGAGTAAAATGCAGGAGTTATATAAGCAAGCAGGTTTACCGGCAGGCGGAAAGGTCGATTTATTCGACGGTTGTACGGGTAGAAAATTTGATCAGAAAGTGATGATTGGCTACATTTATATGATGAAACTGAACCATCTTGTCGCCGACAAAGTCCATGCCCGTGCCGTTGGTCCATACAGCCTGATAACGCAACAGCCCCTGGGAGGTCGTGCACAATATGGAGGTCAGCGGTTTGGAGAGATGGAAGTTTGGGCACTTGAGGCCTATGGGGCAGCCTATTCGTTACAGGAGTTGTTGACCGTCAAATCCGATGATTTACAGGGAAGGACAAGGATTTACGAATCCATAGTAAAAGGGGATACATCTTTGGATGCGGGAGTACCGCAATCGTTTAATGTTCTCGTAAAAGAGATGCAAGGATTATGCCTAGACATCAAATTGGAAGACGATAGGCTATTGGACATGGAAAATTTTTAACTAGGGAATTGGTAAGACAATGAGTTTCGCAGAAAAAACTAATTTCAAAGAAGTAAAGTCGATTTTAGGGTTTGATGATATCAGCAATTATAATCGTGTTGGTATTGCCATCGCTTCTCCTGATACTATTCGCTCGTGGTCAAGCGGTGAAATAAAAAATCCGGAGACGATAAATTACAGAACTTTTAAGCCCGAACCGGGAGGATTGTTTTGTCAGAAAATTTTTGGTCCAGTTCGCGACTATGAATGTGCCTGTGGCAAATACAAACGAATTAAGCACAAAGGAATGGTCTGTGAACGATGTGGTGTCGAAGTCACAGTCTCCCGCGTCCGTCGAGAAAGAATGGGACACATAGAGCTCGCGGTTCCAATATCACACGTTTGGTTCCTAAAAAGCTTACCAAGTCGAATCGGGTTGATGCTCGATATAACGGCAAAAAATTTGGAAAAGGTCATATACTATGAGCGCTATATGATCGTTGATCCAGGAGTTACGCCTTTGCAAAAATACCAACTGTTAACGGAAAAGGAGTATTCTCAGTTGCAGGAGGAATATGGCGATGATGCCTTTGTAGCAAAAATAGGAGCAGAAGCTGTGCGAGATATTTTGGCCCGAATTGATCTGCAAGACCTTATAACGGAGTTGCAGGAACAGTTGAAAGTTACTCACTCAAAGCAGGCAAAAAAGGTTTTGACCAAACGGTTAAAGTTGGTGAATGGATTTGAAACAAGTAATGTTCGGCCGGAATGGATGATACTAGAAGTTTTGCCGATTATTCCTCCCGATTTGCGTCCTCTGGTCCCCCTAGATGGAGGGCGTTTTGCTACCAGTGACTTAAATGACTTGTATCGCAGGGTTATCAATCGAAATAATCGCCTGAAAAGTCTATTGAGCCTAAAAACTCCTGATGTCATAATTCACAATGAAATGCGCATGCTCCAGGAGGCAGTCGATGCATTATTCGACAACGACAAGCATGGGAGGAGTGTCATGGGGGCAGGCAATAGGCCTTTGAAATCCCTCAGCGAAATGTTGAAGGGGAAACAGGGACGTTTTAGGCAGAATCTATTGGGCAAGCGCGTCGATTATAGTGGACGATCGGTAATCGTCGTGGGCCCAGAATTGAAAATCCACCAGTGCGGATTACCGAAACGTATGGCTTGGATACTATTTGAGCCGTTTATCATAAGGCGTTTGAAGGAACTCGGTTTTGTTCATACGGTTCGCAGTGCCCGCAAGATGATAGAAAAGCAGGCCCCAGAAGTTTGGGACATCCTGGAAGAAGTAACCCGTGAGCATCCAATATTGCTAAATCGTGCACCTACGCTCCATAGATTGTCTATCCAAGCATTTGAACCCCTCTTGATAGAAGGGGATGCCATACGATTGCATCCATTGGTATGTGCAGCTTTCAATGCTGACTTCGACGGTGACCAAATGGCCGTACACGTGCCACTGTCCTTGGAAGCTGTAATGGAAGCAAGGATGTTGATGTTAGCTTCGAAGAACATTTTTTCGCCATCGAGTGGAAAACCAGTACTTGTTCCTTCGCAGGACATCGTCCTAGGTTGCTATTATCTCACGATTGATCCTATGGTAAAGAAAGACCCAAATGCAACTTTACCATTGATATCTAGTGTCGAAGAAGCATTGCGGATAGATGCGGAAAATATTTTGAGAAAGCACGATAGGGTACGCTATGTGAATCCAGATTATAAGCAGAATACTCGCTATGGCGATCCAAATGCAAAGATCATAGAAACCACGCTTGGCCGGATAATTTTTAACAGCATTTTCCCTCAGGCTTTGGGATTTGTAAACTCTCCCGTGGCCAAAGGGAAGCTGGGAGATCTCGTTCTTAATACGTATAAGGTAGTCGGCCAAGAACTTGCCGTAAAAGTCTTGGATAAATTAAAAGATCTTGGGTTTAAGGAAGCTACGAAGGCGGGATTATCCATTGGAATTAGTGATATGATAATTCCAGACAATAAACAAAATGTCATTTCCGCTGCTAAGAAGAAAATTGCTGACGTGGAAGCACAACATAAAAGAGGTATCATTACTTCCGGTGAACGTTACAATAAAATAGTTGATATTTGGACTACGGCTACCGATGATATTGCCCAAATGGCATTTGAATCGCTAGCCAAAAATGGTGGGGCAAGCGATGTAAATTCGATATTTTTGATGATGGATTCCGGCGCCCGTGGCAATCGGCAACAGGTCCGTCAGCTATGCGGTATGCGCGGTCTTATGGCAAAACCGTCAGGAGAAATTATCGAACAACCAATATTGTCATCATTTCGGGAAGGTTTGTCCGTTCTAGAATATTTTAGTTCTACGCACGGTGCCAGAAAAGGTTTGGCCGATGCTGCTTTAAAAACGGCAGATGCGGGGTATCTAACACGCAAGTTGTGCGACGTTGCTATGGACTGTGTGATAGAAGATCACGACGATGGAAATAGAAATGGCGTATGGAAATCGGCAATTTGGGAAGGCGATGACGAAATTGTCAGTCTGGCAGATAGGATTATTGGCCGTTGTACCAGTGAAGATGTAAAAAATTTGCTTGATCCGGACGAAATAATAGTCGCGGCTGGTGAGTTAATAACGGCCGACATCGCCAAACGCATAGAAGAATGTGGCGTCGAACGTGTCAAGATTATGTCGCCGCTAACACATATGACAAAAAGTACAATTCCAGCAAAGGCATATGGGATTAATCCTGCTACGAATAGCATAGTTGAGCGAGGAACTGCCGTTGGAGTAATTGCTGCTCAATCCATCGGTGAACCGGGAACACAGTTAACATTAAGGACCTTTCACGTGGGTGGTGTTGCCAGCCAAGTCTTGAAAAGTTCAGAATATCGGGCACGACACGCTGGTTTTGTCAAATTTAATGGTTTGAGAATGGTTACAACCCTCGAAAACGCAAATATTGTGTTGAACAAAACAGGATCTATTCAAATTGTCGATTCTGAAGGCCATGAGTTGGAGGTTTATTCTATCGTGCCTGGCGCCTTACTCTACGTTTCCGATGGTGCAAAAATTGGAAAGGGCGATTTGATCGTCATGTGGGATCCACATAATATGCCAATTTTATCGGAAAAACCAGGTGTCATAAACTTCAAGGACATGATCCCCGGCGTAACAATTAAGAGGGATGTCGATGTTTCAACGGGGCGCATAACCATCATCATCATCGAACATAAGGATGACCTAAACCCAGTGATTGAAATTTTAGCAGGTATCAATGACCAGGGGTTGCCCACAGATAAAGTAGTGGCCACATATTCTATCCCGACCGGAGCTCAGGTCATCGTAAATAATAGCAATGAGGTGCAAGCTGGGGCATTGTTGGCAAAAACTTCCCGTTCGGCCTCCAAAACCCAGGATATTACCGGTGGATTGCCGAGAATTGCAGAATTGTTCGAAGCTAGATGTCCTAAAGATGTCGCAGAAATGGCAAAATCGGATGGTATCGTGTCCTTCGGTGGGACTTTGCGCAATAAGCGTCGTATTTTTATCACCGATAGCGAAACGGGTGAAAGGCAGGAACATTTGATTGCCCAGGGGAAGCACATCATTGTCCATGAAGGTGATTTCATAAACAAAGGGCAAAGCTTAACCGATGGCTCTCCGGATCCCCATGAAATATTGAGCATTTTGGGCCCATCGAGCCTTCAGGAATATTTGGTTTCTGAAATTCAAAAGGTCTACAGGTTGCAGGGTGTTGTCATCAACGACAAACACATAGAAATTATTGTCGCATGTATGCTGAAAAAAGTACGGGTACTAGAACCAGGAGATTCTGACTTTTTCTGGGGAGAGCAGGTTAGTCGTGACCTGTTCATGGCCGAAAATAAAAAAATCCTAGAAGCGGGAGGAGAGCCTGCTACCAGCGAACCAGTTTTGATGGGCATAACAAAGTCATCCATAGAAACGGATAGTTTTATTGCCGCTGCATCATTCCAAGAGACCACCAAAGTTTTGACGGAAGCTGCTACGCTTGGGAAATGCGATCCTTTGAAAGGATTTAAGGAAAATGTCATCATGGGACACCTAATTCCTGCCGGTACCGGATTACCGGAATATCGTTATCTTAAAGTAAAACATTTGGTGCCCCAGGAAGAATTGTTTGAAAAAAGGTGAGAGGCGCAATTTACAATAAAACAATCGATGCAAGGTAGGTGGGTAAAATTTTGCGCATCTTTCTATCTTTGCATGGACATATTTCCTTTTTCGATCAATGTATTTTGCAGGTTAGTTTTTGTTGATTTTGAAAGGATAAATTACGCTATATTACATCCTAGTCCTGTTTGGATATTTGTTGGCGCATACGCCTAAGTGTATCCTTCGATTATTGTGCATCGTGTGTGGCAGCATTGTTATGTTTGCAATGCCTTCCCGTAGACGACTTGTGTTGTCGAATTTATATTATGCTTTCCCTAATCGAAGTGCACTCTGGCGCAGAAAAGTCTGTAGAGAAAACTTTTTCCGCCTCATAGAACTTGGCTTGTTAAGTGTTGCCGGAAACTTTCTTAGTAAAAAAAGAATAAAGACAGATTTTAAATTAAACGAAGAATATAAAACGGTTATTAGGCAAATTCTAATGGGGAAACAGGGAGCCATTGTTCTGGTTCCTCACTTTACTTTAATGGAGAGTATGACGCTTTTGCCAAAAATCGTAGATGACGTCGATTGGCCCGAAGTAGGCGTCGTTTACCGACCATTCGATAACCGATTATTGGAAAAGTTTGTAAAGTATACCCGCGAAGGATGCGGGATGAAATTGGTCTCTCGTAAAAAAGGCATATTCGAAGCGATGCAGATCCTAAAAAATAAAGGGATAATATCGTTACTGTTCGATCAAAATGCCGGCGATAGCGGCCATCGCATGATATTTTTCAACCGGCTAATTGCGTCGACGGACCTACCAGCTCTGCTATATCAAAAGTTTAAAGTGCCCGTTTATTTCCTATACCCTAGGAGAGTTGGCTTCTGGGAGGCAAACATTAAGATTAAAAGGCTAAATTTCGATGAAAATGATCCCAAAACAATCCTGTTTGCTGCCAATAGACACTTGGAAGAAATTTTGAAGATAAATGAAAGCGTCTGTTCCGACTGGCTATGGGCTCATGATAGGTGGAAAGTAGCAGCCTATGATATAAAAAATTTGGTGAAACGGAGGTGTGAATGGTTGTCACAGTCTCAAAAGTACCTGAACATCAAGCTCGAAACACAAATAAATCTCCATGTTATGGTACGCATGCCAAATTGGTTGGGGGATATTATCATGGCAGTAGCTGTGTTACGGACGCTAAAACATTACCGTCCTGATATGGAACTAATCTTGACTTGCCAAAAACAGTTCGTCGATTTTCTTGCCGCATTGGAAATTGCAGACAAAGTGGTACAATTACCCGAAAAAAATTTTAAATATTTTCTCAATATTCTAAAAATTAAAGAGGTTTACCCATACCCGGATGTTTATATTTCGCTTGTTAACTCACTGCGCGGTGATATTGAAGCGATTTTGATGGGTGCTCCCAAAAGGATAGGAACGGATTCCAAAAATAGATCCTATAGAAAAATTTTTATAAATAACTTGTATGAAAGCGGTGCTGATACTGGATCTTTACATCAAACAAAATTATGGGAAAATGCATTGAATGAATTTGGGATTGAGTGCGAAGATAATCTTTCCCCATTCAAATTGTGTACAGATGTGGGAATTACTTCAAAAGCTAAACGTACAATCGGAATGGTGTGTGGATCCATCAATACTCCCCGCAAACGCTGGCCTGCGAAATCTTGGAGAATTTTAATCGAAAGAATTCATGGAATATATAAGGACGTGCACATGAATCTGTATGGCACGAAGGCAGATGCTATGTTTATCGATGAAATTTCTCTTTTTCTCAATCGGGAAAGGATTTTAAATTTGGCTGGTAAAACGAACATACTCGAATTGGCAAGTTATATGCAAAGGGATGCTCTAGTAATCGCGATTGACACCGGAGGTATGCACTTGGCCAACATGTTCGGCCGTCCATTGATTTGCATATATGGTGTTACCAATGCCCTCGTTACCGGGCCAATATTTAATGCTGATAAAATAATCGTCATGCCCGACAGCTGTCCTCAAAGTGGTGGCTTCTTGACGGAAGATATCAGCATAGAATCTGTCCTCAAGGCCGTTCAATTGATGCTAAAGTAATAAATTTGAATGCCCGAGCCATTGATAATTGATCATCCAATTGCTTTTTCCGTTTGCATGTCAATCAAGCGTTTCATCTCGATGCTGTATTCCATCGGAAATTCTCGCACCAAATCATTGATGAAACCGTTGACACTTAGACTTACGGCTTGGGCTTCAGGGATGCCTCGCTGTTGCATATAGAAAATCTGTTCCTCGCTAATTTTTGACACACTGGCTTCATGTTGGACGATATTTTTATTGCCGCTAACATTAATTTTAGGGAAAGTTGCAGTTTTACTAGTTGGATTTATCAAAAGTGCATCGCAAACGGTATTATTTTTACAACCTTTTAAATTCTTTGAAATATTGACAACTCCCCGATAGGATGCCATACCCCCACCGAAGGAAACGGATTTTGATACAATGTTTGAAGAGGTGTTATCGGCGAGGTGTATCATTTTTGCTCCGGTGTCTTGGATTTGGCCATCGGCAGCGACTGCTATAGATAAGACTTCACCCTTGGCATATTTCCCCGCTAGATAAATCGCCGGGTATTTCATCGTTAGGCGGGAACCGATATTACAATCAATCCATTTAATTTCTGCGTTTTCATGGGCAACACCACGCTTGGTCACCAGGTTGAAAACATTGTTCGACCAATTCTGGACGGTAATGTACTGAATTTTTGCATTTTTTAGGGCAATGATTTCCACAACGGCGGAATGTAAAGTGGACGTTTCAAATTTCGGAGCGGTACATCCTTCCAAGTACGTCACTTCGGCACCTTCATCCACAATAATTAAAGTACGTTCAAATTGTCCAAACCGTTCTGAATTTATGCGAAAATACGCCTGCAGTGGTTGTTTTACTTGAACATTTTTAGGGACATAGATGAAGCTCCCTCCGCTGAAAACGGCACTGTTCAAAGCACTGAACTTGTTATCCGTAATTGGAACAACCGTTCCAAAATATTTTCGAAATATTTCTGGAAATTTGTTCAACCCTTCCGTCGAATTGACAAAAATTACACCCTGTTTGCTGAGATCTTCTTTGATGCGAGAATATGCCGATTCACTGTCGAATTGAGCCTCGACTCCCGCAAAAAATTTTCTTTCTTTCTCCGGTACCCCAAGCCGTTCAAAAGTTGTCTTCACATCCTGAGGAACCTTTTCCCAGGACATTTGTGGCAACTGATCATTGGCCAGATAATATCGAATGGCAGAAAAATCTAAATCGCGGACATCGCGATTGGTCACCCACCTCGGTAAAGATATTTCATGGAACTTTTTTAGTGCGGTCTTTCGAAATTCCCGAATCCAAGGGGCATCGTTTTTGACATCGGAAATATAATCAATTGTCTGTTCATGTAGACCAACGCCAGCATCATACTTGTAATCAATGTCATAGTGAAAATTTGCAGCGTCAATGGATTGGTGAAGATTGTCCATGTCGTTTTACAATGTATGTTCATCGTGGATAAATCCATAGCCAAATTTTTCCAACCTATCGATGAGTTCCAAACCTCCACTCATTGCAATTTTCCCATCGGAAATGATATGGACAAAATCCGGTCCTATATATTCTAAAAGTTTGTTATGGTGCGTAATAATTATTGCCGCAAAAGTACCATCTCGCATGGCGTTGACAGCATTTGAAACGATTTTTAATGCATCAATGTCGAGCCCACTATCCATCTCATCGAGGATCGCATATTTTGGCTCGACCATCATCATTTGCAAGACCTCGCAACGTTTCTTCTCTCCGCCCGAGAAGCCATCATTTAACGACCGCGAAGTGAAAGATTTATCCATTTGCAAAGCCTCCATTTTGGCATACAAATTTTTATAGAAATCTACACCGTTCAGTGGGGTTCCCTTAGGCAGCCTTGCTTGTACCGCAGCACGAATAAAGTTTGCCAATGAAATTCCTGTAAGTTCCTGTGGAGATTGAAAGGCCAAAAAAAATCCTTTCCTTGCAATTTCATCGGGGGCCTTCCCCACGATACTTTCCCCATCCAGGACAATATCCCCCCGTTGAATTTTGTATGCCGGATGTCCCGCAATGGCCTTAGCCAAAGAACTTTTCCCGATCCCATTTTTCCCAACGAAAGCATGGATTTCTCCCGGAAGAATTTTTAGGGAAAGTCCATCCAATATGACATTATCACTTACCGACAATTTCAAATTTTTAATTTCGAAGGCGCACATGGATTCTTTTCCCAATGGTTAATCATTAAAAATTCAAACACAACCATTTTGACGGTGCAGCGAAGAAAATAGGATATTTTCATGCTTGAGAATCTGGAAAATTTTATAAATATGGCGACAATGGTGTTATTTCATGTCGTATTTTTTTTGGCTATTGGGTTCATATTTCTAACGTACGGAGCAAAATTCTTTTGTGATTCCGCTTTACACATACTGCGTAAGTTCAACATAAATTCAGCCATGGCTGAAATATTTTTGATTTCAATCGGAACGGCAGCTCCAGACCTCGTGTCGGCCATAACGGCGATCCTAGAAGACCATCCTAACATTGCGATGGGCAATATCGTGGGCAGTAATTTTTCGAACTTGGCCCTCGGGTTTGGTATAGCATCCCTTGTTTCTCCGTTCAAGTGCAATAAAAGAGTGGTATGGGTGGAATTTCCTCTGCTGGTTGCGTTGACAATTTTCTTTACCTTTTGCTGTTTGAGAGGCCAAATAACACGGTGTGCAAGCGCCATCTTTTTGACAACATTTGTGGCCTACCTATTGTTCCCATTTTTGAGAAAAAAATTTAAAAATTCATCGGACAAAACCTGCATTGGTGTGGAAAGTCTTAACCCGTGGTCCACCAAGAAAAGCGGTGTCGTTTTCATATCTTCCATTGTCTTTCTGACCATTGGAGCTCACTTGGTGGTAACATCCTGCTACCATATTTCGAACTTTTTTAAAATATCGGAAACGTTTATAGGGTTTTCGTTACTGGCCTTGGGAACAAGCGCTCCTGAGATTTTTGTTGTTACAACAGCGGCTAAACAGCGACATTATACCATTTGTTCCGGAAACATCATTGGATCAAACCTATTAAACCTGATGCTGATAACCGGACTTTGTACCCTAATACATCCTCTGTACTTTGCGAAAGGATCATTTCTGGTAGAAACCGGTGCTCTTATTTTTATAACGGTGGCTACCTGGTATATTTTTGCAGTAAAAAATGTATTTTCAAGAAAATATGGCCTAATGTGCTTAGCAACATACTTTCTTGTGGTATTTTTTCTACACAAGAGTATTTAGGTCTGCGAAAAGTTTGCAAAGAACAGGAATATGACCCTAAGGGGCGGTTTCATATGAAATTTTTCTATATAGTGCCGCACTCTTTTTATTATTCTGCACGAGTTGCGAAGGAATGTCCAGAAACTCTATCACCAATGAAAATGTCGATGCAAGACATTCCAATATTTGATTGGAATTATTTTTTACTAGCTTGAACGTATAATTTGGATGTATCGAAATTTGTCTAAAGATGATGGGGATTTCATTCTCATATAAATTTTTGAGAAAATTTCTGAAAGAATCGGTAAACGTTGTAAACTTTATCTTATAAAGGTACGACCTAATACCCCCTACTTGTCTAACATCAGGGAAAAATATATCACCGTTCTCAAAATAGTTGGAATGTGGCAGATCACCACGTTCAATGGATAGAATTTTTAGGTAGGAGGTTCGTGTTTCTAGTAAGTAGGAAATGAGTAATCTGAGCTGTTCCTGTTGGCGGTGAATATCATAAATTTCATTGAGCAAGGGTTGTTCATTTTTTTCGAAAAAGTCCTTAAAACCAAAGGAACAAGTAGGCTCAAACTCTACACCCAGTGCATCGCAAGATTCCCGTGCCCATGTTAGGTACTCTGATATTTCAAAAAATACTGCTATGTGGTTGGGGGGTAAACTACGAGCACTACTAGCGTAGGCTAATCTTGCCATATTTTCCCAGATTTTTGATACAAATTTCCTATACTGAATTATATCTGCTTTGAACTGTCGCTCTTTTTCCAAATGGTCATAGGGTAGCTTCGACTGTTTAATGCCGAGGGAGCTTGTTAGGGCTGTAACACTTTCCTTTTGCAAAATTTTATTGCGATAGGCATGGAAGCAGTTTCTTATAATTAAGATCTGACACACCGCCAGTATGGTGACGGTAATGAAAAATAAGCAATGACGTTTAAAGAAAAGTTTTTTCATCTTACAAGAATTTCAGATTGTTGCCCCAGTATTACATCAAACGAAAAAGGTAAAATATCACCATTTGCCAGTGACATTTGTATGTTTTCAATGTGATCAATTCCCTTTATTTCACCCAACGACGATATCAACTCTTCGATGATTTTGTTGATTAGCCTTTTTGTTTCGCCATTATTAATCCATATTTTTGCCGAAACCTTAATCTTGTTATCGCCATTGCCATCCTTCTTGTCTGCCCACGTAAGCGATTCTATCCAGGCAGTTTTCAAGTGCTCCATTTTACACTGGATTTCGTTGAATAAATCTGCCCAAGCGGCTTGAGAATATAGGGACAATTTGGCACCCACTATAAATGAGCGCAAAATTTCATGTTCTGCGTGGGCTTCTTCATACCTGATAATATCCGCGTTAACTTCAAGCAATTTTGCTTCCAGTTGAGATTTCTTGGTTTCAAGGTTTATCGCGTCTTTTTTTAATATTTTTAATCCCGTTAATAATGCCAGTGTAATGACAATAAAAATAAGTAAATACCCAAAATTTTGGCGCTGAAATTCTATTTGAGTTGAAAAGTCTACGGAAAATAACTTCAACGGTTGTACTTGTTTAGAATTCAAACAATACACTGCCCCAATGAATACACCTATGTTGTTTTTTACGAGCACTATCTCTTCTTCGCGTAGGCTACATGTAAATTTATGTTTAAAAGTATCAAACATATTAATAATTACCATATCTTTTGCGGTATTAAATGCGTCATACAGGTAGCTTTCATTTCCAGTCAGGTACAACTTTTTTATCGGATGCTGCTTCAAGGTTCTACAGTAAAACAGCTCAGATTTTTTAATTTCCTGACGCAATTTTTGAGAAAATTGTTTTAGGTAGTAGGTCATGAATGCACGATTTTCATCTTTCTGATTGCTAAAAAATTCCAAAAGCAAAAGCTTAGCCTTTTCGAAGGATACTTTTTGCGATTCTGTAATCGTTTTAATTAGATGTATTCCCGTAATGGGTATGCTACGAGAGTATTCCGCACCATTTCCAATGCACGTTAAATATGATGAATTTTCTCCCATGTATACCAGCATGGAATTCATTGGAGAATCGGCATATTTCTGAATGGCAATAGTATTGAGCACTATTTCCGGACAAATATATGAAAAATCTATTTTATTGCGAATTAGGATATCAACCATTTGTTCCGATACTGCCCTCGGAATAGCAATCCCAAGGGCATGATTTGTTTGGTCATTGTTCCAATAAATGTCCAAACACCACTCCCTAGTCCCCCCAGGGAAATTATGTTCACACTCAAATTTAAATGCTTCCTGAATACTTTTTTCCGTTACTTCTGGAATTTGAATATGTTTTATAAAAACTTGATCGTTGGGCGGAACGATTAGCGTTATTCTTTTTTTCGTTGCTTTTGGGATTTGAGATACCGCCTTTGCGAAAGCTCGTAACCAACCCATGACATTTTCCTTGAGATCTTCTTTGGACTGGATCGCGTAGGATTCTACTTTGACGAAAATTCCCCGGCCATCGATTTCCACCAGTGTGATCGATTCCATACCGCAATGCATTATGACATTATTAGCCATTTTTTTAGAATTTTACGCGAATTGATAAACTTTTCAAGCTATCTTGCAATGATTCTTATTTCAATACCTTCAAGCATGGGGTGATTTCCTGTCGACGTAATGACTTTTGGCATGTTTTCTGGTTGAAACCAATTGTTCGACAATGAGTAAAATAATCAAAAATTTTGTCAAATTCCGGCCTGTGCTAATTTTTAACATAAAGTTCCCTATTTTTCTGTCCCCTACCAATAGAAAAGAATATACGCATGAAATGACCACGCAAAGCAATATTTTGATTCTGAAATTCACGCCATTGAAGTTCGACAAAATTTTACCATGCATATTTTCATCCGATAAAACTTTCAATTTTTTGTTCCTATGAAATAGGCTGTAAGCAAACAACAGGCCAACGCAAAATGGTACCATCACTATGACTAAAAAAACTTTAATACCGGCGAAAATCATAGGTTACGGGATTTTTTGTAGGAAAGTATTTCGTAAAAACATTTCCCAAAGAAAACATACCAGGCTTGCTCCTATTAAATAATGGCTACATCGTATTATCAATGTTTCCATAATAACCATTGGTTCCGCATATGCTAATAGTAATAGCAGTACCGCAAGTATCCTGTAGTGAATGAGAGAATTTTCGGAGGGTTTTAGGTGCCTTCCAATGATTTTTTTCAACAGTGGTCCATTGGGAATTACAATGGACGGCTGACGAACATGTTTGCGATAAATGCCTTTGAAAATCGGCAAAAACAACAAAAACAATAGGGTATGAGGGTATAAAAAAATTATGTTCATCTATGGGTATGCGAATTGCAAAGATATATATCTTTTGTTGATTTTTACACCTTTGCAATAAAATAATCAATGGTAGCAGGGCGTTGACTTTTATTATTTTGCCAAGATGATCAAATATCTGTGAAGGTAATCGTAGCAAATGTTTCAGGATTTTGTGGCGGAGTAAAACGTGTCTTAGGACTGGCCTATGACGCATGTAGGCAATGTACCGGTCGAGTATACGTTGCAGGAGAACTCGTCCACAATAAAGAAGTCATGGAAAATGTGAAAGTTGCTGGTGTAAAATTGCTCGGGGATTGTGATTTGGAGAAAATTACTCCGCAAGATGTCCTTCTAATTCGTGCCCATGGGTGTCCCAGAGAGCAATGGGCCAAGTTCCATAAACTTTTTAATACCGTAATTGACGGGACCTGTCCGCACGTTGTTAGGATATCAAAAATGGTAGAATGTGAATCAGGAAAAGGGAAAAACATCCTAATCATCGGAAATAAATCTCATCCAGAAGTACAAACATTGGTAAGTTTTGTAAAAGATGGTAATGTATTCATAATAAATTCCGAGGAAGAATTAGATCATTTGAAGGATAATCTAGGTCAAATATTGGTAATTGCCCAGTCTACCATCGACGAAGATTCTTTTAAAAGTTTTGCCAGTAAAATCTCTAAAATATATCCCAATGCCGAAATAAAAAATACCATTTGCGGTTCATCGCGTAGACGCCAACAGGCAATCTTAAGTTTCAAAAAGAAAGGCGTGCAGGCTGTCGTCGTTGCCGGAGGAAGACACTCTAATAACACCCAAACATTGGCACAAATCGCCAAAAAGATTGGTTTGGTGGCATTCCACGTGGAAACCGCCTCAAATTTACCAATTCAAAAGCTGAAAACTTTCCAGACCATTGGGGTCATAGGTGGGGCATCAACGGACAAAAAAACAACAAAAGAAATAGTTGCTAGCCTTCTGGTATTAGAAAATTAAATGGCAAACGTTTTAATTCTTGTTTTACAACTTTTCCATCTCTTTACAAATTATAAAATCTTTCATTAAATTTTCTTGCCTTGGAATGGAAAGTAGACATATTGCTTTCAATAAATGAATAAATTTTTGAAAACAATATGTGCTGTGGCTGCCATAGGAAGTACGGGGTGTCAATCTATGGGACCTAAAATTATTGAACACTCCCATCCTCGATACAATAATGCCGTGGTGTCAGTCATAGACAACCAGCTATTGTTAAATATCGTTCGTTTAAAGTATCGCGAAAATCCTTTTTTCCTAGAGGTCAACGGCATAACGGAATCGCGCAATGCGGGAGCCGATAGCGGTTTGAAATCCATGGAGTGGTTCCCCAATGATGTTTCCAGTAAAACAAAGGTTGTCCCAACTTTTTTAATGAAGAATTACCAAATTCCAACAATTTCCTATCGTCCCGTACGGGGGAAAGAATTCATCAAGTACATGATGACACCAATTCCATTGAATGTAACTCTTGGCATGTCGTCTTCGGGTTGGAAATTACAAAGAGTATTCAACACGTGTGTTGAAAAAATAAATGACGTGGAAAACGCACCAAGTGCTTCGGGACCAACTCCACGGCATAAACCAAACTATGAAAAATTCTACGAAATGACGGATTTGTTAAAAAAATTAGAGGATGCCAATCTTATCGCCATCGGTATCGATCCCAATAATCAACAAGGTTTGATCATGCGCATAAGGCAAAATACCACAAATAATGCAGATGTTATCAAGTTTAAACAAATTCTCGACCTTGACCAAAACAAAAATGAATTTTTCTTTGAAAGTAACTTTTTGAAAACTGGCAACAATGGTTTGGTAGTTCGCACAAGGTCATTGATGGGGGTCTTGTTTTACTTGTCCCATGCCGTAGATGTTCCCTTCGAAGATATCGAAAATGGCGTAGTTCAAACGACGGTCGCGGAAGACGGATCCGTGTTTGATTGGTCACAAAATGCAAGTGGTACACTATTGAAGATACATTGTTCCAAAGAAAGACCACGGGATGCTTTTGTCTCCACACACTATCGTGGTCATTGGTTCTACATTGCGGACAATGATTTACACTCAAAATCCACATTTATGTTTGTTTCAATGCTGTTTAATCTTCAAGCAGGCGAAGCCTCGTCGGCTGACGTTGTTCCGACGCTGACGATTCCAGTAGGGAGGTAATTTTCGCTGGTAGGCTTGGAAAGCAGGAAATAAACAAAGAATCAACCCTGCTTTCTCAGGCAGGGAAAGTTTTTTGAGTAGAAATATGCTAAAGTTTTTTTCGAAGATTTCATCTCAAGAAAGAGCAAATTTAATTGGTGAATTTTTGGACGACCAAGAATTGGTTTGCTGGAGTATTGAGAAAGATTGTTTGCACGATAAATATTTTTTGTGTGGCTACGTTTCCAATGAGCAGGTTGGTAATGCAGATTTTGCTAAGATAAAGTCCGTTTTTAGCGACCTAGGAAGCGCCGAAATTTCAATTATAAATCCTTCCGATTGGGAAGAGGTATATAGAAAATCTGCTAAACTATGGAAATGTGAAGATTTATATTGGGTTCCAACTTTTCTGAAAGGTGAAATTGAAATTCCCGAAGATGGAATAAGGGTATACATAGAGCCCGGCATGGCATTTGGATCTGGGAGTCATGAAACCTCACGGTTGTGTGCCCGGGCGTTAGTAATGTTCAAAAGCTTATACAAGAAGACCAACGATTTGATGATAAAAAGTTGTATCGACATTGGCTGTGGTTCTGGCATACTGGGCATTTCGGCTCTGAAATTGGGGTTATCCCATGTCACATTCATCGACATTGACGCGGATGCCATAAGAATTAGCCAGGAAAATGCATTGGCGAATGGGCTGTTCATAGACCAGATGGATTTCGTTACCGGCGATGTTAGGGTGAGTCTGCTGGGTAGACATGCGGATTTGTTGATGGCAAATATTTTATCCAACGTTCTCGTTGAGAATGCTGATTTGCTGGTGAATTCTGTAAAACCTGGTGGCCTATTGTGCGTAAGTGGAATTCTGAAAGATGAAAAATTAGATGTGGCTTCCGAATTTACAAAATTTATTAAAAAAAGATGGGCATCCGTGATAGAAAGCTCCATGGACGATGGAGAATGGTCCCTATTGGCATATTTTCGCGGATAAATTTACTTGCTTTTAGGGGTGAAATAAAACATGTTCACCCCTATGAAAAAGAAAAAACTAATGTCTAGAGATTTATTAGTGTGTTTAATTTCCTGTTTGTTCCTCATAGCGGTCGCGGGATGTAAATGTTGTCATTGATAAATTTACTTGCTTTTAGGGGTGAAATAAAACATGTTTACTCCCATGAAAAAGAAAAAACTAACATCTAGAGGTTTATTAGTGTACTTAACTTCCTGTTTGTTTCTCCTAGCGGTCGCGGGATGTACCCGCGGAACGCTGGATGGTGCTGCCATGGGTACCGGTGTAGATGCTGGAGGGAGACATGCAACTGGAAACAAAGGGGGAGTCGTTCTCGGAGATACCATAGGAGGACTAGCTGGTGGGGCGTTGGGAAGTGAAGCTACGGCACAAAAGGAACAGGCTTCATCTACAAAAATTTCGCAGGGCCCTTTATCCGAAGAGACAGCCGCTCACAATACCTATGATAGTGCATTGGAATTTGAAAAACATAAGATTGAAGTGGAACGTCAACGGATTGAGTTAGAGAAGGAAAAACTCGAGCTTGAAAAAGCAAAGCAGGATTTGTCCCATTAGGCAATTAAATTAGGGCGCCATGTCAGTTGAAGGAGATAATATTGCGGATTTGAGTGAGTTGGAAAATTTTTCATTTCAGCCGAAGTGGGAAAAACAAAAAGTAGAAGACTTTCCCCATCCGCATGCTAAAAATGACAAAAAAAGTTTTCGCAGGTCAGGGCATGCCTCCAATGGTATGGGCTTTAAAAAAAATCCTTGGCAGGACGGAAATGAAAGGAAGAATTCTTCTCAGGACGGTACCCATCCCCAAAGGTTTGGCAGATCAGGCAGGGATAGATACGGTAGGGGATCGCCAAAAACTCAGAACTTTCATCGACCTTTCGAACCGATAGTTGATGTCGAATTTTATCCCAATGACACAGTTTTTGATGCCATAGTGTCCGCCCTAAGGTCTACCCATAAGACCTATGAACTATTTTCCGTGGCAAAGCTATTTCTGGAAAAGCCAGAACGATTCGCGATGGTGGTGAAGAAAAAAGACACCCAGGCAGATAAATATCTTTATTTGACTACCGACGATAATTTCATTTTCGAAACAGAAAATGCAGCGGTAGACCATGTCTTAGGAAATCACGCAGGGAAGTACTTCGACATCGAAGAACTGGAAGTTCCTCCGCCAGCAGGAAAGTTTATCTGTTTGCATAGGTGCGGCATGACGGGCAAAGTTTTGTGCCCACCAAATTACCATAAATATCAAGAAATTTTGCTAGAGCATCACAGTAGATTTCTGCCGCGTGTTCCATTTGAGAAGTTCAAAGGCAGGATAGAAAAAATTACATCCGAGGAAGAAATAGAAAACTGGCGAATCCAGGCTTCCAAGGTGCAAATTTTCAAACCAAAGGGACAAGAAGATTCCGTTGAAAAAATAGAGTTGAAGTCTACCGGTGAGGTAAAGAAATATTTCATCGAATGCCTCAAGGGTCAAGCCATTACCAGCTATGATTCGGTACGGGTTTCCGGTGAAACATTTGACAGGATGCCGAGGAGTTTATTGAGCAAATCAATCTTTGTCCTGATTGGCAGAGAAAAATCTTTTCCACTGAATTTTGCGAATAATTTGCGGGGACGTTTGGGACGTTCCGGCTTCACGATTTACAAAATTGGTAGCAAACCAGGTATCAGCTATGTCTCCGGGATTAGGCGTAAATTCAGGCAGCCCGAGGATATTTTCACGGATGATATTCAGAAAATCATCGCCATCATAGATGCCAATCCCAAAATTTCCATCACATCCCTATGTCTACAGTACACGCAGGAGCACCTGGGAATTCTTCCCGATGGTTTTGAAAAAGAGAGCGATCAAGTGCAAGCTCTTGCTTCAACACCCCCAGAACCTTCCAGTGGCATGGAAAACGTAATCGTATCCTCCTTGAACTCTCCCAAAGATTCCGTAGGTCAGGAATTTTTCAAAAATTTACATTGGTTGATCCGCGAAGGGTATGTCATAGAATTTGAAGATGGCACACTGGTTTCTACCGAAATAATCGCACGGAAAGAACAACCAAGGATGCAGACGGAAACGGAGTCAAAAGTGGTTGTAGAATCAACAAACGAAGATGTTGGGAACGAAAATATCCCAGAGGCTAACGAAAAAGCTTAGGGAACGTATTCATAAAGATATGCTACGATCTTTCGGGAAATACGGGGATATCCTTTTATGGTGAGTGTCCAAAGCTTGAGATTAGACTTTACGGTCAGTCTTTCGCATGTTGCTTTAAAATGTTCATTCGGAGCAAACAAACAATGGACTTGCTTTTCACCACTAAACCGCAGATCTTGCCTGTGAGTCATACAATTATCTATGTCCGCTATTAGAGCAACAGCCGTTTGATCAACCTTTGGCATAGCTGCATGCTCCATAAAATATTTTATTATGGGCAACATAACAGTCGTAAAAAGTACGATTGCACAGAGGACTTCAATCAAAGAAAAAGCCTTTCGATCTCCAGCTTTCATCATTTTAAATATACCTGCGTTTGTGCGTTTATGTCGACGCTAATATACCATTCTTTGCCATTAAGTGAAAATTTTAATTGGAAAGGAAGAAAAATTTTTTCTTCGAAAATCACTTTCTCTTGGAGTTTCTGGCCAGCTTTGAAGGGCGTCTTAGGGTAATCTGAGTCTCCACTCTCAAAAGGAAAATCTACAAAACTACACTTCGAAATTTTCGGATCTAATCTTTTGCTATATTTTTTATCCCAATAACCCTTTTTAATTTCCAGTTCATTCTCCTTTGTCAAAGAAAGAACAATCGGAGTATCGGAAGCCATAGAACGCAATCTTGCTAGAAATACAGCCTCGGATAGGGCGATTTTTGTCTTATAGACAACATCTTCCTCGAATCTAAATGGCTTAACGGTGAAGCAGGCTGCAAACGCTCCCATTAGCACCAGGACAAATATTATTTCTAGCAAGGTAAATCCCGGCTGTTGTTTATCTTCCCCCATGGTATTTCTTGATGAATAAAACACCAAGAGCATTTGGTGCCAAATAATTTTCGAGGCGATTATCAAGGCAAGAATGGGGTACAATCAACATTAACAGCTGGGGTACCTAGTTTCGTTGCCGTTGTCCCCGCTTCGATAGTAACTGTATTTCCTTCAATCTTAAAAGTATACGCTTCTTTAAAAGGATCTTTTAACTCATCCTTCTGGAACCCAAGGCCTGCCTCGGTCAAATCTGTTGTTTGAGGCATTTGCCCAAGCAAAGCAACCTTTGCGATGACGGCTGACTTGACACGCCCTTGCATGTCTATTTTTGTTTGATTGGCCAAAGCTGCTTTACGTCCACTCATTGTGCCTTTTGTAAGCATCGTAATTATGCCTGCTAAGATTATGAGAACAATAAGTATTTCTACCAGTGTAAAACCACGATTTCGTTTGTTTAAAATATTCATAGTAAGAAGACATTGTATGGGGCAATTACGCCCCGTCAAGTTTTAATTGACAAACTTTCGTCAAAATTTTACAAGTTTCTTCCCACGAAACATTTTTTACGATACAATTTCTATTTTGATATATGGACAGGGTTCCATTTGGACTGCCAATAATTGCAAAATCGGCGTCTTCCGCTTCCCCCGGTCCGTTTACCATACACCCCATCACGGCGATCTTCAAATTCTTAGCACCCGTTAGCTTTCCCAATTGCATTTTAAGCTCCCCAAGAACAGACTGAATATCGTAGGATGTGCGACCACAGGACGGGCATGCGATGAATTCCATGCCATAACGTCTCGCTCCACACCCTTGCAAAATATTCTTTGCGACCTCTATTTCCCTGCCCGGATCTTCTGTCAGCGAAACACGCAGGGTATCCCCAATGCCATCCACCAGAAGACTCCCTATGCCGATTGCTGATTTTATACGGGCGTAATCCCCACTTCCAGATTCCGTAACCCCAAGGTGAATGGGGTAATGTTTTCCCATTTCATCAAGCTTGAAACAGGCTAGGCGATTGGCAGCTATCATTTTTTTGGCATCGCTGGCTTTAAATGACAGAATGATATTTTCAAATTTAACTTCCCAGGCCATTTCGAGGCATTCCTTGGCACTTTCCCACATGGCAACATCCGTATGCCCAAATTTGTAAACCATACGTGGAGCCAGAGACCCATGATTAATTCCGATCCGCACGGACTTTTTTAAATCTTTCGCCCTCCGAAAAAACTTGCCCAAGGATTTTTGTAATTTATTTTTCCCTACGAGGAACTCATCATCCGAAAACGATTGGGGCCCCATCAGCTTGTCGGAAAAATTTCCCGCATTTATGCGAACCTTATCGGCTACTTCCAGACAGTTCAAGGCAATGGCTGGAGAAAAATGCACATCGGCCACCATGGGGATGGGAATATCCTTGGCCCGTAGAATTTTTCTGATTTCAGCGAAAAACTTTACACCCTCCAGATCCGTTACCGCCAGCCGAACAATTTCGCATCCACATTCGAACAATTCGCAAATTTGCCGCACATTGCCTTCCACGTTTTTTGTGGGAATATTTGTCATCGATTGGATGCTAATGTCATTGTTTCCCCCAATGGCAACATGGCCAACAACTACCTCATTCGTTTGCCTACGTTTAGCGATCATGGTGTATGATTAGTCGGGATTCTCTTTGATTTTCGAAAATTGTTTGCTTTTCGGCCCATATACGCCTAAAGTCGAAAAAGGTAACATAGATCAAAAGCATGATCAGCAGAGCAAAAAACACGGTCTGAACCTTTGCTAAAACTTTATTCAGGGATTTCCACGTTGTAAATCTTTCCAATAGAGCAATGGTAATTATACCGCCATCCAACACAGGGAAAGGCAGCAAATTTAAAATCGCCAGATTTACGTTGATCAAAATAACAAAACACAGCAGGGCGAGAAAGCTGTTTTTGGCAAATGTATGTAAAACTTTTATCAGGCCAGCCGGCCCCATCAAGTGTTTTGCAGAGATGCTAGAGCTTTTACTAAACAAGCTACCAAGTGTTTTGAAGGTAATGTTCATCGAATCGACTATTTGCTGGGCTGGTGTCGGCCTATGGATTATCAAGTGGGGCTCAAATATTATGCCACACACATGGTCAAATTTTGTATCAGACAAATGAACGTCGGCAATTTTTTCTATGGGAAGTTCTTTCTCTCCAGATTTTGTCAAAATTTTTAGTGTCGCTTGGTCATTATTCCTGAGGACGTTGCCAATTTCATCCGGAGAAAATACCCTGTTTCCCCCCAAAGCAACCAGTTGGTCCCCATTGGAAACACCATTTTTTTCTAAAAACTTTTCGTTGCTGCAAAAAATTTGTATACGGGGAAAATTTTGCCGTAGACCTTGATTCAACGACCTAATGTCTTCATCCGCTGGGATAAAGTCAAGCTTCCAACGCTTTTTCGAAAAAGTTAATCCGCAAAAAGGTTTCCTAACGGCTAATTTTACAACTGGAACATTGACGGTCTGAAAATTCCCATCGCGTTCAATCTCCATGGAAATAGTCTTATTCTTTGAAGCCATATCGCGCAATGTCTGCACATGCAGCAGGGGAACACCATTGGCCGATACTAGGCGATCTCCTTTTTTAAGCTCCAGTACTTGTGTTTTATCCAAATGTCGTAGGTCCCCAACAATCAATGTTTGTTTGGGATGGACTCCAATGACCCTTAATGCGTCATGCTGTTGCTTGGAATAGGAGATGAGCACAGGATTTACTGACACTTGTAACCTTACACCATCGCGTTCGAGTTCAAGAGTTGCCAATGGTTCTTTACGGCTGTCTTTTTTATTTCCCAGGGCAATAAGTTGCACGATTTCATTGAATTTTTTGACCCTGTGTCCGTCTATGGACAAAATTTTATCATTCGGAAGAATTCCAGCCTTGGACGCTGGCGACTGGGTCTGGTTCCCATCAGGCATGGTTAATGCGGGCGCAACATATCCGACAGTGGTCGTAAGTTCCTCTTCCAAGACTGGAAGCCCGATGAAATAGACAACGATTGCTAGACCAAATGCCAACAGCATATTGGCTAGCGGCCCTGCGAATGCGACGATAACCTTATCGAAGCAAGTAGCCGGCTTCGCATCATCCGGCAGATCAAAATTTCCTTCGATCTCATGCAAATCAGCCAGCTGTGGGATCGCCACGTATCCACCCAGAGGTAGCAAGGAAACTACGAATTCCGTCTCCTGAATTCTAAATCCAAATATTTTTGGACCAAAACCAATGGAAAATTTTGGTACCAGCAGTCCTCTTTTTTTTGCTAGCACATAGTGTCCTATTTCGTGGATTAGAATCGACCCTCCAAAAAATATTATTACCAATAAAATTGGTACCAGACGGATTAGGAATGTCTTCATCTTTTTGAAAAGTGTCACCAACTACAGAATAGTCAAGCAAATCAAAATCATGGTAACATTTGTATAGGCTGCCGCAATGATATCGTCGACGACGATACCTATTCCCCCCGAAAGATTCTGTGATTTTTTTATGCCAAGTGGTTTCAAAATATCAAAAATACGAAAAATGACAAAACCAAGCACCCAAACTTTCCACATGGCAACTGTCGCCGGGACGAAATGCCTTATGCCAAGGAAACAAATGGGCATCGCGACGAACTCATCGAGGATGACACAGCTCGGATCTTTTTCTCCAATCACTTTTTCCGCCATGTCGCAAATGACGATGGCCAGCAAAATAATGGCGATGAGTGTAAAGATCATAAGAAAAGCTGACAAATTTTGTATGAGGATAATATGAAACAGTAATCCCATAAACGACCCAAGTGTTCCTGGCATAATCGGGAATTTTCCAAGGCCAAATAGCGTGGCCATGTTGACAATAAAATTTTCCAAAATCATTGGCAACAAAGTGTTCTTTTAACGGAAAATTGAAAGAAGAATATCATAATGCCGGAAATACCATGGAAGAATTTTCCCGCCCATTTCTTTTTGCCATTGATTTTTAAGCATATTCGGTGATGTTCATTGCTTAAATTTTGCAGCTGCCCGCAATAGCCTGTCGTCGATCGCTATCCCAATTCCTGCCCGCGGAGGCCGTTCGCATAAAATGGCATTATAGTGTGCAGAGTCAAGCCGTTGGAGGGTAGAAAACAGGTTCCTAGCCACCACATTTAAATTGCCATCGTCGCTAAACCAAAAAATAGCTTCGGCTGGGAGTTGTAATTTTTTCGCAATCCCATCGAAATTTTTCGGCCTTTGCATGAACACAATGGCTGTTTTCCCAGCGAAATACTGCGAAAGTTCCCTGCTTCCATGTTCAAAAAGGACCAAACGGGTATCGGTACAATAGTGCTGTTTCAATTGGCCAGGAGCACTCGGGTTTTCAGAAACAATCTGAACATCATGGTCGATGATATCTTCTCCCAAAACTTCGGAAATGGCATCGGCGGTTATCGCTCCCGGCCTCAAAATCCTGGGAACCGGACTGGTTATGTCCAAAATTGTCGATTCCAAACCAATGGCACATTCACCGCCATCGAGCATTATTTTTACCCTATCACCAAGGGTTGCTTTTACTTGCCCAATGCAGGTCGGGCTGACGTAGCCAAATGGATTGGCACTTGGAGCGGCCAGAGGCAGGTCGGAAGTCCGCAGAACTGCTTGAAAAATCGGATGGTCGGGGCAACGGATTGCAACCCTGCTGGAACCAGAAGTTACGATGTCCGGAATGATTGCCTTTTTGGGGAGGACTACGGTGATTGGGCCCGGCCAAAATGCCCCGGTAATTTTTTCAATGCGTATTGAATATTTTTTCACATGACTATACCGTTCCAACCAGGAACTATCCAGTACGTGTAGAATCAATGGGTTATTTAGCGGACGACCTTTAATGGTAAAGATCTTCCTGACAGCTTCTCCGTCGAGTGCATTGGCTGCAAGGCCATAGACGGTTTCCGTTGGTAAAACAACCACTCCGCCTCCTTTCAACTCCCGAGATGCAGCGACAATATCGGCATTCATGGGAACGCTCTACTTCATCAAAAGCATATTGCGGGCTCGTTTGATCATCCGCGTGACATGGCGTTGTTGATGTGCTGTCAATCCGGTATACTTCCGTGCCAAAATTTTCCCCGTTCCTGTGACAACCATGGACAACTTCTCAACATCCGTATACTTCAGCTCCAATGGAGAAACATTCTTTATCAACTGTGACTCTGTACCGACTTCTTCTTCCATGGCTCGGAAATCAATGGGAAAATACGATACATTGCAAGACAAAAATTAAAAACGGAAGATAATTAGGCATGAAAATGATTTCAAAATCAAAAATTTCTACTGCACGTAATAGAATAGTGTCGCCCAAAAGGTACAAAGGCTCATTTGCCATAGATAGAAAACAAGGTTTCTGCCATCTTGGAAGGGACTTCTGCGATTGCGACACCGGCATCGCGGAGGGTAGCCAGCTTGCTTTCGGCACTTCCATATTTGCCGGATACTATTGCCCCCGCATGGCCCATGCGACGGCCTTGGGGCGCACTTATTCCAGCAATAAACGCGGCGACTGGTTTTTTGACATGCTGCTTTATATAGGCAGCCGCAAGTTCTTCAGAACTTCCTCCGATTTCTCCTATCATCAAAATCGCTTCGGTTTCTGGATCAGCATTAAACATTTTTATCACATCCAGATGAGTCGTCCCTATAATTTGGTCACCTCCAATCCCAACGCATGTTGACTGGCCACTGCCCTGTTGGGTCACCTGCCAGACGGCCTCGTAGGTAAGTGTCCCCGACCGCGAAACGATTCCAACAGGCCCAGGCCTATGAATATAGGCCGGCATAATTCCAATTTTACACCGCTGGCCAGGGGAAATTATTCCGGGACAGTTTGGGCCAACAAGGCGGGAATTAGAATGTTCCAACGCCACACTTACCCTAACCATGTCCAATACTGGGATTCCTTCCGTTATGCAAACTATGAGCTTTAAATTTGCTTCGATGCATTCCATGATCGACGCAGCTGCAAACATGGGAGGTACGAAGATCAAAGCCGTATTGACTCCTTCATTGGTTACGCTTTCCCGAACCGAATTAAAGATCGGGATATTGCTCGTCACTTGACCACCTTTCCCCGGGGTAACCCCCGCCACTATTTTGGTCCCAAATTCTAGACATTGGTTCGAGTGAAATGTGCCAGCCTTTCCGGTAATTCCACAAACAACCACACGCGTTTCTTTGTTGACCAGGATACTCATTTGTTGGGTTCTAGATTAATTATTATTTGCACAGGTTAACGATTCTATTGGCAGCATCATCGAGGTCATTGGCAAAGATGATTCTTAGCCCGCTGCTTTTTAATACCTCTTTCCCTTCTCCAACGTTTGTACCTTCAAAACGAACAACCATGGAAATAGATAATAGGGTTGCCCGGGCGGCATTTACAATGCCTTGGGCCACCGCATTGCATTTTACGATCCCTCCAAAAATGTTAACAACAATTCCCCTAATATTGGGATTTTTAAGGATTATTTTAACGGCATGGGTAATTTGCTCCTCATTTGCTCCTCCTCCAATGTCCAAAAAATTTGCAGGTTGTCCCCCATGGTATTGTATTAGATCCATTGTCGCCATGGCAAGTCCAGCTCCATTTACCAAGCATGCGATATTACCGTCGAGGGCGATATAATTCAAATTATACTGCAACGCTTCCACTTCGTTTGGATTTTCTTCTTCGATGTCACGCAATTTTACAATATCCGGATGGCGTGGGAGAGCATTGTCATCGAAATTTATTTTCGAATCAATTGCTAAAAAATGACCACTTTTATCTAGAACAAGCGGGTTAATCTCAATTAGAGAACAGTCTTTGGCAATGAACAGTGCATATAGTTGCAATAGCAGGTTAGATAATTCCTGAGTTTGTTCTGTGGTCAATCTTATTTGGCTGGCCAGTTCTTTTATTTGACTAACCGTCAGCCCCATGGAGGGCTCGATGATTATTCTGTGTAACTTTTTCGGTGATCTGTCGGCTATCGCTTCTATGTCAACACCTCCTTCTCTGGAAAGCATTAGCATAGGCCTTCGAAGATTTCTATCGATCAGGATTGCGACGTAGTATTCCTGTGAAAATCTTACCGGCTCTACCAAATACACTTTGCGGACAAGTTTACCGCCATTTCCTGTCTGCTTGGTTACCAACGTATTTCCAATCATACTTTCAATAACGTCAAGGGCCTCTTCCTTGGAAGAAGTAATTTTTACGCCTCCATAACCAAGATCCTTTTTAAAATGCCCGGCTCCCCTTCCCCCAGCATGGATCTGAGCTTTGACACAGATCTTGTCAAAAAGTAATGTTTCTAGAGTAGCCTGGTAATCATCCCCCGAGGCTACCAACACTCCAAACGGTACCGGTACGTTGAATTCCTTTAATAAATTTTGTGCTTGATGTTCATGGATATTCATAAACTACTAGTCAATAATATGATAACAATTCTACACCATACAATATTTTTCCATCATAGAGTGTTTTATGGCACGTGATTGGTTTGCAACATTTGACCTCTTTGGGGCATATTTACGGAGAATTTTTACAAAAAGCAGTTTTTTTTGGAAAGAAAATGTTTATTTTGTTGACTTTTTAAAATTCCCCCATTAGAGAATGACCAATTTTACATTCAAATGAATACAAATACTCCTCTAGTTGTGCTGTCGGAAGATGACGAAAAATTGGCAGAGATCTTGCAAAAGCAAATAGAAATTTCCGGCATGGATGTCCGAACATTTCATAATGGGTCAGGTACCGTCGAATTTTTGCAAAAGGAAACTGCTAGCATATTACTTCTTGATATTAATTTGCCTGACATCGATGGTTTCGATGTTATAAAGAAACTGCAAAATAGCCACCTAGAAATTCCGGTAATTTTCCTGACAGCTTTCTCGGATGAATACTATAAGTTGAAAGGCTTCGATGCAGGTGCCGAAGATTTCATAACAAAACCGTTTAGCTTTACGGAATTAATCGCGAGAATAAAAGTTGTACTGCGAAGAACATATGGCAGGGAAAGGGACAACGTTTCCAGCAATGTTACCCTATGCGATGACGATTTTGAATTCTGTGGAGCGATAATAAAACCATCTTTGATGCAAATAATTTTCAAAAATGGAAATGCCATTCCCATCAGGCGGAAGGAGTTGGGAATTTTAAAGCATTTTTCTTCCAATGAAAACACTATTCTAAGTAGGCGTAATCTTATCCATAATGTTTGGGGCAAGTATGCCAATATTAGAAGCCGGTCATTGGATCAGTATATCGTCAAGATCCGTCAATTGCTCAAAGAAAATGGATCTGGCGCCAACGCTTTACGTACCCTTCATGGGATAGGGTATATTTACACGACGAAATCCGGTGTTCCCGACATGACTCGGCGGGAGTATGCGGACACTTTCGATGTAATGCTATAGGTTTTTTCCTACATAAGATAAAGCTTCGGATAAAAAGAAACTAGTAAAATTTCCCCTATTCCAGGGAAGCTTGTTGATGAGTTTGCCAGCGAAAACGGTCAAAGTTTAAAAGAATTTTATTATTTGAGGTTTCATTTTCGCCATGGGAGGCCGTTGATGGGCAAACAGGGAAGAAGAGGCATAGAGAAGGACAAGGCTATTATGGAGGATGGAGTTGGCACATCGCTTTACGCAGCGTTTTTCCTTGCCAAGTTCTAGCAATGAAATTTCATATTGCCGTTAATTGCAACTATGAAATTTGACATGCTGGGCAGTGGGAGTACAGGGAATTGTGGTCTCATAAGGACAAAAAATAGCACCGTGTTAGTAGATGTAGGGTTTTCATGTAAACGCATAAAAGAAATGTTGATTGCCCACGAGGTTTGCCTTGAGCAGGTAAGTGCTGTGTTCATAACCCACGAGCATTTTGACCACATCCAAGGGTTGCGTGGTCTATCGAAGTTTGAACACATAAGTTTTTTTGCCAACAAAAATACTGCCGATACCATAGAAAACAAATACAAATTTAACATACCCTGGCAGACATTTTCAACCGCTGATAGGTTGATATTTAACGACTTGAACATTGTTTCTTTCAGCGTTCCCCATGATGCTGTTGATCCCCTAGGGTATGTTTTTTCCGTGGCAGCTGACGGCAGCACTGGAGGAATGCATAGCATAGCATGGATGACGGATTTGGGCTACATTCCACCCCATGTTTTACCCTATGTTTCCAATGTCGACCTGCTCATACTTGAGTCCAATTATGACAATGACCTATTGACCATGGATACGAAACGTCCATCTTTCATTAAGGCTAGAATTCGCAGTCGATATGGCCATTTGCCCAATGAAATGGCAATAAATTTTATAAAAAACAACAAATGCAATCAATGGAAAAAGGTTATCCTAGCACATGTCAGCGCAGATTGTAACAACGAACGATCCATACGAAAACTATTGGACACCATTGAAGAGCTCAAATTCGAGGTTGATATAGCACACCCCTAGAAATTCCTCCCAAAATATCGGTAATTTAGCATGTCACACCACAGGCGATATCGCCCCATGGATGTTAGCGTTATGTTGTCATTTTCTTCCAATTTTTCACATAGTCCAGCGTCACAATTTTCTAGTTCGATTTGGTGTTGTTCGCCATTGATTGTTTCCCAGCTATTTTCATCGTCAATTGCTATGGTTTTCTTTTTCGCAATGCGAGATGTATGAATTTTCAGCAACTTCTCTAGGGAAGCCATCGGATATCGTTTGACATCCCAAGATTGCGGATAAAAACTAGCGAAGACTGTCTGCAAGTTGTTCGTTATAATCGCTTTTCCGTCTTTGGTAAATGAAGTCAGTATGCAGTTTAGTATCGGACACCCATTGCGAAGAAAATCGAAGATGATTTGCAGTCGTGAATGTTGATTATCGCCATAAAATATGGGTGAATACATAACGAAACAATCGTCGTTTCCTATTTTTAACAAGGTCTTTTCGTTGAATTTATGCGCAAGAATTAACTGCCGAGTTTGGTCGAAAAATTTTCCCATTGGCCAGATAAAATGTTCCGTACATTGCCTAAATCTTGGAAATACGGGAATATCAATTTTTGCAAAAATGTTTGTTAACTTCCATAATCTCATGGATTCTATCAAAAAGATCACCAATAATACCGTTACCATGAGCAGCGGAATTGGTTTGGGTTCTTCGCTACACGCGTTTACCAAAAATGAGAAAAACAATGAACAGAAAATCCTTACGGCCCACATGTTAATAAACGCAACTTTTGGACTCCCAATGTACCGTCTAAAATTCAAGAAGATTGCCAGCAAAAAGAACATGGCGGCCCAATCTCCATTTGTTGATGTTTCAAAAACCTTAGATGTCATATCTCCCCAATGTTTCCCAATGTTATTAGTGGTTCCCAGTACCGTTTTTCAATGATTCTAAATATTTCCAAAATGACGAATGCTGCTCAATCATTTGCATTTCACTAACTGGAAATTTTGCCCTGAATAAGAAATCCGTTAGGGTGTGTTGTGGCAGAACATAGTGACAATACAAAGTATCGCTATTAATTTTTTCAACATATACCCTAAGCGTATCCACCTTCAAGCGGTAGTATGTTTTCCCATCGCGGCAGAAGTTAGGAATATTCGAATCTTCGTTTTTAAATGCTTTCGCTGAGAGTTCGCTAATGCGACTAACCAGCTGCAATTGATCATCCTTTGCGAACTTATCTAATTCCGAAAGGCTCTGTTCACTGAAGGTAAGTTGATACATATTTTCCCAAAATTAAATTCAGTTTTTTAAAAAAAGCAAATTCTGATTTTATATTAGTTCATACGACTCTACGATTAAAAATAACCTTGGAGAGAAAAGATTTTTGTGATTCGTGGTCTCGAAAGAAAAATATTCATACTCGACTTTTCTACTAAAAAAACTTTCCTGGTCGCTCCATGGAAACATTAGATAAGGTTTTTACCCCTGAACAGGTGGAGGGAAAATGGATGTCCAAATGGTTGAACGATTGTTGCTTTGACAAAACAATGGATAATGCAAAGAAGTCTTTTTGCATTTTGATGCCCCCGCCGAACGTAACAGGCGTATTGCATATGGGACATTTGCTTAATCAAACTCTACAGGATGTATTCGTGCGGCAAGCTAGACATCGTAACAAATGTGCCACCTGGGTTCCTGGCACGGACCATGCAGGAATTTCCATGCAAATAAAAGTTGAAAAAGAATTGATGGACAATGCTATCAATCCTAGGGAAATCGGACGTGAAAAGTTTTTAGAGCACGCCAGGGTTTGGCGTGATAAACACGGTGGGGTTATTTTGTCACAACTGAAAAGCTTTGGAGTTTCCTGTGATTTCAAAAATCAAGTCCATACCCTTGATGAAAGCTACAGCCGAGGAGTATTGGCAGCTTTCGTTGAGCTATACAAACGCGGATATATTTACCGCGGGAAACGAATGGTAAACTGGTGCCCTAAAACACTAACGGCCCTAAGTGATGAGGAAGTCATCATGAAGCCCCAAAAAAGTAAGTTGTATTACATTCGCTACGAAGTTGTGGAACGGCCTGGGCAGTTTATTGAAATTTCCACCACACGCCCAGAAACAATTCCGGGAGACGTGGCGGTTGCTGTTAATCCAGAAGATGAACGCTATAAAAACCTGGTCGGGTTGCATTGCAGGCGTCCATTAAATGAGGCAGAAATTCCCATCATTGCGGATGATGCCGTCGTTCGAGATTTTGGGACCGGAGCTTTGAAAATTACACCTGCCCATGATGCCGTCGACCTAGCAGTCGGCCAACGGCACAATTTGCCGATTGTTGATATTTTAAATGCCGACGGAACTTTAAATGCTTTAGCCGGTCGTGAATTTGCCGGTTTGGATAGATTTGCTGCCCGGGAAAAAACGGCGGAAAAATTGCAAGCGATTGGAGCGTTGGTAAGAATAGAGGAACACGAAAACAATATTGGATTTTCCGAACGGGGCGATGTTCCCATTGAACCAAGGCTTTCCGAACAGTGGTTTCTAAAATACCCAAAGGTTAATGAGGCGAAACGTGCGGTTTCGGAAGGATTTATAAAATTCTATCCGCAACATTGGGAAAAAACCTATTTACACTGGCTGGATAACATTCAAGACTGGTGCATTAGTCGCCAGCTGTGGTGGGGCCATCGCATTCCCGTTTGGTACAAAAAGAATTCTGACCGCAACGATAGTAACAATTGGCATGTTTCCGTTGATGGTCCTTCGGACACTGAAAACTGGGAACAGGACGAAGATGTTTTGGATACCTGGGCATCGTCTTGGATATGGCCATTTGGCGTCTTCGGATGGCCAGATCAGGAAAAAATGCGCAGAGAATATTTTCAATATTTCTATCCAACCGATGTCCTAGTAACGGGCCCCGATATTATATTTTTTTGGGTTGCCCGCATGATCATCGCCAGCCTGGAATTCATGGGACCAAATAAAAAATCTCTAAACAGTGAGGAAATCAAGGCACGCATTCCTTTTAAAAGTGTATATTTTACAGGAATTATACGGGACAAAATAGGGCGTAAAATGTCAAAAAGCCTAGGGAATTCACCGGAACCATTGGACCTAATCGCTAAGTATGGTGCCGATGGTTTACGATTTGGGATTCTGTTAAGTGCTGTCAGTGGCCAGGATTTGATTTTCAACGAGGATAATTTGAAACTGGGAAGAAATTTTTGCAACAAATTATGGAATGCATTTCGCTTCAGTCGAATAAACCGTGCATATCAACCGTACACTAAAATATCTCTGGCTGACATAGTTGCAAAAATTTCCATTCAAGATCTGGACATAGACGACCATGCGATTCTGTTAAATTTGGTAAAATTTTGCAGCACGTTCGAGGAACAGGTGGAACGCTTTGAAGTCAACGCTGCCGTAAATTCCATAAGTTCATTTTTTTGGAACGAATATTGTAGTTGGTATCTTGAAGCTTCCAAAACTAGATTAAGGGAAGGGAATAAAGCAGTGTCGGCTGTCCATGACATCGTCATGCGGCAGTTGCTGCTTCTTTTAAATCCATTTATGCCATTCATTACCGATGAATTATGGAACATGGGCGAGCATGACCAACATAGCATGCAAAATATTTACTGCGAAACATCGAAAGATTTACGGTTAGCATTTGGTGTTCTTGGCCTGAACAAAACTTCAACCGACGTGGTTACCCAACTTAAAGAGTTTTTAAATTTATCCCGGCGATTAATTTCACAGTCCCAGGAGTTACAAGAGCGCATGTCTCTGTTGATTTGTCCAAAAAACGAAACAGCAAGGGGGGTTTTAGAAGGTTATATCCCTAAATTGCAAAAGCTTGTTGGCATAGAAAAAATAGATTTTACCAATGAAATTCTTCAGTTTCCATCCATCCAAACATCTCTAGGGAGAGTTTATCTTCGCGTGGAAAGGATCAATACCGTTGAAGAAAAAAAGAAACTTTCCTGGGAAATTGAAAAACTTTCCAACCTGATAAGGTTAAACGAGATACAATTAGCAAATAAGGAATTTTTCAGCCGTGCTCCTACGCACATTGTTGAAGGCACTAAAAGAATGTTGCGGGAAAATACTCTCAAACGGGAAGAACTGCGTAAAATTTTATCTACAATGGAATAGCCCCTTGCCAAGACTCACCGTGGAAAATCATGACCCAAATAAAAAATAGTTGGGGGGATTTCCCCTTTCCCCATATCTAACGTTCTACATAGTGCTCCACAAGCACTTCGTCTATTATTCCCTTGCAATATGATTCCAATGCAGCAATGGAATATCCTTGTTGTCTGATGCAGTCATTTTCATGAAACTCTCCCCTCATATGTTTACATTTTTTCAAAATGTCTTTATCGGTATTATACAATATTTCATACTCCGACCCTTCGCAGTCGATTTTTAGCAGCTTACAGGATTTTAAAGCGAACTTTTCAAATATATCTTCCAGCGTTACAGACTGCACATCGCCGCTTTGAAAACCGCCAACCTTTTTCTCCGTACTCAAGCATGACCCTCCTGAGTTTGTCATATTAATATCCAAATTAACAATTCTTGCATCTTTGGTAACTGCTAAATTTTTTACGGTAATAACCCCATCGGGGATTTTATTTAGTTTAATATTTCTTTTAAAGTTTTTAAAATTCTCTTTCACCGGTTCGAAGGCATAAATCTTCAAAAATGGAAACTTTTTAGCTAGGAAAATGGAAATCATTCCAACATTTCCTCCGATGTCTATCACCACATCTCCCTCTTTAAAATCTATGTTGGAAAAATCGTATGAATTATATCCAATTTCGCCAGTGGCCATTTTTACTGTATCGGAAGTGACTAAGTCACAGAACATAAAATATTGGCCTTCCAGTAAAACCTTGTGCAAAGAAAATACCCGCGAAAAATCTTTACCCAATATTTCCCTCACAAAAGATGCTTCCGTTTCCGACAGCTTATTATAGCATTTGGCCACTTCCAATCTCAAATTTTTTATTTCCTGCTTCGACCTTTTATGGTTGGAATAAAAAGAAACAGAAACCCCACATATTACCACAAAAAGCAATGCTACCAAAATGTTACATTTTTTCTTCATGCGGTGCTCTTTCATCAATTCCCCTTTTTATAAAAAGTGACACTAGTAGGCCAATAAAGGTTAAAATCGGCATGGTTAGAAGGGCATTTCTGAAAGCGATATGGGATACCACTTCCCTATCGCAGGTAGAATTTCTCTCCATTAGCCAACCAACTATGGGTTGGAATATTCCTCCCACAAACATTATAATCATGTTGACTACAGCAATTGCACTACCCTTTGCACTTGGCAAATTAGCCTCCAAACTTGCAACAAAGCAAATCACCTGCGGACTCGAAGAAATGCCGGCTAAAAACAACAACAACCCTATGATAAATGGAGACTGTATGGGACATATCAGTATCACTGAGAAAAAAATTGTACTTAGAAAACAGCCGAGTACTAATAGTTTCCTTCTGCACCTTATTAGGTCCGACAATAACCCAACTAGCGGCCCTCCGATTAGCCACCCTATGTAAAGCATGCTGGCAACCTTAGCAGCCTCCGCTTTGTGTAAACCCAACGCACTTCGTATGTATTGAACCCCCCAAAGATCACCAAATACGACAGTTGGCATATACAGGCAGCTGGCTACTACCCCCACTACCCACGTTTGTTTGTTGCGACAAACCGAAACTAATCCAGCAGCCAAATGCGCCAACGGAGATCGGTCAGATTTTGAAATCTGTTGTTTTTCCTTCTCCCAACGGGGTGTCTGTGGGATAAATAGATATACAATTATGAACGTTATCAACCCTATAATTGCCAATAGTACCAACGACATCCTCCACCCGGATTTATCTATCAAAACCGATAGTGGAGCCTGTCCCAAAAGAGCTCCACAGATTCCAAGTGATGTGGCTAAGCCCGATAAAAAGGCCAATTTATTTTCATGGAACCACACCGCAGCTAAATACATGACCCCAATGAAAGCACAGCTTGAACCCACTCCCGCCAAAATCCTTCCCAGGGTTATATAGAGTAGGGAATTGCTTGGAATAATCATGCAAAGACATCCAGTGGATACCAAAACGGAAGCGGGAACAAGTACTTTTTTACCTCCAAATTTGTCAAATAGTAAGCCGGCAAACAATTGTAGGGGGGAATAGACCAAATAATAGGCTCCTAATACGGCACCCATCGTCGCAGCAGACGCAGAGAACTCCACAGCCAACTCATGTTCCATTACGCTGGGAGCAATGCGGACTGCGTATTCATATAGGTAGAAAATTGATGCTGCCATCCATGCGAACCAGGCAACACGACCACTCTTTTTTTCATGCTTCATTATGTCTCTGCATTAATTTGTACAATTTCTGAACCCAAGACAACAGAAAAAGTTAAAACGGCAACATAATTTATTTAAAAAGTTTAAAAAGAAATTCCGTCGCAGAATCTTGGGTGTTGACCAGGGAAATTTTTATCCCAATATTTTCCACATCTTTAAAAATTAATTTTTGGTAAGCAGCGTATTGGGTCGCTATCTTAGCCATCATTTCGGTATCACTGGTATCAATTTCGAAAATTTCACCGGTTTCCGAATCTTCGATTGTAATTCTACCAAGCTGCGCCACCAACATTTCATTATTATCTACCATAGGAAACATCATTACGTCATGCCTTGACTTTAAAATGTGTAGCTGGGCTAGTATTGCTTTTCTTCCAACGGTCAAAGCAAACGTATCGCAAATCAAAATGACCCTAGATCTTTTGGTTAATACTTTGTTCAGAAATTTTAAGGCAACCAACAAATCTGTCCGCAGCTTTTCCGGCGAATGAATTATTTTGTCAATTGCGTATGGGAAACACTGCGTGTGCCGCCGTGGTGGAAAATATTTCTCCACTCTGTTAGAAAACATAAGACAACCCATCCTGTCGTTATTTTTTTCTGATAACTGGGATAGGATTTTTAAAACATCTATCGCCAATGAAATCTTAGGCTGTTTTTTAGTTCCAAACTTTATGGATTCACTAACATCCAATGCAAAAATGATATCATTTCCACTATCGGCACAAATATTGTTTACGGACAAAGCGTTGGTTTTGGCAGTGATGTTCCAATTTATGAGACGGGTATCATCCCCTGCCACATATTCTCTGGCATCAGCCAGCACGACACCACTTGGATAAAAGAACCTGCGGTATAGTTTTGAAAGTACACTTTTAGTCCACAAAGCCATATCACTAACCACCTACTCAATCGCCGACAATAACCACTGGGCAACGGACATATCTTTTCCCGCAGACAGTATTTTTTTCAACTCCTTCGAAACCTTTCGCAATGGACGCTGAAGCTTTTCGTCGTCGATATATGGCAAAATATATTTTGCAACTGATTTTGGTTTCAGTTGGAATTGTATAAATTCCCGCCACACGCATCGATTGAGTAAAATATTTGCAATGCCCAAATGTTTTACATTCACCAACATTTTCCCAATGGCATAGGTCAGTGGATGCGTTTTATACACAATGGCACCGGGAATACCACTCAAACAGCATTTTAAAGACATGGTGCCTGAACTCATGATGGCTGCACATACCTCAATGCTATTCCCGTCTGGCACAAATGTTATTTTATCTAACAGTTTTGAAAATTTCCTATTTAAAATTTTTCGCAGGATAGCCAATATCGTTTCATCGGGGTATACCACAATTGCCGTACATTCGCTCCTGTGTTTCAAAATCTCATTGAAACTGTCCAATAGTAAGGGGAAAATTTTTTTAACGGTGGGACCTCTGCTGCCAGGAAGTAGCACAATTGGTCCCCTAGGGTTGTACGTGACATTTAATTTGTAAGAATCCGCCACAAACGGATGTCCCACAAAGCTGACGTCAAGATCGGTTTTCTCAAACCAGTTCCTTTCAAACGGGAAAATTGTTGCCATTCGATCGACAAATTTTGCCATTTGGAAGCATCGTTTTGGTTTCCATGCCCAAATTTGCGGCGATATGTAGTAGAGAACTTTTATGTCTCCCCTGGCCTTTTGGGAAAGCTTAGCGTCGAATAGCATTTGAGCCAGCCGAATGTTGAAACCTGGATAATCTATGAGACAAATGGCCCGGGGATGATTGTTTTTGATCCACAAAAATACCTGCTTTATCAATTTGGCAAAAAAGAAAATGTTCCGCCAAACTTCGTATAAACCAACCACCGAAAATTTTGTCATGTCCAAAATTACATCAGCTCCAGCATTTCTGAGTGCACTTCCTCCAAATGCCGCAACATTGATATCGGGACGTATTTTTTTAACTTCAGCCAGCATTTCTGCTGCATGCTGATCACCCGAGTGTTCTCCTGCTATGATAACTAAATCTATCCGTTGTCCCCGGTGGGACTCTAGGTCAAACTTTAAATTCTTCACCTGTGAGGCAGAGTAAAATGAGGCAAATGGTTTTGTCAAACCATATGGAGAAATCCACGGTGGAACGCGTATCGATTCCTATATTTAGCACATCTCACAATGTTTCCCGGATAAAACTTCAAGAAGCCCACCAAATGACTTGATAAGCTTCCTCCCTTGGAACATGTTGCCCCATTAGATACTTCTGGGCAACAAAAACTGTTTTCTAAAATGCACTTTTACAGTGCTTCCATAGCAGCCTTCAATGCAGGAAATTTTTCCCTAAGTTCTGTAAGTTTTCTTCTACCACTTCTTCCGCGCATTTCATACCTTATAGCTTCACATATGGTACGCCAGTATTCTTGATTTGCTGAGTCTGGCGATGAAAGTTTGCTTAAAATTAAATTAGTGAGGTTTTGTAGTTGATCTCCGAACTTCCTCCGCCGACCTTTATTGGCATAGACATCCACCATCGCCTGGGCTAAAGGAGTTACCCGTCCATCAACTTCTTCATTTTGTAAATCTTCCGGCGACAGTTCGCATTCCATTCGGATATACTCTTTTGCCTCTTTTAGAGTAGGACGTTTCTCCATTTTTCTCCATAAAAACTTTTTTCCAGATAACATATAATACCTAAAATCATCCGCCGCCGCCTGATCTCCCCCGAAAAGCTCTAGCCAGCGATCTTCTGATATGCCTTTGACCAGTTGAATAGCTATTCGATATCCGTCGGGTAAGAAGAGTACAAGTGCTAATTTGCTCGGGTCAGTTCTGCCTTTGAAACGCAACAATTCAACGATTTCATCCTCCGTCAAATTTGCAGCCTCTTCTGCTGTAAGATCCAATAAAGATGCCGAATCATCTTGGATTTCGTCGTGCAACAACGCGAGGGGCGGCAATTGCCACCGAACGTGTTGCCAGAACATCCTCAGGTACTTTTCCTGAAGGGATACTAACTGCTTTATCACATACTACAACGGAATCTCCAACCTTTGCAGCAGTGCTTGCTTTTTCCAGTGATTTCGTACCTAATTGACCGTAATTGTGGGCAAACGGCGTTTTTTCTACTCTTCTCATAGGAAAGATACCTAGAAACAATTTTCCACGAATTGTCAATATTTTGAAATATTTTTTTGAATTTATCGATATTTTTACACGGAAACTTCCTTGCTTTCCTTAAAACTTTCGTTTGCCGAGACCTTCGTTTTTTAGCATTACAATGGGAAGAAGAACTTCCCAAAATGAGGGGAAACATTTACCAATGGAGTAGCAAAAACTGTTTTCTAAAATGCACTTTTACAATGCTTTCATAGCAGCCTGTAATGTAGGATATTTTTCCTCAAGTTCTATAAGTCTTGCTTCGCCATCTTCACCACCTTCGCCATCTTCACCAACAGTCTCTTCTATTACGGCTTCACATATGTTATTCCAGTATACTTGATTTTCTTCGTCGGACGGTGGAAGTTTGCCAAATATGGAATCAACAATTTTTTGTAATCGTCTTTCAAACTCTTCCCGCCGAGCTTTATGGCCATAAGTATCCACTACCGCCTGTGCTACGATTCCCGATCGCTCTTCAAATCTTTCCTTTGGGAAACCCTGCGGCAGAGGTTCACTTTCTACTCGGACAAGCTCTTCTATCTCTTCTACTGTTGGGATCTCAACTATAATTTTATCAAGGTAATCTTCTGGAAATAATATATACTTGAAATGATCCGCCGATACGACATCCCCCCCGATGGAACTTAGTAAGAAACCTCCCGACATTCTATTTACCATTTGAGTAACCAAATGTTCCCCGTTTGGTAAAAAAAGCATAATGGCAAATTTGCTCGCGTCAAACCGGCCTTTAAAGTAAAGTTGTTCGCCAATTTCGTCCTCCGTTAGACTTGCAGTATTTTCCACCGTAAATTCCAGCCAACATCTTGGAGGAGTACCTGTTGAAGTCTGTGGAACGGCGGCAGGTAGAGCGGTATCAGCCACCGCAAAACGTGCTACTAACCCATCTTCGGACACTTTTCTCGGAGGAATACCAACTTTTTTATCGCCTATTACAACGGGATCTCCAACCTTTACGGCAGCGCTTGCTTTTTCCGGTGATTTCATACCTAATTGATCATAACCGTGAACAGACTGCGTTCTTTCTACTCTTCTCATAGGAAAGATACCTAGAAACAATTTTTTCCAAATTGTCAATATTTTGAAATATTTTTTCGAATTTATCGATATTTTTACGCGGAAACTTTCTTAAACTTTCGTTCTCCGAGACCCTAACGGGAATTCACAATCACTTTTCGAAAAACATGCTCCTCTCTAGAGTCGTGGGAGCGCAAGGTTAAAAGTCAAATGTAGGAAATCCTTCCCTAGCTCTTGCACGTTTTTCTTCACCATCTCCATTTGCTCTGTGAGACTCATCTATCATAGCTTGAGTAGCTCCACGTATGGTATCCCAACATACTTGATTTTCTGCGTTAGGCGGTGGAAATTTGCCAACGATCAAATCGGCAACATTTCGTAGTTGCCTTTCAAACTCTTCCCGCCGATCTTTATGGATATAAGTGTCTATTATCGCCTGGCTCACGCCGTCTATTAGTCCATCAAATTTTCCCTTCAGTGGACCCCGTGGCAAAAATTCACATTCCGCTCGTACATCATTACCTACCATTTCTTTCGTCGGGATTTCATCTATTTTTCCTTCTTTAGCGAAAGACTCTTCTGGAAAGAATATACACATAAGGTCATCCGCCGACATTGCATTTTCCCCGATGAGTTCCAATAGGCGATTTCCTGATATTCTATTGGCTAGTTGAATAGCTATTTGATACCCGTCTGGCAAGAAAAGTACAATGCCAAATTTGCCCACATCAAACCTTCCCTGGAAGAACAGTAATCGGATAATTTCGTCCTCTGTCAGATTTGCAGCATTCTCCACCGTAAACTCCAGCCAAGACGTCGGAGAGTTAACCGCTGAACTTTGGAGAACAACAACAGGTGGAGCAACAACACGAGGGGCAGAATCAACTACCACCGAACGTGTCGCCAGCACATCCTCGGACACTTTCCTCGGAGGAATACCAACTATCTTACCGCCTACTACAATGAAATCTTCATCTTCTGCAGCGTCGTAGTCTTCTCTCACTAGTTTTGCAACTAATTGGTCACGCCTGTGCGTACACTTCATTATTTCTAATCCGTCCATACGGAAAACACCCAGAAACAATTTCTTCTAAATTGTCAATGCTTTGACAATAGTCCCTCTTGGTTTGTCAAAATTTTTATACTATGCGGCTCCATTGCTTCCCCGGAAGCTTCATTTTCCAACATCTCACGGGAAAAAGAAATGATTCCCTCCCATGAGGTGAAAAGACGGAGGAACCTAAAAAAGTCAGCATTTGATATCAAAAAAATGAAGACCATGTGACAGGGCAAGAAAATTGTCCTATGCGACCGTGATTTCACGGCCATTGATTCTTGTCTTTTTGATATTTACTCTTCGAGAAATGCCTCCTCCTCTAGTCCTAAGAGTCCAAAACTAAATGCAGGATATCTTTCCTTCAGCTTTACAACTTCTTCTTTACTAGCTGCGTCCCGTGCGATTACATGTCCAATAGTTTTACGCAAGCTATCCCAATATACTTGATTTCCTTCGTTTGGCGGTGGTAATTTGCTTAAAATTAAATCAACGATACTTCGTTGTTCATCTTGCATCTTGTTCAGCCTATCTTTATTGAGTAAAATGTCTCTCGTTTCCTGGGCCAAAACAGTTACCCATTCATCGACTTTTTCCGGCGGTAAATCTTGTGGGAAAAGTCCGGGTGCTTCTCGTAGATTTCCCTCTATTTCTTCTACCGTCAACCCTTCGGTTGTATCTTCCGAAAAATCTTCAAATAATATATCCATAAAGTCCTCTATCGCCGTTAATTCTCTTGTGAGAACCTCTCCAGGTTTGAAAAATTTTATTCTTTCGAAAAATTCCGCAAAAGTGGGAGACTCTCCGATAGACTTTAGCAGGCAATCTCCCGATATACCATTGACCAATTGAATAGCTATTTGGTGCCCGTTTGGCAAGAGCAGTATAAACCCAAATTTTCTTGAGTCAAATATACCCGGAAAAGGCAACCATGCAACAATTTTATCCTCCGGTAGATTTGCAGTATTCGCCACCGTAAACTCCAGCCAAGACGTCGGAGGGTTAACCGCTGAACTTTGGAGAACAACAACAGGTGGAGCAACAACGCAAGGGGCAAAATCAACTACCACCGAACGTGCCGCCAGCACATCCTCGGACATTTTCCTCGGAGGAATACCAACTATCTTACCGCCTACTATGGCAAAATCTTCATCTTCTGCAGCATCGTTTTGTTCGTCCACTAGCTTCGCACCCAATTGACCATAATCGTGAACAGACAGCACTTTTTCTATTTTTCTCATAGGGAGGACATTTAGAAAAAACTTTCTCAACTCTGTCAATATTTTGAAATAAATTTTTTAATTTGTTAATTTTTTCACATTTAAAACCCCCTGCTTCCCCGGAAGCTTCGCTCCTCACGCAATGAACCCATTCCCTGCCAACCCCTAGGATTTTAACAATTCCCGCAGGGTTTTATCAACCATGGTGGGGTTTGCTTGGCCCCGGGTTTCCTTCATGACAAACCCTTTAATGGCGTTGATTGCGGAATCTTTTCCGCCACGAAATTCTCGGGCTGCTTTTTCATTTTTTTCAATGGCAGTTTGGCAAAATGCGAGCAGTTCGTCGTAGTTGGCATTCTGTTTTAATCCCTGTTCCTGTACGATTTCGTTAGCCGATTTCCCCGTTTGAAACATTTCGATAAAAACGCCCTGGGCAATCTGTTTCGAAATCACACCATCGTCCGTCAATTTTACCAGTTCTGCTAGGGCTTGGGGGGAAATTTTACAGCTATTGGTTTCCATAATATCCAACTCTTTGTCGGAACTTTGATCGACATTTGATAATTCACGCAACAGGTCATTGGCGATTATATTAGCAATGGCCCGCGGATTATTGTGAATTGCTACGGCTGTTTCGAAAAAATCACTCAATGTTTTTTTCGTACAAATTACGGATGTTATGGTATATGGTAGGTCATAGTGACTAAAGAAACGTTCCTGTTTCGCGAATGGCAATTCCGGGATCTCAGATGTAATCGTAGCTTTTGTTTCCTGCGATATCCGTATGGGCATCAAATCCGGATCGGCAAAATACCTATAGTCAAATGCTGTTTCCTTGGTACGCATCACGGTTGTTGCATTGGTATCTGCGTTCCATCGCCGTGTTTCCTGGTAAACCTTTCCGCCGTCCCTCAAGGTTTGAACTTGCCGTTTTATTTCGTGCTCTATGCCATTTTTTACGCCCGAAATGGAGTTCAAATTTTTGATCTCCACCTTCGTCCCCAGGGTTTTATCACCGATAGGTCGCACGCTAACATTTGCATCGCACCGCATTTCACCTTTTTCCATGTCACAGTTTGAGATATCGGCATACACCATGTGCATGCGCAGGGAATTTAAATAGGCGAACGCTTCTTCGGCGGAACGCATGTCGGGCTTGGACACAATTTCCATCAAGGGGACACCGGCCCTGTTAAAATCTATGCCGGAATCACTCTCGAAGTGTATCAATTTTCCAACATCTTCTTCCAGGTGAATGCGATCCAGAGCAATTCTTCTGTGCTCCCCCATGACGTTGCGCGATGGCCCCAAAAGTTCAATCTCAACGTACCCATTACGGCAGATGGGATCTGTATTTTGAGAAATTTGATAATTCTTTGGGCAGTCCGGATAGAAGTAATTCTTCCTATCCCACTTGGCCATTTCTGCGATGTCACAGCCGAAAATTATACCTGCCTTTATGGTTTTCAGTATCGCCTCCTCGTTGATAACCGGAAGTGTCCCCGGCAACCCGAGAACTACCTGATCCGTCAACGTATTCGGCGGCTCCCCGAAACGGTAGGGACATTTGGAAAACAATTTCGATTTTGTTTTTATTTGCACATGGACCTCCAGGCCTATGACAGCTTCATATTCCATTTCGCCATTGCTAACAAAAAACCTTCCCGGGGCAACAAAAAAGCGTCTGCTACCGTACAATCAGGGAAAATGGCTGGCAAATGCCTACCCGAGTAAATAGACGAGCCGCCCCTGCCGCGAAAACCATACTCACGGGGGATAATTTTAAAATAGTTGACATTCTTACCAAACCGTGTAAACTTGGGGCATCCTAGGGTAGGATATTTTTATGGCAGGAGCATTAGGAGCACCAGGAGCTAGGAGGCAGCCGGCAGCTGGCGGAGCAGATGCGGCAAGAGAGCAATTTGTCCACCGCGACATGAAAGTGTTTAAATTCATGGGGCATATATTTGGGCAAGAGATAAAATCGGCGATATTTAACAATTTATTGGTCGCCCGTTTAGCTGCGCCTACGGGCCCTCAGGTTCCGGCAGCTGCTCCAGCCCCAGCCCCAAATATAGCCGCAGAAATAGGAGCTCTGAACGCAGCGATCGAGGCAGGAGAAAGGCAAATTGGCGTTTTGGGGAATTTGCGTACCGGGCTAAAAAAGAAATTTTCCAAAGAGAATGCCGAAGACGCCGCAAACGCCGCAATTGCCAGGGAAGCTTTCAGCGAAATTGAGGAAGGGAAACAACGTGAGCTTTTGCAATTGGCTTTTCATTACGCTGCATCGCCGGAGAATCCAGGAGATGTCGCCTTCCACGTGAAAAAAGCGTTAGAATCTTTTCAGGCGGCGGGTGCCAAGGAAAGTAACATTCTTGGGGCTATCTGTGCCATATCGAACCCCAAAGACAGAGCTAAGATTTTTCAAGCACTAGCACAACCTGATTCCGGCTTTAATTGGGGGAGTCTAAACCCCGCTGAAGTCGCAGAGTTTACCGTTAAACTGGTTAAAGCAAGAAATCTAAATCGGGAAGTTTTTTCCACTGTGTTGCGCAGACTACCAACTTTCAAGGGTATTAATTTCAAGGGTGTTAAAGCCAAACAAGTTGCCCTTAGCCTGGCCAAGGAGGGATGGGCTGGTGCAAGATGTTTACTGGAGTTGTCTAAGAATGGCAAGCTGGGCAAGCTAAGGCTAAATGCTGCTGAAGCCAATCAGATTGTCCTTGATCTGGCCAAAGCTGGACCGGCGGGTGCAAGATGTATATTGGAGTTACACAAGAAGGGCAAGCTGGATAAGCTAGATCTAAATCGCGATGAAGCCAAACAAGTTGCCATTGGCCTGGCCAAAGCTGGACTGGTTGGCGCAAGATGCATACTGGCGTTGTCTAAGAATGGCAAGCTGAATATGCCAGATCTAGATGCCTCTGCGGCTAACCAACTTTTCCTAGGCCTGTCCAGGGGAGGATGGGCTGGTATATGCTATACAAAAGAGTTGTTCCGAAAAGGCAAGCTGAACAGTCTAGATCTAGGTATTGCTGAAGCCAATCAGATTGCCCGAAATCTGCTCATTAACGTTAATAATAACCAGGAGAGTATAGACTTTTTAAAGCAATTATTTGAGAAAAACATATTGCGAAACCTTAGGCTGAAAGATATAGACACTTCAGCAGAAGCCAAAACGAAAGCCCTAGAACTGCTCTCCCTAACCCCGCTTAACGTAGAAGAATTACGTCAACTCCTGGATTAAGAATTTCTCCTAGTCCGGAATTTCCAAATCCATGGCGTAGAGGGCGCATAAACGGATAGGCAAGCCGGAAATTGGCAAGCTGCTTTTACACCTCGACTAGCCGGAAATTTCCGAATCTAGGGCGTGGAGGATGCCCGCATGAAAAAAAGGGCATGAAAGTGACTAAATTCGTGAGTCTCTTTTGGGGGAAGTGCAAACAGACGGGCAAATCCGCCCCCGCCGCGAAAACTGTATCAACGGGGGATAATTTTCAAAATAGTTGACATTCCCGCCGAACCGTGTAAACTGGATACGTTTTTGGGAGGATATTTTTATGTCAAGAGTAGGAGAGGCCAATCCAAATACGCCGCGGGCGGGCGAGGCAGATGCTAGGTTTGGAAGGACAGCGATTAAATTTTTACGCTACATGTCTAGCTCGTATGATGGGAGAACACCTGGGAAGTTTTTACCCGGACATTCATTGGTCTCCCGTTTAATTGCACCTACGGATCCTCAGGCTTCGGCTGCTCCGTCAGATCCAGCCGCAGATCTTGCAAATCAGCTGGCCGCAGTGATCAAGTCAGGGGCAAATAAATTCAGCGGTTGGGATAGATTTCTTATCCAGCTAAAGACCTTATTTTCCGGAGACGAAGCTCGTGCCGCCGCAACTGCCAGGTTAGCTTTCAGCAAAATTGGAGCAAATTGGCTAGAGGCATCTTTGAGAACTATTTTTCAGGGCGCTGCATCGCAGGAAAATGCAGACGCTGTTGCCTGCGATGTGGAAATCTTGTTGAAACTTTGCCAAAAAGCGGGGGTCGGAGCAGATACGATCTCTGAAGCCTTCCGTTTCATACCGGGCTTCGTCAATTATGATGCAGCCAAGAAAGGAGCAATCTTGCGAGGCCTGGCCAAAGCTGGACCGTATGGGGCGAGCTGCGTATTGAAGTTGTGCGATACAGGGAAGCTAGATTTGAATAGCCTGCCACGTTTTGATCCCAATCTGGCCATTGAGATTGCCCAAGGCCTGTCCCTGGCTGGACCGGACGGGGCATACTGTTTAGGGAAGCTGATCGAGGCAGGAAAGCTAAATCTGGCTTCCAATAGTCCTATGGCCAATAATCTTATCTGGGGCTTGTCCCGGGGGGGAGAGAAGGATATGGCCCTTTTAAAGTCGTTGATCGATACAGGGAAGCTGGAGCTGAACAGCCTGTCACGTTTTGATCCCTATCTGGGTATTGAGATTGCCAAAAACCTGTCCCAGGCTGGACCGGTTGGGATGTACTGCTTAAATAAGTTTCTCACGGTGCAAGAACCAAATGGTGGGACGAGGGATATGCTGTGTCTGCAACGACTGCCGAGGCCTGATCCCCAAATAATTAGTGACATTGCTCGAGGCCTGTCCGGCGCTGAAGAGCAGGGGCAAGCGTGCTTTGCAGCGTTGGTGCCTCATCTGCCAAAGTTGCAGGGGGCTGCAGCTAGGCAAGTTTTCAAAGTCCTGACCGGCGCTGGAGAGCCGGGGGCAGAGTGTTTATGGCGATTGCTCAATGCGAGAAAACTGGATCTGGAAAGCCTGTCAAAAATCAAGGGTGATGCGGCTAATCAGGTTGCCA
>JAIRKQ010000011.1 GCA_031260055.1 Puniceicoccales bacterium
ATGACACTTTTTATAGGGTAAATATGGTGTCCAATGACACTTTTTATAGGGTAAAAGCAGAAACAGCTTGCATTTTTTATATTTTAAGAGTTGATTAAGGACAGACAAATCCTCAAAGAAAAAAAATGAAACGTTTTGCTTTAGAAAAATTGAAAAAATGGCAAGAAAGATCGGATAAAAAACCCCTAATCATTCATGGAGCACGTCAGGTTGGCAAGACTTGGCTTATGAAGAAATTTGGTAAAACTCAATACAAGAATGTTGCCTATATCTGTTTTGAAAAAAACGAACGTATGGAAAACTTATTTTCCGGAGACATGGATACTAAACGGCTTCTAATTGGGCTGGAAGCTGAAACACGACAAAAAATTATTCCTTTGAAAACTTTGGTCATTTTCGATGAAATTCAAGAATGTCCAAACGCACTCACTTCCCTAAAATACTTTAATGAGAATGTGCCGGAGTATGACATTACCGCCGCTGGTAGTTTGCTTGGCATATTTCTACATAAAGGGGTATCTTTTCCTGTTGGGAAAGTGGATTTTATGGATTTGCATCCGATATCATTTTGTGAGTTTTTAGAGGCAATGGGTGAGAAAAAATTTTGTAAGATGTTGGATAATTTAAGTTTTGACCTAATCAAGGTATTTCGAGAGAAGTTTCTTTCTTATTTGCGAATGTATTTTTACATTGGTGGAATGCCAGAAGCAGTACAGAGCTTTGTGTCAAACCGTGATTTTCTAAAAGTACGAGAGATACAGAAAAAAATCTTAAGGTCCTATGAAAACGATTTTTCCAAACATATCCCAAAAGACCAAATCCAAAAGGTAAGTCAAATCTGGAACTCTATCCCAGCACAACTAGCAAAAGAAAATAAGAAATTCGTTTACAGTGAAGTCAAGAAGGGGGCAAGAGCGAAAACTTTTGAGTATGCACTGGAATGGTTAATACGTGGTGGATTGATTTACCGTGTTGCTCGTGTAACAAAACCTGCAATTCCATTGAAAAGTTATGAAGGAGAAAGTGGTGCATTCAAACTGTTTATGGTTGATATTGGGCTAATGGCGGCCCAAGCGGAAGTTGATAGTCGCGCTATACTGGAAGGCGACAGGCTATTTACAGAGTTCAAAGGAGCATTGAGCGAGCAATTTGTCTGTCAAGAATTGAAAACGCTGGAAGATATTTATTTGGCATATTGGGCTAATGAAGCTCCTGCTCAAGCAGAAGTCGATTTTGTTTTACAATTTAATTGTCAGGTTATCCCGGTGGAAGTAAAATCGGTAACAAACCTGCGAGCCAAAAGTTTACCGATTTATCACGAAAGATTTCAACCGGAAGTAGAAATCAGAACTTCACAAGCGGATTTTAAAATAACAGATAATCTTTGCGATGTCCCGCTGTATGCGTTAGATAAGCTAAAACAGATTATTGACCACTTTTGTAAAACAAAACAAATTTTAACATGAGAAGCTTTTCATGAACTTCCATGAAACACTTACTTTAGAGGAAAGCATCCCAGAGGTCATCGGGGAGAGGGGAAGGTTTTTTCTGTTCCCGCGGAGAATACTTTTTCTGAAGCATTTGCCAGTAGTCTCGGGATTCCCCGAGGTGGTCAGCGAGGGCGGTAATGGCATCGGAAATTGTCCGGCAGATGACGTACTTGCCATTGCCGTACTGTGAAACCAAAGACTGGTATGTGCGCTGGTCAGGGGATTGGCAGCCGGTGTCCGATTTGAACTCCAGGCGGAGGTATCCGTATCGACCATCCCTGGAGGGAATATCGACATTGACGTCGGATATGCCCCGTGTCATCCCCATGCGGTAGCAGTACAACCGCCTCCGTTCCGTCTGCGCTCCCTCGTTGGGCACCGAGTAGACCAATCCCATGCGTGGATCGATGGTAGCTAACCGGCGGATGAAAGTGAAGAACTTCTTTTGCGTATCTGCTTCGGAATGTCGCCGTACTAGCACCATGGATTAATCCCAATTGTACATTACCATTACAATACTTTGGCATAATATTTTCCAAGTTTTACCATATATTTGCTCCAAATTCGCTCTCACAGGATTCCTTTGTTAGACTATCTTCCACCATTTTTGCCAGCTGTCGTTGCCGTTCCAGCCGAACATCTTCCAATGTCGACCCAGCACAGTGGGAAAGGTTGAATATGGCATGGGCGATAATGAAGTCGTGGCGTATGCGATCCCTATCATCATAAGCCGCTAGGGACCCACAAATCAGAAGAAAGTCACCTTTTTCCATGCCCAGAGTTAGGCGGTCCAGCAGGTCCTTTTTGTATATCCGCACAGTGGGAACGTAGAGCACACCGGAAGGGTCTGTGTCCGTTCGTTTCCGGTGGAAAATCTTGAAAGCACACATCCTATTGCCCACGCTATCCCGGGACCACTCCAGGGAAGTGTTGAGGTAGCCGGTAATGTTCACTTGGTTTAGCATTTATCTCCTTTCATTGGCAATTTATGGCGATCTAACATGTTTTTATCTTTCGTTGGCAATTGTCATCAACAGATAATCATAGGCTTCGCTTACGGTCCTGCTATTGCCGCAAGCATCGAGGATCCTGCGTCCCAAAGTTTCCCAGGTGTGCATGATGCATACGCTCAGCATCTGTTCTGGGCTGGCATGGCTAAAGAGGTGCATGAGGCGGAACTCCAGCGCAACGGACTTGGGAAGTTTGTAGTGGAATTGTATTCGTTCATCGGATTCTCCGAGTGCCAGGGTTTTCCAAATGTTGCCGTAAATCCCATAGTGGTAAATATCATCGAGACACTTGTGGGCACAGAGGCGGCTGAGGGTATCGGGAGCTGGTAGTTCCGGGTAACGACCCATGACGGATTGGTATCCCCACTTCGCTAACCCCAAAAACTCTTGGTGGGGCAACCACTTCTGTAGGTTCGGGCGGTAGAGCTGGGCATTCAAAACCGTACTGTCCACCTCATCTTCGAAAAGAATGTCTAGGGCATCTGCTACTTTGTGAGCACATTGCTCATCGGTCATGTCCGAGTGGTCTTGCAAATATAGCGCACAGATGGTTTGGTAGACCATCCAGCCACATCCTGCCATATCCTTGGGGAGACAGAACTTTCGCAACCGGTTGGCAAGGTATCGGCAAATGGTCAACGTTACCCACACATGTTTGCTGTGGTAGAAACAGCCACTGATATCAACAATCGCTTGGCGGAGAGCATTGATGCGGTGGGTCTGGGCAACCAAACAGTCCGGATATCTGTTGCCGGTGTCTCTGGTTTGGCAATCCCGATTGCCCTTGTCTTTATTGGTATTATCGTTATCCTGAATACCCATGCCTAGGCCTATTGTAAACATTGATCCCGAGAAAACAAACAGTTTTTTACGTAAGCTGCGAGCGTTGCAACGGACGGACCCTGCCAAACTGATACCGTTGATCATGGATTCCGGGGTGGAGAGTATGCCAGGCTGTGTGGAGTTCAACATCGCCCGGGCATTGGGGACTTCGGTCAATCAGGTACGGGCATGGTGTTCCCAGTCGTCGGACTTTCGGGAAGCGGTAAATATCCTATCCACTTCCCGAACGGCAGAGTTGCTCGCTAAGCTGGAAGAAGGGGAACTTCCGGCAGCATCCGTCGATAGGTTAGTCTACGCCAACATCGGGGAAGGGTTTGAACCTCCCCGCATACAAAAGGCTATTAATGCTGAAGTTTCTCTAGGCATGATAAATATGGGAAACATTGCTAGTATTATGGATACCAAAGCCCCCGACGGGAATCTTGGGGATGGTCCCCAAGAGAAATAATAGGTCGCGGATGTTCTACGGACAACAGAACTCCCGCAAATTTCAAAGTGGCATTCCTAAGTACAATTGCCATAGAATATTTGTACGGTTGGCAGGATATTTTGTACATATCTCCACTGCTTTGTACGATATTTAAAGTATTGCGATTGGTTTGGAACATTTATGCACTCGGAATGCGAATTTGCACCATTACCCTTGCAATTCGCGGAATATTTGTTACACTCGACTGTCCATGAGCATAAATACAGCCACCTACGAAGGTTTTTTGGTCGGTGTAAAACCTCCAAGAACGACAAATACTGGAACCAACATGTTGGAATTTGGGCTATCCCTCTGCGTTGACCCAAAGGCGGAAGATCCAAAAAGACGTACCATTGTCATCAACTGCCAAGCATTCGGCCCACAGGCTGAACGGTTGGAAAAGGAAATTCAAGACGGTGCCGACTATGCAGTGGCGCAACTGACTCCAAAAGGCCGATTCTATACCGATGACATGGGACGGGAAAAATCATTCCTTGTGTACTGGGTGTCAAATTACAGCCTCAGCCGTAGGAAGAAAGGTGTCAAGGATATCCCATCTCCAACCACCACACCACCACTAACCGAAAGCGGCGATGAAGCCTTTGCTTACTCGCCCAGCAGAAACAACGACACCTTTCATGAAGACTTCTTGTAGCCTCTGTTAGTCTGAATCTCCGGATGATTCATCGATAATTTCGGGCAAACCCTTCTTGAAATCACCACTGGGGGTAGCTTGTTGTTCATTCAAAAAAGGATCAACCTCTTTTGTTGGTTTTCTTGACGGTATCGAAAGATCAACCATCTCTGAACCATCAGGGGCGTGCTGCCACACCTTCGGAGCGGGAACCCCTTTTGGGTCTCTTGCAGTGGGCGTTGTTGGGCCTTGTCGTGCCTCTATTGCCTGCGTTAGTGCCTCTATTCTCCGATTTAGCTCATCTATTTCCTCTTGTCGACTCCATGCACCAAGATATGATATACTTTTCGTTTCCATAAGTTTATATGCCTTTCTATTTTCTAGGTTAAAAATTCTTGTTCTCAAAATCCTACCTTAATCCATCTAGCTGCTGATTTAGCCTATCTATTTCCGCTTGCTTCGCATCTATTTCTGCTTGTTGACTCCATGCACCAAGATACTGCTCTTGTGCGTATTTTGGTGATATACTTCTCATTTCCATAAGTTCATATGCCTTTCTAATTTCTGGGTTAAAAACTCTTCTACTCAAAGCCTCCCCATCTAACCTCTTGCTTTCGTCGACTTTATCCACATTTGGATCCCTATCTGATCCACCTGGACGTAATCTTGGCGTCAAAGGAGCCAATCGCAAGAAACACAGGAGTTCATAGGCTGTTCTAAGCCGCCATTTTTTCATAGAAACCTCTTCAGTATCACCTTCTTGTCGAATTACTAGTTCTTTAAAACTCCCAACATTTTCCGTAAGCTCTGGATAACGTTCCCGAAGAGCTTTTTTAAATATTCCTTTTGTTTCTCTCCGAAAATTTTTTGCTGAGTTACCATTGGGGCCTGCTAACCTACCCGGAGGGTTTTGCAAATAAACTGTTTTGAGAAAAAACGGCATAGGATTGCTACTACTAGGATCAAGAATAGAATTTAACCGCTCATCCACAACTTTCTTGTTATCTCCTTCCCCAGGGCTTGTCCAGTTACAAAGCGAAATTAATGCTAAAGGGGGTAGATCCTTGGCATCCCCAAGTAACAGCAACATAAGGGCTCCATATTGAAGCATCCTCTTCTCCATATGATCTTTTTTCCTTTGCATTTCAATATCTGCAACAATTACGCCAAATTGTCCCTCTGTATCATCCTGTGCAAATAGCACATCCCTTAATTTAAAGCTTATTGACTCACGTACATCACAAATGGTTTGCTCACCAGCCATTAGTTGCTCAATAAACTCATTCACTGTTTGCGAATCCTCTATGCTTACTGATAGGGACGAAATCCGCCCACGTACCACTGCCATTCTTTGTCTCCATTCATCTAAACACTTTTCCATGGGATCAATAATTTCCTGCTGTTTTTCCCAAACTTGTAGAATCACATCATTTCTCTGGTCTCTCCACCATTGTCTTATACCCTGCAGTTTATCATTTTTATTTCCCAAAGATTCATCAAGTTGAATAATTGATGGAAGTGCTGAAATACTCGCTAATAGTGTGGTTTCTAGGTTGCTTATATTTTTACTCATAGCTGGCAAATGACTAACATCTTTTGAGATTTGTTCCAATACTTGAATACAGTCCTTCCTGGATTTAATCCAATCTTTTTCTTTCAGCTGTTGTGTAATATCAAGTATTTGAGATCTTATTTTCTCTAAAGATTGTATGTCCAGTTTGCAAACTTCAGAGCAAACATTGTGAATGATAGACGGCAACGATGACTTTTTAAAGGCTTCCAGCTCTTTTTTTACATTGGCCTTTTCGTTGTTATTAGATAATATTCGTTCAATCTTCTGCCAAACTTCATTTACCACGCTTGAAAAATGAAGCTCAACAGGAACATCCATCATCAATTGTGGAAATTCAGATCTTGGCAACTTTGTTAACTGCTCACTTCCTGCATCAAATCTCGAAGAAAGAGAATATATCCACTTTATATCCCTGGCCGCCAAGGTTTTATCTGTTAAAAACATTAACGACTGCATAATTGTAGCCGCAATGCTCGGATTATCGTTACTCGTCAACCACTTAAATGTCTTATCAAATGTTGGATCCAAATGAACAACTCTCGCATCTTGCAAAAGCTTTTTCCCTGCTTGCAAACGACGCTCTCCTTCCGCTACTTGCATTATTTTTTGCTGACTCTCAGAAGAAAGTTGGGAGAAGATTGCATTCCATTGCGCTAGACTTACACTCATGGAATAAGTGACGTACACCCCATCCACAGAAAGTCAAGCACTTTTTGTCCGATTCAATAATTTGATATTTTATTTACAATGATGTTGTTTTAATTAACCGTGCGCATGCCAGATTGTCAAGTAGTTTAAAAAATATCCGCAAAAACATCGGTACATGCTTCCCGGGATCCGTTGAATGCGACGATATGATTATTTTTTATACCGATAAACATTAGAGAGCTCCTTTCGCATAGATAAACCGAAAAACATTAACATCGAGGTTAGAATTGAACATCTTGAAGGCATAGTTGGCCCCTACTGGGAAGAGGATATAAAGTTCCTTGTTTGTGGAATAGGT
>JAIRKQ010000017.1 GCA_031260055.1 Puniceicoccales bacterium
TACTTAATGCTCTCCCTTTGTCAATTATAATTTACGAAATTTTCGCAAAATTTGTGAAATCTTCGTAAATTTATGGGAACGGAGTTTGGAAATGCCCAAATGGACAGTATTGTCGCCACGAGGAGTTAAGGCTTTATTTTTCCCACTTTTACCAGTGCGAAATTGTTTCTTTGAGTAATGCTCCCAAAATATTCGGGGGAACATCGAGTCGACCACGGTCGACCCGAACATAGCAACGTTAATCGCCCGTCGATATTCGCCTGCCAAACAGATTGGAGGTTCGGCCATGAATTATGCTATTTATTTGAGTTTGAATTTTCAACAGCTGAGACACGGACCGATTTTTCAAAATTTCGCCCAATCTTTCCATAAAATCTTCGGGAGAGAAATTTGCCGTTTCAAAAAGGAACAGCAATATGTTTTCGCGAGGAATCATATAGGTTCGTCTTTTTTCTTCCCCCCTTGGAGCGCTTCCATTCAATAGATGCCCAAGAATTTTTTGATTATCAAATGCATTGCGTACATATTGATCCGTCTTTCCAATTATTGCAGCCATTTCTTTGGGTGAAAACCATTGTTGAGCGGTAGGCAGCAAGAATGAGAAATGTTCATAGGATTTTATTACTTGAGTATTATTTTTTGGATCTATCATTTCCATAACATTAGTTGTATTTTGGTCTAATATGTGGTAACAAACCAAATACGTCGGCGATCGACTGCCATAAAACTTCGAAACACTTCTTCGATTTGCTCAAAGTCTTGGTCGGTCGCTAATGTCTGTATCGGACTGATATAGTTTTTTTCTTCTTGAGGTCAAAGTTTTTACATCCACAATGGAAAATTTCTTACAATGACCAATGATTGTTTAAGTTGGGTCTTTTCTTGAAAAATTTCTGAAAAACACTGTTATGGCGATGAAGATAATTGAACCATGATTTCATTTTTGCAAAATATTTTACAAAAGCACCACAAGTGGTTATTTAGTATTCTACTATTTATAATAGTTGTTGCATTCGTTTTTACCATAGGAGCCGCCCCGGGTATCGGTAGAGCAAAGGGAAACCCACGCCATTGCTATAATCATAACCTGGCAAATGCTGCTGAGATGCAAAAAATAGCAGAAAATGCCACCTACAGCGGCATTTTGGAATTGGCAGATATTAATTTGATTAGTAAAAATTTGGACTTTTTCATTCTTAGGAGAATCATTGCCCTGGGATTAGCAGATGAACTCAGAATACCAAATCCTGCAGAAGAGACTTTGAAAAAGTACATCAAAACATTACCAGTTTTTCTCGATGAAAAAGGGAAATTTTCTGCCGACCTATATGCATCCCTACTGGAAATGTTTAAACGTAACACCGTAGGACAAGACCGATTGGCAGAGATATTGTGTGAAGACTATAGAATTAAAGAAATCGAATCTATTGTGGCAGGCAATGGAATAATATTCGACGAACAAGTGGTATCGTTTTTGACGAGGTCTTACATGGAGCATGATTTTATGGTTGCTACGATTACAACGGATGACATCACGATTGATGAAAATATATCCGATGAAGAAGGGAAAAACTTTTACGATGAACATCCCCACCGGTATACGCAACCGCCGATGCATGCTGTTTCCATGGTAAAATTTCGGAGTGATGATTTTATCAAAACTGTTCCCTCCCCCGATGAAGAAACGCTGGCGGTATTCTTTCTAGAAAACAAGGATTATTTTGAAAAGGATTCTAAATTTGAAGACATAAAAGATCGCGTACTCGATGCCTACCTAAAGGCTGAATCAACGCGAATGGCCTATGTTCAAGCAGAAGACTTTGTCGGTGAACTTTACAAAAATGACATAAAATTAAACAGCCAAGAATTTAGGGACGCGCTGGCAAAATTTACAATTGAGAAGGAAAAAATTGCATCCTATTCCAAAAAGAAACTTCCCCATGTGAATGGTGTAGCACCTACCTATTTGCTCAATGTGTGCGATTTGGGAAGTGACAGATACTACACGGATCCATGTCCGGCAACGTTTGGGTGCGTTGTTCTTTTCTTGGAATACAGGAAAGATGCCAAAGAGTTATCTTTGGCAGAAGCAAAAGGGGCCATCGAGGAAGATATTCTAAGGGAACGGAAATTACTAAAATTTACGGATAAAATAGAAAACATTCGCCGGGAAGTTGTCGATAGCCTTACATCCGATAAAAATCTTCCAAAAGTTTTTGCAAAACATGACCTAAAATTTGATACCTTCAAAGGTATTTCCATAGGAAACATGGAAGAAAAGAAAGTCGATCGGTTGTACAGGGAAGCCCTAATGTCCCTAAAAAGGTCTGAACATATAAAATTAATGCCCGTGGATGATGACAAAGTATTAATGTTTACCGTTGTTGATAGAAAGTTTCCAACGAATGACATTTTTTCCAAAAGTAAGCACAGGGAAGCAGAATCAATCTTAAAATTTTTGAGCAAGAATTTTACACTGACAAATTTTTTTAACGATCAAGTAGCCAAAATAATCAAATGAGAAAATTTTCGTCGGAATATAAAAATTAGCAAAAAAAATATTGACCTTTCCATTGGATCCTTAAAATAAAATGCATGCCTTATGGCAAAATTTAACAACAAGGAGGAACTATGTGTGGTTGCGGCTGTGGCGGTGGAAAAAAGAAATAACCGCTGATTGAAAAATCATTCTAACTTTTATAAAATCAAAGCCACCCTAGGGTGGTTTTTTCTTTGTCCCTAGAATGGTAGACGAACCCAGTTATCCCGGAGGCCAAGCCATTGGTCTACCGGATAGTAGATGAATGTGCAAATGGGAGACAGTCTCTCCTGCCTGTTTTCCATTATTTATCACCAACCTGAATCCTATCAAATTGTGGGATTTGGCAAAATCCCTTGCCATGATCAACAATTTTCCGAGCAGTTCCGCATCTTTATCCTGTGCCGCTTCAATTCTATCAATTCTTCTCTTGGGTATGATCAATACATGAACCGATGCCTGTGGATTAATGTCTCGAATAATCACAGCAATGTCATTTTCGAAAACGATATCGGCTGGAATCTCTCTGCTAATTATTTTCTCAAAAATTGTCTTCTCCTCCACGGAGGTCATGCTCTATAAAAGAAACATATTTGCAAACATTTATCTACAGAAATTTTCAATCTTCCAGGAGATTTTTTTATTGGAAAAGGCAGTGTTTCTTTTCAAATGCACCCGTACTATGGCAACCGATACCTTTGCATTTAAGATAACCCATGGGTGTAAAAGTACCATGGCTCGTCGTGGAATCCTATCAACGCCTCATGGCATAATCAATACGCCAAATTTTATATTTTGTGCCACAAAGGGTGCAATGAAATCGCTTTCGACGGCAGACCTTAAGGCTACGGGAGCAGAAATTATGCTATCGAATACTTACCATTTAATGCTTCAGCCTGGTGCTGATATTGTGGCAATGCATGGGGGACTGCATAAAATGTTGAATTGGAATAATCCGCTGTTGACGGATTCTGGAGGTTTTCAAGTCTTTAGTCTCGGACACGGCGGAGTGGCAAATGAGATCAAATGTCGGAGAAATTTCCCATCCCATTGTAATCGTACGCTGTTAAAAATTACGGAAGAAGGTGCACTTTTCCGTTCCTATATCGATGGAACAAAACACTGGTTGACTCCGGAGGTATCGATCCAGGTACAGAGGAAACTTGGAGCAGATATAATTTTAACGTTCGATGAATGCACCCCATTCCATGCCGATCGGAGATATACTGCATCTTCGATGGACAGAAGCCACCGATGGGAATTGCGCAGCCTAGAAGAGTTTAAAAAAAATGACAATGGACAACAAGTCCTCTATGGGATTGTTCAGGGAGGTATTTACGAAGATTTACGAAGGGCAAGTGCAGACTTTGTTGTAAACAATGATTTCTTTGGACAGGCAATCGGGGGTAGCTTGGGAGGAACAAAATCTCAGATGCACGAAGTGGTTGAAATGATTGGCCGTCTCGTTGATCGCACTCGTCCCATCCATCTACTTGGGATCGGAGGCATTACGGATGTTTGGAATGGTGTAAAAAGTGGAATCGATACCTTCGACTGCGTATGCCCAACCCGCCTAGCCCGCCATGGGGGAGCATTATGTGTACCATTCCTCCATGGAGGAAAAGAATTCATAAATTTGAACAACTCATGTTACCGCGAAGACGTTTCCCCCATCGATAGCACCTGTGATTGCTATTGTTGCCAAAACTTTTCCCGTTCGTATATTCACCATTTGTTCAAAGCAAAAGAAATGCTTGGTGGGCAATTGCTGACCATCCACAACGCACGGTTCATGGTGCGACTGATGGAAACAATACGTCAATCCATCGAAAATGAAACTTTTGGGGATGAATTCAAAAAATGGACAACCCTAGGAGGAAATAGACAACGATAGAAGGGTAATTTTGTAAGCTGACTGATTATACCTATACGAACTACGGTTAAAACCTATCGCAGCCACGCGGTTTCCTAATGGAATGCCTGTGAGGGATGCATACCCATCTGCACCTGCAAATCTCGCTGCCGAATCAAATTGATCGTTTGTAACATGGACTGCAATTTTCTTAAAACCTTTCACTTGGTCAGGACGTACCTTAAAAATTGTAGGCATACCATCCTCTATACGTTTCAAAATTACAAATCTATTCTGTTCGCAACCAACTTGATGAAAAGCCCTCATTTTGTCCTCCTTTTGTTGGAGGGACGAATATTTAAACTGCAAATCCCGTTTCCCAATGAAATTGATCATTTGTGGCGTGGGCTGCAATTCTCTCAAAATCTTTTCTCTTGCCGGGAGGTACCTTAGCAATTACAGGCATACCATCACCTCTACGCTTAAGAATTACAAAATGTTTTTGTTCGTGACCAATTTCTTCGAAATTTCGTTCGTGGTCAATTTCCTCGAAAGCCTCCATTTTGTCCTCCTTTTATCGAAAGGACAAATATTTAAACGCCACAATGTGTCAATATTTTTGTCAAAAATTTTACCATTTTGTTAATTTCTTTACCGAACAACCTGGGGCCCATAGCTATTTTTTGTTTAGATAGGTAATTTTGTAAGCCGCCAACCTGGACCCACGGGAACTAAATGAGCTATTGGAAAAACCTATTGCAGCCCTACGGTTCCCCAACGGAATATCTCTGACAACTGCATGTCCATCTGGACCTGCGAATCCCGCTGCCAGACGAAATTGAGCGTTTGTAGTGTAAGCTGCAATTTCCTCAAAATCTCTCTCTTGCTCAGGATGTACCTTAATAATCATAGGCACACCACCCTCTTCATCTTTACGTTCAAGAACATCAAATCTATGCTGTTCGTTGCCGATTTTTCTAAATTTAAAATGAACTTCCATTTTATCCTCCTTTTGTCGGAGGGACGAATACTTAAACACCACGATGTGTCAATATTTTCATCAAAAATTTTACCATTTTTATTAATTTTTTACCAAACGACCCGACGGAGGGTTATATTGGCTAATATCAAACGTAAAACTGCATATATTGTTCTGTCAAAATTCAAGGAAAAGGTAAGAGATAAGCCCATGCTAGGCTAAATCTTTGACTTTTGCTTCAAAGTCTGCCAGCTGTAGGACATCGATCAAAGCATCGATATGGCCCTCCATGACCTGAGGCAAGCTGTACAACGTTAGTCCAATGCGATGGTCGGTTACCCTCCCCTGGGGAAAGTTGTACGTTCGTATTCTTTCGGATCGGTCACCGGAACCCACTTGATCTCTTCGCGTTTGAGCATATTTAGCCCGTTCTTCTTCTTCCTTTTTTTGTAACAGGCGGGATCGTAGGACTTTCATTGCTTTGATTTTGTTTTTCTGCTGTGATCTCTCATCGGCACAATAAACAGTCATTCCACTCGGTTTATGCACGATTTGAACGGCAGAATCTGTGGTATTGACTCCTTGTCCCCCGGGGCCACTTGCACGACATACGGAGATTTCCAAATCTTCGGGGGCAATCGTTATATCGACTTCCTCCGCCTCAGGCAAAACTGCCACCGTAGCAGCTGACGTATGAATCCGTCCGTTAGCCTCCGTTGTTGGTACCCTCTGCACCCTATGGACACCACTTTCGAATTTCAAAAATTTGTAAACATCTTCACCGGAAATTAGAAATATTATTTCCTTAAATCCTCCCGTGTCCGATATGCTCGTCGCCATCACTTCTATTTTCCATCCTCTGGACTCTGCAAATTTGGTATACATTCTGTAAAGGTCTCCAGCAAATAAGGATGCCTCTTCTCCTCCGGTCCCCGCACGAATTTCAACGACAGTATTGCGGGAGTCACTGGGGTCGGGAGGAATCATGAACATCAACATGTCCCGTTGGAGCTGTTCGATGGCGTTTTGCAAGTTCTCTATTTCCTGCCTTGCCAATGTTTTTAATTCCTCGTCCGAGGAAGGATCATTCAACATTGCCTTTGTGGATTCGAGATCCGCTAAAGCTTTCCGTATGCGTTCTTCCTTGGCGATTAAAGTCCCTATTTTCTGATACTCCCTTGATACGGATGAAGATGTTCTGCGGTCGGAGTAGAAATCTGGACGACCCATTTGTTCCTCGAGGACTTTATACCTAGCTCTGAATTTTGCAATATCAGGAGTATTTTTCATGGCAAGTGATTCTAAATGTTTTTCTTGGGAAAACAAAGCATTTTAAATATATGATCAAAAGCCACATTGACCATGTCAATTACCATTATTTCCCGAGAGTTCCAATTAATCCTTTTACGTAAGCATTGGTTTTGACAAAGTTTAGTTTTTTGGCAATGATTCTTTCTCTCTCCGCAAGATTTACGTGGGATTTTATGATGTCGCTTCCCCGGTGTTTATTAAAATTTTTGACGTATTCTAGCCCCTTTGATAGATGTTCGATCTGAGATATTTGGTATTTTTTTAATCGGGCAATGTACCAATCGCTATTAATGATTGCCTCCCTGGTAAACATTGACCTAAAATTCTCATCCCGCAAAGTCATTCCCTCATATTGTCCATCGACGGCAATGTGTAGCAAAGCTTGCAGTGGAGGAATAGTATTGTCAAATTCGGTATTGTCGACTATTAGTAAGGCAGCACGCCTATGAGCCTCAATGATGGTATCCATGCTATCGGCAAAAATGTCCATATCCTGCGTTTCAGGACGTAGCATGCGATCAGAAAATATCGTGTCTGGGAACTGGAATACACGCCCTGCCAATACCCTAACAAATTTCCGTGTAATCCTATATCCCAGGCGCTCCGCATGTACCAATTTGCCGTTATGTGAAAAATTTTCACAGCGTTCAAGGTATTCATGTTCAACTAGAAACTTTGGGTTTCGTTCTTCATCGGTCATTCGGCACCAAATTTCAGGTAATAGATAGGTAATATCGTGGTCAACCTTGAAGTTTGGCCCCACATACCCAGCTGCCGATAGGAATCCAGAATAGCCCGTTAGGATAAAACTTAAAAGCGCATTATTTAAATCATACACACTGCTTAGACAATTGAATGGGCCTTTTGTCATTGCTCCTTCCAAGCCAGCACCGGTTGTAGATGGAGATTTCCCTGTCATGCTTGACATGTATTCCAAAAACAGTTCCGGCAAATCCATGTAGTGCAATGGACCATAGACGCATAGCGGCCGAACGCCCGTTTCTGGAGGGTTATTTCTCCTTCCCGAAAGAATATCGCTGACCGGCGTATGTTCCACACTGAAATCGTGGTCATATTTTCGCCATAGTTTAGATGAAACCATCGTCAAATAGGTATTAAATGCATGGCAAATATCATTTCGATTTTGCAAATATCTTTGATTTTTGCTTATTGTTCCATTTGGCATTACCCGCAATTCCGATGGACAAACGATAAAATTTGGTGCATTTTCGTCGCGTAGGAAATCCTCCAACATCTTTTTCATGGGAGCGGAATATGTTTCGAATTTTATGCGATTGTGCATCATTTGTCTTACGCCATCCCTGGTTAATGCTTTAAAATTACACGTAAAAATGTTTTTAAGTGTCATGTCGCATTCGCTTCCCGGATCATAACCCGGAATGATCGCTTCGTCGGGACGTTGGTATAGCCTATATTCACAATTATGTACAATTTTGAGGGATGGATTAGCATTGTTATCTATCAAATATGGAATATTTTTAGCGGGAACGGTGGTGGTGACCGAAATGTCATCTGCCAGTTGGAATTTTGCCGATGGGACAAAATCATCGCGCAATGAAAACAGACGCCGATGATTCGAAAAATCAAACCCAACCCTCAGGTAATGTTCGAAAAGCTTTTCGTTGTTATACCTCAATTCGTTTCCATATTCTCCATTAATTTTATCGACGGTAAAAAATTGCTGCCAATCGGATTCTCCAAAGTTTCTACTAAACCGTTTTACGGTAAAAATCAACTCCAGCACGTGTTGTGGGATAGTTTTTAGCCATGAATTGTATTCATCACTGTAATAGTTATTGGGAGTCAGCAATTTTATGACACTTCCAAGACTTCTCTTGGGATCCAATAGGGACCTATCATCTGTCCTGCTATTATCCCTAAAGCGTTTTGAAAAATCCTTTTGAATTATTTTCTGCACCAACTTGCAATCTTCATCATAGTCGAAAACAATGGTTGGCCCGGTTAATATGAATTCGTCGATTGGTTTTGCAATTTCCGACTTTCCACCACCGGAAACCGTCGCTGGTTTGTAGCAGAAAATTCCACGGGCGGAAGTTCCTACCATCTTCCACCTACCATTTCGCCCATCGGGTTTTTCGAGCGTAATTCTATAGCCGGAAGGTAAAATATAGACCTTTTCAAATTCGAATGGCAGTTTTACAGTTTTTCCACCGACTTCCCACGAAATTGTCAACTCTGGCAAACAAAAATTTGCATGTTCGGGCAGATATACGATAGTTGGGAAATGCTTGTCGATGGCAAAACCGTCCCGTAAATTCAAGGATTTGGAACAACACTTTATCGTATTTTCAAACCCATGGCTATTCCCAAATTCTTTGTCATAGTTGAATCTATCACCCAGGTCGTATCTTGGGAAAACCAAGGTCCCGCCCGAATGTTCTTCTTCACACATGCCAAGCATGTTGGCCACATACGACATCTGTGATTTTATTTCTTTTTTGCCGTACCCATTGTAGCTATCGGCAACTATGGAAACTACGACATTGCCGCCATCGCGGGCCATGACCCTAAATGGTTGTCCATCGTGATATAATTCATTCTCTTTTTCCCAGCACATACCTTCTTTTTTTTGCCGTTCGGAAGCCTTATCAATGTGGGGCAACCCCAGGAATTTTTTAGTACATTTTCTCAGCTGCGGTGCAAATATTATGCATCCCGTATGTCCTGTCCACGTTATTGGATCTAAGGCGGCATCGTTTTCTGGCAAAAATGGGGATCCGGCGTTACCAAAAATACTTTCCGTACAGTCCAAGATGCTAACCAGGCTTCCAGGGACAAAGAACCGTACTTCCATCTTTTTTTCCTCTTGAATACCTTCCATTTTTGGACAAATCATCGGCTTCATGTAGTTGGAAACGAATAATTTGGCAGGGCTACTGCGATCAGCGGTAAATGGCACAACTAACATTTTATCATCCGGGTTGAATGCCACTTGCAACATTTTTGCAAATGTAATTTTTGGAATTTCCTTTTTGTCGGAAGGGACGATGGGCCCTCCTTCAACTATGTGAAAAACATCCTTCGTTGTTCTCTTATCCGTGGATGGATTGTGCAAAATACCATTGTATGTCCGATAGGAATCCACGTACTCGGAGTGAAATTCGTCAGAATTTTCTGGGAGCGATAGGGTCCTGGCCACACCGTATTGGTCGCAAATAAAATCGTTCAAGGGAAGATAGGGACCCGCATAGAGATCACCCAAAAATCTTTTACAAAATTCCTCCACCCGTTCGTCGGCTTTACATTTGCCACTGAACGGATTTTCCGCCTTCAAACTTTTTCGATGAATGGCGCGGGAAGAGGTATGTACTTTCGTACTTTTAAACGACAAAAGTCGCGTTTTTATATCGCCTATTTCTTTGCCTTTTGGCAAAATATTTATTCCCTTTGCGGTAACACCTATGCTCGCTCTTCTCTCCATATCAACTTCTGGAGAAAGTGTAAAAATAATTCCGTGCATGGCAAGAAACAAAATACTTTTTGCCCCTTGACCGCCGTAAACTACCCAGCTTTGGTGTTTATCCCAGTAGAAAAATCCGGAAGGAAAGAAGATGAAAAAATTTTCATCCGTAATGAACTAATTTTAAGGGGTTTACCATTTTTATGCAAAGAAACATTTGGTGTTCCTTGCATAAAAATGATGTTATTTTGTTAATTTAGTTAGGCTGATTGTAACGTTCAGCTAAAATCCTCCTTTGTGCTACCGCCCTGATTCCTTTAAGGCTCTACCAGCAATAACTGGATAAGATAAGATTAACTTACATATGGCAGGACAATCGTAATATTTACCGTTTATGCTAATAGGAGCTAGGTTAATTAATTTACGCACGGTAGGAGTTTTAGCCCTTGGGTCATCCGGGATGGCGATGATTTCATTCTGGACCTGCGCAGAGCCAAGTTGACGTTCTGCTTTACTCAAAAAGAGGCTAAGAAATTTCCTATTTTGTATTATATCCTTAGGTGTTACAAATCGTAAAGCACCATTTGGCATTTGTACTGGAATTAATTCCATTCTGCTAAATGGAGAAACACTGACCGATCTTCTGCCAAAGAAACTAGGGTCTGGTTTAGGGAAATCTGCCATTGTAGACGATATTCTTGTAGCAGGTATTTGACCTAGGGCCTGCTGCCCATTATTAACTTTTTGTAGTATTTCCATATAATTTCCAATTATTGATTAGGCCACCACTCCAACACTTTTTTTGGTTAGCTGTCAATGGCAAATTTTGCAATTTTTAAAATTTTCCACGAAATTGCAAAAACCTTTTGTTAATTTATTTACTTTCGATGGTTTTGCCACAAATACTTTCCCCTGCGGCAAATTACCGTAACCAGCACTGGCCTTCGCTACAGCCAAACGTAATTGAAAACACCAGAATCCGAATAAATAGATCCCCCAAAAATCTTTTACAAAATTCTTCCACCCGCCTGTCGGTTTTACATTTGCCACCGAACGGATTTTCCGCCTCCATGACGTAGGTGCAGTGTTGTTACTACAGTTAGGTATTGCTGTTCCTAGGTATTTTAATGGTGCGATGTGTTGCTCCTGTTATTTCCATCACCCACCATCTCTACGAAATATTTCTCGAACTCCTTCATCAAGTTTTTGAGCTCCTGCTCCAGCTACTTCAGCTAAGAACAATGCTACACCTGCTTTAGTTTTTTGACCTGGTGGTTCTGTAGCAGCTCCTGCAGCAAGTTCTTGAGCTCCTGCAGCAAGTCCTTCAGCTGCTGCATAAACCATTCGAGCTCCTACTCGACCTCCTGTATAAGTTACGAGCCTAGCTGCTCGTTCTATGACCGGTTCCATTTTTTCACCAAATACGCTAACTGTTTTATCGACTGCTTGATCTAGGCACGGTGCTGCTCCTTTAGCAGATCCCAAATCAAGTACTTGAGCTCCTGCTGCAAGTGCTTCAGCTCCTACACAAGTTTCTACATGAGCTACGAACCTAACTGTTTTCTCCATGAGCGATTTTGCTCTTTTATCAAATACTTTAGCTCCTGTTCTAGCTGCTTTAGCTAAGAGCGATGGTACACTTGTTTCAGCTAAGAACAATTTTTGGACCTGGGCGCGATGTTGCTTCTGTGGCAGGTCCTTGATTTGGGGCCTGCTGCCCATTATTAACTTTTTGTATTCTTTCCATATAATTTCCAATTTTTAATTGAGCACCACTCCAATACTTTTTTTGGTTAGCTGTCAATGGAAATTTTTGAAATTTTTGAAATTTTCCACGAAATTGCAAAAACATTTTGTTAATTTGTTTACTTTCGATAGTTTTGCCACAAATACTTTCCCCTGCGGCAAATTATTGTAACCAGCATTGGCTATTCAAACAAATGAAAGGTCTGGTTTTTAAACTGTAGGGTTGCAATACCCATCGCCGAAGGTCGACGGGAACATTACTTGACTCCACCTTGCCTCTGACCCGTGCCTAAAAAATTTTCTCGCAAAAGGATCTTCTATGAAGAGTATGAGTTTCGTCATGTGTAGTATCATAGGTTACATTGGAGCAAAGGATGTTGCTCAAATTTTGCTTGATGGGCTCGAAAGGCTGGAATATCGAGGATATGATTCCGCTGGCATAACAGGATTAAAAGATGGAACATTTACCACTGTAAAACAGCTAGGAAGGGTCAAAAATCTCTCAAATGCGATAAAGCCTTCGATGAATTTCGGAAATTTGGGAATTGGCCATACAAGGTGGGCAACCCACGGAAAGGTTTCCGTAAAAAATGCCCATCCGCATGTAAGCTTTCACGGGTTTTTTGCGATTGTACACAATGGGGTAATAGAAAATTACGAATCGATCAAACACTACCTGGCAAAGCAGGGATATAAATTCTATTCTGAAACGGATACGGAAGTTTTGGCAAACCTAATCGAATATCATTTTAGGAAAGAACCCGATTCAAAAAATAGGTTTCTTGTTAGTGTGCAAAAGGCATTGTTACATGTTAGGGGAACCTATGGAATCGCAGTGCTTTGCAAAAATAATCCCGAAGAAATGGTAATTGCTAGAAAAAGCTCTCCTCTAATCATAGGGATAGGGAAAAATGAAATGTTTGTGGCGAGCGACGCATGTGCTTTCGTCGCGTATACGAAAAACGTTGTCTATTTAAACGATGGGGAACTCGCCCATATTACGTGCTCAGATTTCTCCATTACAACGATGAAAAACGAAACGATCGATGCCGTAAAATGCGAATTGGATTGGCAGGTCGAAGACGTTTCTCGGGGAGAACACGAACATTTCATGCTAAAGGAGATTTGTGAACAACCTATATCCATAGAAAATGCTATGCGCGGACGGTTTTCAGACGATCTCAGTACGGCAAAATTTGGAGGGTTGCAGTTGTTACCACGCGAATTGCGGCAAATCGATAGGATTTTGTTTTGTGCATGTGGATCTGCATGGCATGCCTGTTTGGTAGCTGAGTATTTGATAGAAAAATATGCAAGGATCCCGGTTGAAGTAGCCTACTCTTCGGAATTTCGGTACGGTAATGTTCCTTTGGATAAGAACACCCTCGTTTTTATCGTTAGCCAATCGGGGGAAACTTTGGATTCCTTGGCAGCACTGCAAGAATCTAAACGTAAGGGATATAGAACGTTGGCAATAACAAACGCCATAGGTTCCACCATAGCTAGAGAATCGGAAGGGGGAATCTATCAACACTCTGGGCCGGAAATTGGGGTTGCATCGACGAAAGCATTTACGGCCCAACTGTGCATAGTCGCCATGTTGGCATTACTATTTGGACGGTTACACGATATGAGTTTTGACGAAGGCAGTGAATTTGTCCAATCTCTGTTGGAATTGCCCAAAAAGATTTCGCAAATCCTAGACAAAAAGGATGAAATTCAACGGATTGCCAAAAAATATGCCCATTGCAAGGATATGCTATTCCTCGGGCGACAATCGATGTTTCCCATAGCCCTCGAAGGCGCACTAAAATTGAAAGAAATTTCATATATTCACGCGGAAGGTTACCCGGCAGCGGAAATGAAACATGGGCCAATAGCTCTAATTTCAGACCAATGTCCATGCGTTTTCTTGGCCACCCAAAAAGATATTTGGCAAAAAAATATTTCCAATATACAGGAAGTAAAAGCCAGAAATGCTAAGATAATAGCGGTGACCTCAGAGGGACATCAAATTTCATCCAATCACGTAGATGATTTGATGGTGATCCCGGATACCCATGATGCACTCAAACCCATACTGGCGACAATTCCGCTACAACTTTTCGCCTATTACATTGCAAAAGCACGGGGATGTGACATAGATAAACCAAGAAATTTGGCGAAATCGGTAACCGTAGAGTAAAACTCGGATGAAAAGTTTCACGAAATTGTTTCTATTGGTAGCACTGATTTTTTGCCGGAGTGTCGGTTCGGCGGAGGACGAATTGCCCAACGATATCAAAGATACCGCTGATTTCATAACCATAGATGTCCATTTTAATAAAAAGTTTGAATCTTTGATAAACAGCGGTAATGGGGCATATAAAATCGGCTTTTTCACCCTTGCTAAAAAATTTTTCATGGAAGCACTGGCAATCAAAGATTTATCCAATGAACAGAAATACGTAGCTTGCACGGGTTTTCTGGAATCATGTTTGGCTTCAGGAGAGTTTTCAGATGCAATGAAACTGTTCGACATGATTTTGAAATTAATACACGTCGAAGTTCATCAAGAATTTAAAAACAAGTTTCTACTAAATGCTGCGATCGTAGCGTGTTTCAAGCATGATTTCGCGGTTGCAAACAAAATTCTATTAAAATTAGATGTGAAAACTTTCGATGACAACGAGCTTGCGTGGTATCACGCCATTAGGAGCGTTATATTTGCCATGGCTGCCAACTTCGAAGAAATGGCAAATAACCTGGAAGAAGCAAAAAAACACTCCCCGTCCATCGACCAATCTGTCCACATTCAAGCATTTGTAATCCAATTTTTATTGCAATTCCCAACGCATTCAACGGCCATAAACAACCTCCTCGGAGCTGCCGATGCCATGTATAAAAAACATAAATTGCAAAGGACCAACTATCCATTTGCAAAAACCTATGCTCTTATGCTGATTCACAGCGGAAATGGGCAAAAAGCAAAAGATCTGTTGGATGAACAAATTGCAAACACAAAAGATCTAAACATTCAAGATTTGCAATCACTTTACCTATACCGCGCCATTGCCGATGGACTTTCTTCCGCAAGTGGGCTAAATACGGTCCTCGAACTGCTGCTATCCTCGGCCAATGACGAATTAAAAAAACAGGCATTGAAGCTACTCCTCCTATCGGTCGAAAACACAAATCAACGGATGGAAGCAATCAAAACATTGTCCGATGTAAAACTCCAAACCTCCGTTTCGAAAAATATGATGCGCCATATTTTATTTGCCAAACTCAGGCTGGCGATAGATGCCGAAAATCTCACTGCGGCACAGCGCATAGCAGAAGAAATCGTTTTCCAATTCCCCAAGGAAACATTCATAAAAAATATATACCACGCACTTGCCTATTTGGCCTGGCAACAAGAACCAAAAGATTATCGAATGTCTGCCCACTATCTGGGTAAGGTGCGAGATATTACCTCAGATAATGTGGAAAAAATCAACATAACAATTCAAATTGGCAACGCCTTTTATTTGAGCGAAGCCTATGATATCGCTGCTCATATCTACGAAGAAGTTTTAAAAACAAATGTGGATAATGTAAAGTATGACAAAATACTGTGCCAACTCATCCAGGCTGACATTAAATCCAAAAACTTGCCGTTGGCAGAGCAGCATTTGCAAAGTGCTCGACAATGCCACAATTTGTTCACGGAATATCGATGGCATGCGGAATTGTTATATATCGACTCTCTCATACGAGATAATAATCCGCAGCAAGCCATGGAGTATCTATCCATACTTTTAGGCACCTATGCCCACAAAATTCAACCATTTTACCTAGTGAAATTCTATTTGCTCCAAGCATACTCGCTATTCTCCAAGCAACATTATCAGCAGGCCCATATCGCCGCAACTAATATTTGCACAATCTTTCCGACCAAAAGTAGTTCGGCCGAAATTTCCCAAATTGTTGGACAAGCATTATTTATGAAAGGAGTTTGTGAACTTAAATCTCAGAACAAAGAAGCTGCCTTTTTAACATTTGAACGGCTAAGATCGGACTATGCCGACCAGGGAGTCGCGATGCTGTCATATTTTGAAGAAGCGGAATACTTTTTTAAGTCCGGCAATGTTTCGAAAGCATGTGATGTTCTGCTTACATGTGCGGAAGCCAATTGCATATATTCCCCATTCGCCTATTATCGGTGTGCCGAATATTGTAAATCGCTAGGAATAGCCCACTACGATGAAGCAATCACCCATTTGTCGACTTTGATTTCCAAATATGGAAACCATGAAATCATATATGCGGCACATTTAGAATTGGCAGACTTACTACGGCTGAGCGGAAGGTTTAGCGATGCCCAACTTGTATATGAGGAACTGCTGAAAAATTTTCCGTTTGACAGGCGATATCATTTTACTGAGTTTTGCCTGGCAAAGGCAATTTTTGCTCAAAAAAATAAAGATGATCTATTCATAGAACGCACCCAAATGATACTCGAACGGCTATATTCCCTGGCCATTGCCGATAAATCCTTGCACATAGAGATCGCCGCCATGTACTGCTTTGTTTTACAAACGAGTTCATCGACCAATGAGATGAAACAATTCGCCTGGGAGACGTTACTGGCTTCCATGGCGGGAGAAAACACTTTGACTCAAAATGATGTCTATTGGCTTATGCAAATTGCAAACCTTCTCACAGATTACTACTCCCTTAATCCGAATGATTTAGAGCTTGCAACGTTGCAAGCGATAACGGACAAATTACAAACCTTCATCCCCTAGCACCTATCCATATGAAAAAAAGTTTGTTAGTTCTTACCATTGCCATGGCGTTTTTGACCAATTCTTATGGTGAAGATATTTTTACGACAAAAGAATCTATCATTCTTGGATTTACCCAGGGAACGACGGAATTTTTACCGATTTCATCGACCGGGCACTTAATACTGGTCGATAGATTTCTTTTAAACCATGAGCCTTCCCCTTCGGGCGATACAGATGATTCAAAAGCTTTAAAGGCACAAGCCAAGAATGCTTATTTTGTAATAATTCAATTTGGATCCATGCTCGCCGTACTATTTTTATATAAACGTAGATTTACTGATATGTTCCTGGGCCTATTTGGCCACAATTATCACGGACGCAATTTGATGTTCAACCTAATCGCATCATTTCTGCCGGCAGCAATAATAGGCCCTTTTATCAGCGGATGGCTAAAAATATTATACCATGCTCTTCCCGTTGCCATTGCACTAATTATCGGCGGCATAATCATGATTCGTGTTGAGAAATCCTACCATAAAAGGTGGATGAAAGACTATGGAAAAATTGATAATCTGACATTTGCTAAAAGTCTTTTCATCGGACTTTGGCAGTGCCTGGCTTTCATTCCTGGGACGAGTAGATCAATGGCAACCATAATTGGTGGTTACCAATGTGGATTGCGCAGGTCAGAAGCAGCAGAATACAGTTTCCTCCTTGGATTTGTAACGTTATCAGCGGCAACCATATACGAATTCGTAAAATTCTTCGATATCATATTTTTATATTTTAGCGCAAAGACATTTTTGCTAGGAATTAGCATAGCTTGCCTATCATCCATGATGGCAATAAAGTTTTTGATCTCTTTCATCGCGCGCAACGGGATGATGGTTTTTGCATGGTACAGAATTATTTTAGCAATTTTCGTGCTTTGTAGCTTTTTTCGCCAACGTGTGTGAATTATTTTCCCTTCGGAGGCTGGTGTTAAATTCCACGGTGTATAAATTTTTCACAAAAATTCTTGATTTCTACTAGTTATCCATTAAGCCTTTCCTTTAGTTGGAGAGACATGGCTAGAATTTGTATAATAACCGGAAAAACTCGCAGCACAGGATGCCGCATTATTCGCAGAGGGCAATCTAAGAAAAGTGGTGGAATTGGTACCCACGTCGTGAAGCGAACAAAGCGTTTGTTCAAACCAAATTTGCAGCACGTCCGCATATTGTTGCCAAATGGGCAGGTGAAGCGAGCTTGGGTGGCGGTCAAAGCCATAAAAGCAGGGCTTGTGCAGAAGGTTATTTCCTAGTAAAAGAAACTAAAAAATGTCTAGTGGGGATAGTTAATCGTTACGTTTTTGTCTTTTGCGAGGAGTAATTGTAATGTTGTCATTAGAAAATTTACGGAAAAAGTCCGATGAAATAAAGGCTGGTGTTAGCAAAAAGAAGTTTCAATGCGACGTTGATAGGTTTCTAGCAGTCGATTCCAAACGGAGGACCTATGTGACTGAATTCGAAGCACTGCGAGCCGAACAGAAATCAAAAAATGACAAAATAACGGCTTTAAAAAAGGGATCTGCGGAGTTTTTAAATATCATTGGAGACCTAAAAAATCTTTCATCGAAGGTAAAAGAAGCCGAAACGAAAATTCGAGAAATCGATGGAGAATGGCAAACGTTGTATTTGTCTATCCCGAATGTTCCCCATGAATCCGTTCCCGCTGGGAAAACAGAAAAAGACAATGTGACGGTTGCCACGTGGGGATCCGTGGAAGATATATCGCCCCATGCAATGCCCCACTATGACATTCCGTGGTTTTCGAACGGGATTGATTTTCAACGAGGTGTAAAGGTAACCGGTGCCGGCTTTCCGTTCTACATCGGTGATATGGCTCGATTCGTCCGTGCCCTTTTAAGTTTTTTCCTGGATGAGGCAAAAAACAGTGGCTACACGGAATTCATGTGTCCCATCTTGGTCAACCCGGACAGTGCTATGGCCACCGGCCAATTGCCGGATAAAGAAGGTATGATGTACCATGATATTCAGGATGACCTTTATTGCATCCCCACCGCAGAAGTTCCAGTGACAAATTTTTTTCGCAATGAAATTTTCGAAGAAGAGGAACTCCCGATTTTTCGTTGTGGCTACACACCATGTTTTCGCCGGGAAGCAGGAAGTTGGGGAAAAGATGTTCGCGGACTGAACAGATTGCACCAATTCGATAAGGTTGAACTGGTAAAATGGGTTCATCCCGACAGCAGTTTTCAGGAGCTTGAAAATTTGAGGGCAGACGCGGAAGGAATTTTACAAAAATTGGAAATTCCATACCGCGTATTGTCCATTTGTACCGGCGACATAGGGTTTGCACATTCCAAGCAATACGATTTGGAAGTCTGGTCGGGAGGGCAAAAACGTTGGCTCGAAGTGTCCAGCTGTAGCAATTTCACGGATTTCCAAGCCCGGCGGGCTGGAATAAAATTTCGATCGAAGTCCGACGGAAAACTCCACCATGTGCATACCCTCAATGGGTCCGGTTTGGCGGTTCCACGCGTATTGGCTGCCCTATTGGAAAATAACCTGCAAAGTAATTCTTCGGTAAAAGTTCCAGCCGCTTTGGTGCAATACTTCGGCAAAGAATATTTAAAGTTCTGAAACGTCGGTTTTATATTGAAAAATTATTCCGCTTCATAACTTACACAAACTCATATGGTTACTGAACAATCGCCAAATTCGGCGGAAAAACTCAAAAAAAATGCCATATCGCCCACACGGGATGAGAATTTTCCGGAATGGTACCAGCAGGTGATTAAAGCGGCCGATTTAGCAGACAATAGTCCAGTCCGTGGTTGCATGGTAATCCGCCCTTGGGGATACGCCATTTGGGAACTTATTCAAAAATATCTCGACGCGATGTTCAAGGCCTCTGGACATAAAAATGCCTATTTCCCCCTTTTTATTCCCTTGAAATATTTTGAAAAGGAAGCGGAACACGTGGAGGGTTTTGCAAAGGAATGTGCGATTGTCACCCATACCCGTTTGCAGCCTGATGGAAAAGGTGGGTTAAAACCGACATCCGCATTGGATGAACCGTTGATTGTTCGCCCAACATCTGAAACAATCATAGGAGAAATGTTTTCCAAGTGGGTTCAATCCTATCGTGATTTACCCATAAAAATTAACCAATGGGCAAACGTGGTACGCTGGGAAATGCGCCCAAGGATGTTTCTGCGCACGACGGAATTTCTTTGGCAAGAAGGACATACCGTCCATGCCACCGATGAAGAGGCTCAAAAAGAAGCCCTGGACATACTCGAATGTTACAGGACATTTGCTGAAAATTATATGGCCATACCCGTCATTTGTGGGAAAAAGTCGGAATCGGAAAAATTTCCTGGTGCCGTTTCCACCTTTGCGTTGGAAGCCATGATGCAGGATGGGAAAGCTTTGCAGGCAGGAACTTCCCATTTCCTAGGTCAAAATTTTGCAAAATCGTCCCATATAAAATTCACCAATGAAAACGGCCATGAAGAATTTGGATGGACAACTTCTTGGGGTATGACCACGCGGCTGGTCGGTGGTTTAATCATGACTCACTCCGACGATGACGGCCTTATTTTACCGCCCCGCATAGCTCCGACACAAATTATCATTTTGCCAATTTATAGGGAAGATTCTAAGCAACAGGTCCTTGAATATTGTAAAGCTTTGCAGGCAGAATTGTCGCAAACGTTCCTGGAGGGTGAAAAATTGCGCATTGAGATCGACGATCGCAATATCCGTGGCGGGGAAAAATCATGGGAATGGATAAAAAAAGGTGTTCCCATGCGCATTGAAGTCGGCCTTCGGGATATTCAGAGTGGCTCAGTCTGCGTTTATAGGCGGGATAAACTCCCGAAGGATAAGGAATTCATTCCGCACATGCAATTTATTCCTTCAGCAGCCGACATGCTAGCGGATATCCAAGCTGTACTATTCAAACGCGCCCAAAAGTATCGGGAGGAAAAATCAAAATATATAAACTCCCAGGGAGAATTTATTGAATTTTTTAAGCAAAAAAATCCAGGTTTCGCCTATGCCCATTGGTGTGGAAGTAATGCCATAGAGGATAAAATGAAATCGGAGCTTGGCATAACAATTCGCTGTTTACCATTTGCAGAAACTTCACCTGGACCATGTATTTTTACCGGCAGTCCAAGCAAACAAAAAGTTATTTGGGCTAGAAGCTATTGATGTAATTTTTTAGATTGGCACCACTCAAATAACATTGAAAGCCAGAACAAGGGCAGAAATAGCCACTCCCTAAAATGCCATAATAATTTTTCCCCAGCAATTCCGTTTATTTTTTAAAAATTTTTCATTTTATGTTGACAATATTTTTAAACAAATTACGCTCCTGATCTCATCTTAAGGATATTATTATGAATACAAATACAAGTGTAACAGACTCTCCATATTCTCCCAGCAGAATCCTTCCACCTTCACCTATTACCGAAGATCATTCATCATCTCCCACCGCCAATGCTAATCTTTCGGATATTGGCAACGAGGAGATTCACCCTGAGGCCGATCTGAACATAGAATATCGTTCTGGGGTACAAATTGAAATTCCACGTCCAGCGACTCCAGTGAACGAACTTGACGCAAGAATATCTGAATCAGACAGTGAAACAATAGAAACAGGGGCCGAATCGCAACCATTGTCCAGGGTAGGTATTCAACCGGTAGCAGAGGAACCGGTAGAAGAAGAAGATACTCAGCCATCACATCAGCGAGAACAAATTAGTACGGGGAACGTAGCCCGCCTACAAGATGATGCAAATTCCTTGGTAGTGTTAGTTTCAGATCTAGTGCGTAGCACTAATTCAAGTATCCTGGCTCTCGGTACCTATGGGGATACCCTTCGTAAACAAGTGCAACAATATACGCATAAGATTGAAAAGTGTCAGAAAATAATCGAAGATTGCCAAAACATAGTTTCCCGTGCCAAGCAGATCTTGGAAGAGCCTGTAGATTAAAAATAAATTTTAGACGATGGATTATATAATTTAGCCGGTAGCATGCCTTCCCCCTTACAAAGTTAAGGAGAAGTTGTACTTCCCAAAAAGAAAGGTTGTAAATGGGACACGGGAAAACCATTCCAAATTTTGGAATGGTTTTCCCATTTTTTCCGCTATCAAACAACGTTCTTACGCTTACCTTTTTCGCTTTTTAACAAAGAACACCCACTTTTTGCCAATAGGCAAGGTTTCCCTATTGGATGGGAAGATTGGGGATCAATGAAATTTCCGCGGGGTTGGAAGTTTGATGGTGCTTTGGTTGCATTTTTGCCTATCACCCACCGGGCCTGTATTTATATGGCTTAAACTGCTAATTGGTAAACCGTAGGTCATGGTCGGGGCGACTGGATTTGAACCAGCGACATCTACGTCCCGAACGTAGCGCTCTACCAATCTGAGCTACGCCCCGTGTGAATCTAACAATGCCTATTTGCATCAGATGAAAAATTGCAATCCTTGCAAGCCGAATATTCGAACCGAAGTATTTATGAACATTATGGTTATTTACCTCTGACTCCAGCGTAAACAATGTACAGGGTGCTCGTGATTATTACCAGCGAACCCCATATGGTATTTTCGCTGGGTATTTCATGGAAGATGAAAAATCCAACCTCTATGGCCAAAATCAGTTCCAAATATCTAAAAGGTGCCACTATCGACACATTCACTTTTTCGAATGCCTTCAAAATGCAATATAATAGCAAATTGGCCCCGCCGCCGAGCATTGCAAATAATACAATATCCCGCAATGATGGTGCTATCCATCTGAACAATGCAAATGGTAGGGTAAAAATAAATGTCAGGGTTGCCGTATAAAATACCATCCGGAAAACACCTTCATCGTTGACGAATTTTTTGTTGATTATGTCAAGGGCAGCAAATAGCATGGACGACAGTAGCAACATCACGGCCGCAAGTGTAGCAAATCCTTCATTTTTTGGTTCAAAAATATAATAGACCCCCGCAAATCCGACAATCGTAGCAATGATACTGTCGAGCCTAATTTTTTCTTTCAAAAATATGCGGGCGAAAATCAGCGTGAACAAAGGGATAACAAAGTTCAAAGACATGACAGTAGCGATTGGGAGTTTGTGTAACCCATGGCAGTATAGTAACATCGCAACCAGTAGGAAAATTGCACGAATTATGTGCAACTTTGGCATGTGCATGAACATACCTCCGATGTTTTTCCCCGAAACCTCGAATAAAGCTAAAAATAATGTGGCGAAACCGTACCGTAAACAGACAAGCTGCGCAAGGGAGTATTCGGCTCCTAAAAATTTCATCAGGGTATCATTGGCAACCCCAATGACCATGCTTAGTAGAAACCAAGTAATTCCACAAAGGTAATCTGTTTTCTTTTTGCTTACGTGCATCGTTGGGAAAAATTGTGATATGTGTTATTAAGTCAATGGATTTATTTTATGACTTTGTCACCTGGCAGATTTTCCAATCATGGATAGAAACTCACGATTACTGGCATATTGTGACAATCTACCTATCAACGTTTCTGTGGCTTTTTCCGTTTCCATGCCAGAGAAAGCACGCCTCAAAAAATTTATATTCTCTAGCGCCTGTGATGGCGTTAATAATTCTTCGTGGCGAGTTCCCGAAGTCAACAAATCAATGGCTGGCCAAATACGCATTTCAGCTAATTTTCTACTAAGGACTATTTCCAAATTTCCTGTTCCCTTTAGTTCTTGGAAAATTAAATCATCCATTTTACTTCCGGTTTCAACCAAAGCGGTAGCGATAACCGTTAGGCTTCCTCCATTCTCAAGATCACGGGCCAGTGCAAACATTTTTTTCGGTATTTCCATTGTCCGTGAGTCAACTCCACCGGTCAATGTTCGTCCACTACTATTGATCGCGTTGTGTGCACGGGCTAACCGCGTGATGGAATCCAGAAACAACACCACGTCACAGCCACTTTCTGTTAAATTACGCGCTCGTTCACTTGCTAGGCGCGCAATGCGCACATGGTTTTTAATGTTTTGATCATTGGATGATGCATAAATTTCAGCATCAATGGAACGTTTAAAATCGGTAACCTCTTCGGGGCGTTCATCTATTAGTGCTGCAATTATTGCAATTTTTGGGGAAATTTTCCTAATACTCCGAGAAATATCGTGTAGCAGTAGTGTCTTCCCTGACCTTGGTGGAGCCACAATTATGCCACGCTGCCCTTTCCCGATGGGACAGAACATGTCGATTATTCTTACAGACAACGGGCACCCTGGATATTCTAAGGTAATCGGCACGCGTGGTTGAACGGGAGTCAATCTGTCAAATGGTGTACGGCGATGTCTTTCCGCGGGGATCATATCATCTATCCTCTCAACCGACATGACCTTTGGATTTGGGAAATTTGTACGTCGCTGTATTATTGCACAAATCTTTTGTCCTCGTCGAAGATGGTATTCCCTAAGCATATCCATCCCAACATAGGGATTGGCAACATCTTCTCGTCCATTATCGCCAATGGCGATCAATTGACCATAACGCTCGCACTCCGATAATTCTAGAATCCCTACGTACCGTTCTTGGCCATCGGGTAATCCCTTGCCGTTTTCATAAACCATCATGTTCAAATGCCCTCTATCTAAACCCATTGTTACTCCGAAAGCAAGACTTTATGATCGATAAACAATGGCCGATTTGGCTTTTAATTCATCCCAAATACTTTCGCCATTGTTTATTTTCTTCTCAATTTTAGACCATTCTCCACCGATGGCATATTGACATTTATATAAATTGTATTGATATTTTTTCAGAAGTGGGGTCGTAGCTTAGTTGGTAGAGCGCGTCGTTCGCAATGACGAGGTCGTCGGTTCGATCCCGATCGACTCCACCACTTGTGAAACTATAAGATTTCAGGTCTTGCGGGGGATAAGGGAAACACAAAACGGAGCATCAACAAAAGTTCATTGTTTCAAGGTTGCTTCATTTTTCATGGTGTGCAAAAAATATACAGAACACTCGAATAAAGCAGAACAAAATAAAACAAAAGAAGCGCCAAAAAGAGCAACAAATCATACAAGCGG
>JAIRKQ010000022.1 GCA_031260055.1 Puniceicoccales bacterium
TACTTAATGCTCTCCCTTTGTCAATTATAATTTACGAAATTTTCGCAAAATTTGTGAAATCTTCGTAAATTTATGGGAACGGAGTTTGGAAATGCCCAAATGGACAGTATTGTCGCCACATTATCCATGGACTACATAACATTTTACAGCCAGGCCTTTTATGATGGATTTTTGATCCTGGTAACGCTGTATGATTTCATCAAAAGCAGACGTAAACAATACTTGAAAGCCCAGCAATTTGGGCAGCTTGTATTTCAAGACTAGCGGGATTAGTTTGGAAAGATACCATGTGTTTTGAGAAAAAACATTAAACGTAGTTTTGAAAAGGTTTTCCATGTGGAAAAATTTTGAAGCATAGGTAAAATCGTTTTTGGAAAAGTTATGGCCTATGACCTTTAGATGCCCTAGATCCATCAACGTTCGCAGCTGTATCAATGTTCTGTTCCTCGATTGCAAAGCAGAAAGTAGTGCCCTAGCGTCGGTATTATGGAAAAAGTATTTATCTATGGATTTAAATGCTTCATCCAGGTCACCCTCAAAAAACTTCTCCATTGGTTCGAAAAAATTCCCAGTGTCGTAGTCATCGGTCAATGATAAAACATCGTCCCGACATATGGTACTCTTTCGACCAAAAGCATAGGCCGATAGTTTGTTAATCTCCTGTTCCCACAGTCTTGCATTATTTCCACACTTTGATTGCAATAGCTGAATGGCATCGGAATCTATGGCCATCCCGTTGTCACTGGCAAACCGTTCGACGGTACTCATTCCGGCATCGGAGTCGATATCAATGCTTTCAACGGCAGCCAATTGGATCAGATCTTTGAAAATCTTCGTTCGCCTATCAACCTTAGCCGTAGAAATTATCACCTTTTTATCATGGGCAGACTTTACACTTTCAAAAAGGGAAAGAACGAGGTCTTTTTGGTCCGTTGACAGGGAAGATTCTCCCAGGAAGTAGGCGGTGCGTAGCCATACCATTTGGTTCTCAGGAAATAGTGATAGGGTATCCAGAAAAGAAATAGCATTGCCTATGTCCCTGGAGAGATCATTGGCTTCATCGAATGTAAAAATTTCACCCTGGCCATCGCATAGGGAGTTAAATATAACACGAGCGCGACGATCCACTAGGAAATCGTCGCTACCATAAACAAAAGTCACGCTTTTGTTGTTGTTTTGCATTATTTGCTGATTTCGCGCAGTTCTGCCGGTGTAATATCATTCATCTTTTTCGTAATGAACGCTTTTATCTTGGCATTTGCGCCGTTAATTGCTTTTTCCACGACATTGGCTGGGGTTCCACTTGCGAACTTCAAGTTTTTGATCAAACCATCTCCTTGAACTTCTACATGTACACCGCCCTCATCGTACTTTTCAGTATATGAGCCCAATTCTTTTTGCATGGCTTCCATGCCATCCTTCATTTGGGTCATGCTTTTCAGCAATTTTTCCATATCTTCCATCTTTATCCTTTCGTTATTTTTTTGTTATTTTTCTACGTGGTGGAGTAACAATTCCACCGGAAATTATAAATTTCATCCCATCGGTCACGGACATTTCAAGCTCGGTGACATTTCTTTTTGGAATAACCAGTAAAAACCCGCTGGTTGGGTTAGGCGTTGTCGGAACAAACACATTAACAACTGGTTCTCCTATTTTATCCGACACTTCACCTTCGAATTTACTGGACACAAATCCTATGGCATAGCTTCCCTCCTTGGGATATTCGACGAGCACAGTCTTACTGAAAGCCGTATCGTGGTTTGCTCCAAATGTACTGATTACCTGTTTGACCGTTTTATAGATCGTGTTAACAAAGGGGACATGGTTTATGAGTTTTTCCGTTAAACCTATGATCATTTTCCCAAGAAATAATTTCGACAGAAACCCAACAAGCACAATGATGATGATTACTAGACAAATGGAAACTGCATTTATTACGAAATACATGGTGGATGTATTTCGAATACTAGCATCCATCCAACAAAACAATACCCTACTGGCTGGAGCTCCGATATAACGCAACATCAAATCTATGAAAAATAGCGTTATTCCAATGGGAAGAATCAGGACAAAGCCAGTAATAAAAGACTTTCTAAGCGAAGCTAACATCAAAATACGAAATATTACGATACAAATACTGCGAAGGTTGGCAACCGTAAAAAAGAAATTTTTATAAAATCATTGCCAGTGAGGTTGTTGATAGGCCATGCCCATGGCTTTTACTTCCCACTTCCTAGCCTACTTCCTAGAAATCTGCAAGGTTTTTATTCAAAAGATCGGTTGCTCTTTTAAGTTAACGCTTGATAGGAATGCGGGAATTTGTACTTTGAGATAAAAGTGGACCTAAAAAAATTTTTGGCGGACTATGTTACATGTCAAAGTGTGTCGTCGGATCTCACGTTGGAGAGTGGTATGGCGAATGCTCGCAAACATTTGATAGGATTTTTTAATAGTTTGGCAATTGAAGTTCGGGAAGTAAAATTTGGGAAACATGCTGCTATTTTTGCCAAAACAGCCCAAAGACCTGGCAAACCGACCATTTTAGTCTACGGTCACTATGATGTTCAACCGGCCGATGATGTGAAACTATGGACAAGTACCCCCTTTGTTTTAACGGAAAGAGACGGTCGTTGGTATGCCAGGGGAGCGTCGGATAATAAGGGTTGCCATTCCGCAGTTCTGATGGCGATTTATGATTTAATGATTACAAAACAAGAATTGCCAGTTAATTTAAAATTCATCCTGGAAGGGGAAGAAGAAATTGGTAGCTGTAGCATGCCGCAACTTCTGCACAGCATGCGGGATGAATTGACCACCGACTTTGCTCTTGTTGTGGATACTTGTTCGTTGGACAAAGAAAATATTGTCATCACAACGGGGTTGCGCGGAATAGTTGGATGTGAAGTAAAACTAAAGGGCCAGGACCATGATTTGCATTCCGGGTATGGCGGATGCCTTTTGAATCCCATAGGGGCTCTCGTTGATCTTTGTTCAGCCTTGCATACCCGGGAAGGGCTCGTCAATGTTCCCGGTTTTTACGATGAAGTTGCCTCTCCACATAATTGGGAACGGGAACAAATGAAACGTTTACCGATGCTAGATGATGAACTCAAAAAAAGTCTTGGTATACAATATTTCAAACTTCCCAACGGTGATTTTTCCGCTGCCGAAACCATACGATTTTTGCCAACACTGGAATTTAATGGCATTGGAGGAGGGTTCCAGGGAACGGGGATAAAAACGATAATTCCAAGTTACGCGTCCGTCAAAATATCCTGCCGTTTGGTTCCCAATCAAAATGCCGAAAAGATCAAAAATTTATTGGCTGAAACAATTGCCAATCTTTGTCCCAAGGAAATGTCACTGGAAATGAAATTTGAACAGGCCTCGAATCCATATTTATTCGATGTGCGTAATGGCAAAAATAAAATACTTTCCAGGGCAATAAAAATCACCGAAGATGGTATTCAATCTACATTTGGTAATCCTCCGCTTTATTTACGGGAAGGCGGAAGCATAGGATTGGTTTCCATGCTAAAGGAGATATTAGGTATCGATTCCCTGCTCATTGGGCTATCTACAGCCAAAGATAATATCCATGCCCCCGATGAAAGTGTAGAAATTGCAATGTTGGAAAGAGGGAGGAAATTTTTCAAGGAATTTTTTCTCAAATTCTGAAGTTAAAAAGCATGCGAACCATTACCCATTTTCACAGGTTGAGAAACAATCGCATAAAAATATTTTATATAATAGCAGCATTAGCATTTGCCTACCTGATCTGTGGGCTTTTCCACCGTCAAATTATTCAGCATAAATATTTTCAACAGAAGGAAAGTCGTCAAAATTCACGGCGAATCGTCATACCCGGCATGCGGGGGAATATTTATGATAGAAACGGCGTATTGTTAGCGGGCCATAGAAGTGTTTTTTCCATTAATCTATATTTGCATGAATTACATGGCGAATTCAGAAAGACATACCTAAAACGTACCAATGCTTTGCGGCAGAATAATGTTAAATTTAACGCAAAAAAGCTACGCTGTGATAGCAGGGTCGATGTCATCAAAAAATACTTGGATGCCATCAATGAAACGATAGGGTCAAACTACGTAGTTTCAAGCGATGCAATAGAAAAGCATTTGGCCCAAAAGTTTTTGTTGCCCATGAAGATCGACGACAACGTTTCCCAGGAGGTCTATGAAAGATTAATGTATGTTCTGCCAAAGAATTCTCCCGTGCAGCTATCCATGGACGAGGTGAGGTATTATCCATATGGAGATTTTGCATGTCATATCATTGGACATGTGGCGATGGACGAGTATGGTAAACAACCACCAAATGAAAGGATTAAAACATTTACCACCAAATGCCAAATGGGGAAATCGGGGATCGAATTAGGAGCGGACAGTGTTTTGCGAGGGATTCCTGGCTATGAATTGTGGCAGATTGATACCCTTGGAATGGCGAGGACTTTGCTAAAATCCGAAAATCCTAGGCATGGTGGTTCCATACGGCTTAGCATCGATAAAAATTTGCAAGACGTGGTTGAAGGGGCTCTCGGAGATAATAGGAGTTGTACGATTGTAATGGACGTGCGAAGTGGTGAAATCCTAGCAATGGCAAGCAAACCATCCTACGACATAAATCTGCTAGTTCCGAGAATTTCCCATAATGCCTATAATCAGATAGCCTCTAAAGGTAGCTGGTTGAATCTGGCAACCCAGGGAAAATTTCCTCTTGGTTCCGTGTTCAAACTAATTTCCTCCATAGCATTTTTACAGTCCGGTGAAGTGCTAAGGACAGATTCCGTTTTTTGCTCAGGGATAACGGAGGTTGGTGGTAGAAAATTTACCTGTAAAAATCATACAAGCAACATTGACATAACATTTAAGGACGCTATCGCGAGAAGCTGTAACACTTTTTTCTATGAAAATGCCAAGAAAGTAAAAAAGGATAGGCTAATCAATACCGCCATTGAACTGGGTTTTTCCGAAAAAACTGGCGTTGAATTACCCCATGAAGGCAGAGGTTTTGTTCCCACCGAGGCGTGGAAAAAAGCTCGAGGTTTCGGAAGTTGGGTGGGTGGAGATACCCTTAATTTATCAATAGGCCAAGGATATTTGCTTGTTACTCCCATTGAGGTTTGCTGTTTTACTTCCTCAATCGCAGCAAACAGATTGCGGACAAAACCGACAATTTTTTTCAATGGGAACTGTGGCAATCTATCTAATCACCCATCCCTTGGTCTGGATGAGACGGATTACAATTTCCTAGTCAATGCGATGGTTGAGGTTGTAGAAAATCGGTCGGGCAAGCAAGCCAAAGTAGAAAATTTAAAAGTCGCAGGAAAAACGGGAACAGCACAATTCTTCGACCATGGAGAAAAAAGAAATTTGGCATGGTTTACCTGCTTTGCTCCCGTCGACAACCCCGAAATTGCCATTACCGTCATGGTCCAGGAAAAAAGTCAATATGATTCCTACTGGGGAGGAACAAAAGCCGCTCCCATAGCAAAAAAAATCATTGCGGAATATTTTTTGAAAAACAAAGTGCCATTTGTGGGTTCCATCCATTGATGTTTCCATGTGAGTCCGTGAGCTGCAATTGATTAATTGCCCCCAACATGGTCCATCATTTTATTGCAACGGCTTTATCTTTTGCAACGACTCTTCTTCGACTTGGACAATCCTATCTCCTTTTATATTTTTTAGTGATACGGGGAAAAACTGAGAAACTTCCCGGGAAAGGAGATTTTTCACCCCATACAGAAACTTCTGACCAAAACTAAAGCTGATACTCTCTCTCCACGACACTGCGAATTGGCATGATGCCTTCACATCTTTTTAAGTCAAGTATGTTTTGAATTTTATTTCATCGCACATAATCTCTAAAGAGACTTTACTTGCAAGCCATGGGAAAATTTTTATCTAGTGCACCAATTCTATGAAAGTAAGTACAAAGTGGTTGAGGAGGTATTTGGACATAAGAATTGGGGAAGAAGAGCTTTGTGAAATTTTTACCAGTATTGGGTTAGAAGTCGAAGGGATTGAACATCTTGGAACTACTAGGCAGAAAACGCTCGTCGTAGGGGAGATTAAAGAAATTCGACAGCACCCCAATGCCAATAAATTGTCAGTATGTATGGTGTGTGTCGGTCCAGATGATACCCGACAGATTGTTTGTGGGGCAAAGAATTTTAAACTGAATGACCATGTTTCCGTTGCATTGCCCGGAACGACATTGCCTGGAGATTTTAAAATCAGCAAAAGTAACCTGCGTGGGGTTGATTCCGATGGCATGATGTGCAGTGGAAAAGAGCTCGGTTTGGGCGAAGACCACTCCGGCTTACTAATTCTCGAACAAAATACACCTATTGGAGCATGTCTCCACGATGCCATCGATGTCGATTGGGATACCATTTTCGACCTATCGTTGACTGCAAATCGGGGGGACTGTCTAAGCCATGTTGGAATTGCACGGGATTTGGCAGCAAAATTAAACATAGCATTAAAACTTCCCCAAATCCATGGAGTTGCAATCTCTGAAAGGGAAAGGCCACAGGGTCATTTTTTGAAAAAAATTTCCATTGAAACCGACAATTGTGGATGTTATTCAGCCATTTGCATAAAGAATATTAAAATTGGAGATAGCCCTGGCTGGATGAAGCGTGACCTCGCAGCCGTTGGAATGAGGTCCATTAGCAACGCAGTGGACATTGGCAATTGGGTAATGATGGAAACGGGGCAGCCGGTCCACATTTTCGACGCAAAAAAAGTCCGAGGAAATCAATTAACCATCAGGCAGGCTAAGGACGGAGAAACTATCATTTCCCTCGATGGTCAGAAGAGAGCATTAAACGGCGATATGGTTGTAATTTGTGACGCGGAACGTCCGCTTGTTATTGCGGGAATTACCGGTAGCATGGATGCGGAAGTCGATGGCAACACGACAGATATTTTGATAGAAAGTGCCTATTTCAATCCGGATAACATAAGAAGGTCCGCCAAGGCTTTAAATATTTCTACGGAGAGCTCCCATAGGTTTTCCCGGAACATTGACAGAGCAAATGTTGCGAATTATGGAGTGCGGGTAGCAAATTTGATGACGGAAATCTGTGGAGGTGAAATTGTTACAGCGTGTTGGAAAGTAGACAATTTAAAGGAGCAAACCGTAACAATTAATTTCCCACCATCGTTGATAGAGGAACTATGCGGCTTTGCCATTCCCCTCGAAGTTGGGGAAAATATTTTAATAAAACTTGGATTTTCCGTAGAAAAATCAAATGCGGAAAATTGGAAGGTAACGGTACCAGCACATCGGCCGGACATAACCTGTGCCTCCGACATCGTATCCGAATGCCTGAGGATATATGGTACGGATAAAATTCCAACGACCCCCACGAAATATACTGGTATTCAGCATGAGTCAGACCGTTCGGCAGTATTCTGCCAAAATGTAAGCCATTATCTGTCCGATCGGGGATTTTTCGAGTCCTATAATTTTGCCCTTCGCAATAGCAATGAAATAGAAAATTTGTTTGGGGAAAATTCTGCCTTGTCCATGCGCAATCCTTTTAACGCTGACCAAAACTGCTACAGAAACTCGTTAATTCCTGGATTGTTGGATGCCGTTAAATTCAACATCCAAAATGGCAATTCGGATATTAAATTTTTTGAAACGGGGCATGTTGTGCTAAAAATCGATGAAAAGTTTAATGAATGTTTGTCCATTGGCTGCGCGATGCCAATAAAACCGTTGGAACGTTCATGGCAATCGGTAGAAGCGGCAGATTTTTATGACGTCAAGGCTTTGATTTTGCCGATTTTAGAAAACTTTTCCCAGCGGCTGGCGCAATTTAATCCCATAAAAATTAGTAACATTTGGCAACCCGAACATGCGGCCTGTTGTGGGTTCCTAAACCGTGAAAAGTTTCAAGCAACGTGCGGATTTCTCAACGTGAATTTGACCAAGGCTTTTGACATCAAACAATACGTTCTCGCAGCTGAAATAGTGATACATCCTACCGTCTTTGGTAGAAAATCGGAAAAAGTTTCCCATAAACCATTCAGCCAATTCCCTCGTATTTCAAAGGATCTATCCCTCATGGTAAAACTTGATGAGCCTGCTGCCAATGTTAAAAGTAAGGTAATGAAAGGTGCCCAGAAGAATATTCCGAATGACGTTTTCATAGAATCGATCAAGGTTTTCGACGTTTACCAGGGCAAAGAGATTCCAGATGGTACAAAAAACATTGGTCTAACGATAAATTATCGTTCTCACGGTAGAACACTAATGGATTCCGAAATACAAGCGGCATTTAATGCCATGCAATCGGAAGTTGAAAAGTCATATGAGATAAGGAAACAATCATGAAAGATAAAAACTTTGGTCATAGCGTACATATCGAAAATATTGCAACATTGGCACGCATTCATTTAACAGAGCAGGAACGACAGGATATAGAGAAAAGTCTTGATGAGATTTTGGAATATTTTGATAAGCTAAGGACAGTGAATGTTGAAGGTATAGAACCATCGGCCCATGCATTCCCGCTCTATGATATTCTCCGGGATGATGAAGTTGGTACTCCATTTGATACAAAGACCGCCCTACAAAATGCTCCTAGACAGAGAAATAATCAGGTCATAGTGCCAAAAGTTGTGGAATAGGGAAAACCATGGATAGTGAAATTTTTTATAAATCAGCATCTGAATTAGATAGTCTGTTAGATTCCGGAAAGCTAACATCCGTTGAGCTGACAAAGGCTGTTATCGAAAGGACACGATCGATTGATGCTAAACTACATGCTTTTATTTCCTTTGACGAAGAAAAGACCCTAAACGAAGCGATTCAATCTGACATGCGGCGAAAAACAGGTGAAAAGTTGAGCAATTTGGACGGTATTCCGGTGGGCATAAAAGATCTTATTTCAGAACGAGGGCAGCCGCTCACCTGTGGATCGAAAATCCTAGGCGGATATGTTTCTCCCTATGATGCAACGGTGATAGAACGCATGCGCAATGCCGGATGTGTACTGTGGGGCCGCCTCAATATGGATGAGTTTGCCATGGGGTCATCCAATGAAAATTCCTACCATGGCAAGGTTGCAAACCCATGGGATATTTCGCGGGTACCCGGTGGAAGTAGCGGAGGTAGTGCTGCCGCAGTAGCATCCGGGGAAACGATTCTAGCCCTGGGCAGTGACACGGGAGGATCCATTCGCCAGCCGGCCGCATTTTGTGGCATAGTCGGCCTTAAACCAACCTACGGAGCAGTTAGCCGCTATGGGCTTGTTGCATTTGCTAGTTCCCTCGACCAGATAGGCCCGATGGGACGTTCCGTTGAAGATGTCGCCACATTATTTCATGTCATCTCCGGGCATGATGATAAGGATTCATCCAGCTATCCGGTCGATAAAACAAATCATAGCATGGAGTCTGTAAAAAATAAAAGGATCAAAACCATTGGTATTCCCAGCGAATATTTTGGTGAAGGATTGGATCCCGAAATTCGACAGACGATCGAAGATGCCATCAACTTTTATAAAAATGCTGGCCATAGGGTCAAGGAAGTCTCACTAACAATGACCGAATATACCATGGCAGTTTACTACATCATTGCAACCGCCGAAGCATCGTCAAATCTGGCACGGTTCGACGGTGTTAGGTATGGCTATCGTTCCGAAAGAGCAAAGGATGCTGTCGATCTTTACTATAGAACCCGCGGGGAAGGCTTTGGTTCCGAAGTTAAGCGGAGGATTATGCTTGGAACCTATGTACTCAGCAATGAAAATTTCGAATCCTACTACTTGCGAGCGCAAAAAGTACGAACTCTGATCAGGAATGACTTCATGGAAGTCTTTAAAAATGTCGACCTACTGATTACTCCCGTAACTCCGAGCCCGGCATTTAAAATTGGGGAAAAATCTGCCGATCCATTGCAAATGTATCTGAGTGATATTTACACCATATCTATCAATCTAGCTGGTCTCTGTGCCCTATCTCTGCCCTGTGGATTATCCTCCGATAGACTACCGATAGGATTCCAGATAATAGGTAAACCTTTTCACGAGCATGAAGTCCTGTCGTTGGGATATGAATTTGAACAAGCTCACGATTTTAAAAACATGCACCCAGCCATTTAAATAAAAAAGGGCATCAAGGAGTTAAAGCGCAGTTCTATTTCCCAATACAAAAATTGGAAAATATCAAATCTAGCATCTTTTCGTTGTCGTAGGTCCCCGTGATTTCTCCAAGAATTTCAAGGGATTGGCGGATATCGCTGGCAATGGTTTCAACGGGTAATGGCTGTAATATTTTGGATCGTACCGCTTCCAGACATGCATTTGCCCGACGTAGAATATCGACATGTCGAGTGTTCACTACGATGTCGATGTCGTTATTCAAAGTTTTATTCCTAGAAATTACCTCTAAAATTTTCCTTTTCAGTACCCGTGGATTTGTCTCATTTTTTATGGAAATTTCAACCCTGTCCAAATGTGGCAAAAAATCTTCAACGGCACAACTTTTTGGCAAGTCGATTTTGTTAATTACAACCAGTGCATTTTGATTGTTCAAACAATTGATAATTTCCCGTGGAATCGCTGGCAATGTATTCGAATTGATGTTCACCACCATTAAAAAGAAATCAGCGCTTGTAGCCTTTGTAATTGCTTTCGCAATTCCCGTTTTCTCAATCTCGCCCAATGCTTTACTTCGCAAACCTGCCGTATCACAAATTTTCAAAACATTGTTACCTATCACAATTTTTTCTGAAATTATGTCACGGGTGGTTCCAGCAATTTCACTGACAATGGCCCGATCTTCCCCCAATAGGAAATTAAATAGACTACTTTTCCCAGCATTTGGCTCTCCTAGTATTACCGTTGAGATGCCGTTGTTTATGACTGAATGATATTTGTTGCTTTCGATCAAGGTTTTTAACTCTTTAATAGCCACCTCAATCTTTTGCAAAATGTCATGGGAAAAAGCTGTTTCATCGAAAATTTCATCATCTGAAAAATCTATTTCCATTTCTACCTTTGCGAGCACATTCAGCAGATCCTTGCTTACCCTATTAATTTTGTCGCTCAAGGTGCCACTGAGCTGATTTTGTGCCACTTGCATTGCCCGTTCATTCGTTGCGTGAATCACATCTGCCACCGCTTCTGCCTGGCACAGGTCTAATTTTCCATTTAGGAAAGCTCGCTTCGTAAATTCTCCCGGCTCCGCTAACCTACAACCTCTCGCACACAGGTCTGCCAAGATATTTTCAACTATCAACATATTTCCATGGCAATAAATTTCCACGGCATCTTCTCCCGTATAGGAACTAACAAAAGGAAAAAATACCATCAAGACATCGTCGAGCAATTTCTCTCCTTCTAACAGATATTTGCAATGGTACAGCGCTTTAGGAGAAAATTCATCCTTTGAAATAAAATGACAAAACAGCGATTGGCTCAAAGGCCCGCTAATGCGAACAACCGCTATGGCAGATGTTCCAGCTGGCGTAGCGAGTGCAACTATCGTATCTCGCGGCATTTTCTATGGGAACATTACCGATTCCTATTGGGGCCAAAGCTGCGAATGGGCATATTTTTTGGCACTTCGACATTTTTCATTCGGAAAATAATCCTTGCTTTTTGTAAATCCTGGGGATTCATTTCCATCTTAACTGTATCACCTATCATGAGCTTAATAAAATTTTTTCTCAATTTCCCAGAAATATGAGCCAACACCACATGCTTATTTGGTAATTCTACCCGGAACATCGTCCCAGGCAACACGGAAATGATTTTACCGACAACTTCTATATACTCTGCCATTATCCTACAGCGGATACAATGAGAAAGAATAAACTTGTCATTGTCCAGCAAAATCAAACGACCTTTAGCATTTATTTCTCGGCGAAAATTTCCGCATGAAATTACAAAGTGTGTAGACAACATTTAATAATGTTAAAAATAAAAGCATTTTAGCTTTTTTTTTACAAGAAACATCCTATCATGGGGTTCGGAGAAAGATGAAAAAGAAAAATGGGGGTATCCTGCTCTTTGTATTAATTTGCATAGGCATGTTTGGTGCTATGCTGATAATGTTTTTAGACACAACAACCCCTAAAAGGGCTTTTTATAACAATGCTGTACGTTCCTATGGCTTTTTAGACGATTCCAAAAATTTACACGGTCTCCTTGAACTCGAATCGGAGTCACTAAAAAATTTGGCATTGGCACAAATAAAAGACAATCGCCATCTAATGTTTTTGAGTGCACATAGGATATGGCATGAGGATATGTTGAACGAGTTAAGGGAGACATTGAACCGGTCCAGAGAAGAATATTGGGAAAAAGCAGGAGAAAATGTTATCAAAGGGGTCTGGAAAACAGCAAATGAAGCACGATCAAAGAGTTCATCATATGATAAAACACGGAAAATGTATCAAGGTGCTTTCGGCATAGAACGTTTACAGACGTGGTCATATTTCAAAGATCTGGAAGAAGAAGTGATGAAAGATATATTAGCACTCTCCTTTGATACTACGAAAAAAACACCTGCAAACATCATCGAACAGTTAGAAAAATTATGTCAATTAAGTTCACGTTCGAGCTTTGACGAAGAGCATAAGTCAACGGAAATTAAGGAAATACAAAAAATATTATCAGATGTGTTGGGGAATAAATATGCGCAGTGGCGAGAAGGAGTGCAAAAACTGAAGAATGAAATGGAATATGGGAAGAAATATAGAGGAATAATGACCAAATTAAAACCGCCACAAGAGGAAAGATTAGCCGAGCTAGTGTCTCTTAAAAAAATAGAGCAAAATTTGTTTGGTAAAACAAATATAGACTCAAGTACTTGGCAAGGAATAAAGGAACTTCTAAACATAGAAGAAAGTTTGGAAAAAAGTTTACCACAGGTGGATCAGGACAAAAAAAATTTTCTAAACGAGCTGGAACAAAAATCCCTTTCGTCCAATGGACAAACACAGCCTCAAACTTTTGAAGAAGTAAGCCGTATTAAGGATGAAATTTCAAAAATATTTCAAAATTCAATTAAAGATGCATTGAAACAGAGAAATCCCGAAAATAACGGACCCCAAGGCAATGCGCTATTAAAACAGTTGGAAGAAGACATTATTGGGTTGACACAAGATCAATCCGGATTATCTTCGAATAGGTCTACAAGTTTGCTTTTGGAAGAAAAATTATCTGATAATTTGCAAGATATTCTGCATCCGATAAACAAAAACCTGGTCGATAAGCTGCAAAACTTAGCAACGGCTTACAATAATAGAATAAGCGACGAAAATTATAAAGCGTTGAGAAGATTAGCAAGAAGTAATTTTCAAGAAACCCTTACTTTAGGCGGCGATAAAAATAGATTGCAGTCTGTTTTTGCGATGATAGAAACGGTGGGACCGTTTGGTTGGTCCTTGAACGTTTCTGACTATAAAAAAAACTTTAACGTGGAAAACACAGTTAACGTTCATGTATTGGACAATAAACTCCCCCTAACCATGAAGTTTAAAGGAGAGGTTGCAGAAGTAATTAAATTAATTTTCCAGAACCATGGAATCGATGAAATGAAAATAGCGCCATTTTTAGATGACCTTATGTTAATTATAGGTGGGCTATATGTATACGATGAACTGTATAAACCTAAAAGCGAGGAGGAAAAAGAAAAAGAGTCTTCCTGGTGGCAAAAGATCAAGGGTGCTTTTGTAGGGTTTATAGGTATGACTGTGGAATTTGCGAGTACTACTGTGGAAGCTGGGAAAGAGTTTCTGAGTGATATATTCAGACTCAAATACGACAGTATGAGGCCAGACAAAACCGAATTCCAACCTCTGCATCCTCCAAGATATTTCACGCCGGAATTGCAATATTTCACCATGGTAATTGAAGACTTCAGAGATACAAAACGTAATTTGGATGTAAGTATTTTCAAAGAATTCTCTTCTTGGAAAGAAATCTTTAAAGATAATAAAGATCCGAACATCGAGAATAGTATTTTATATAACTTTGGCAACAGTTTGACCTTCGCAAGAGGCATCGATAGTATAAATTTTTATGCAGCAAACAAATATGTCCGGCAGGCTCTAGTGTGTACTCTACCACTACGATCAGAAGTAAGCGATCAACAGAAGGAAGAAGCTGACTTGCCAACATCAAAGGATCCTGCAGTGATTAGACAAGAAATACGGGAAATATTTGATTACGGACTTCAGGAAGGCAATAACGATCAGGTTAAGCTCCAAGAAAACAAAGAAACAATTCGAAGAATATTGACACTGTTGCATGAAGCTAAACTTGCTAATTTTCCAGAAAATCAAAACGAGGAAATTGATGTGTTTTCTTCATACAGTAAGGCCATGGTAATTGTCGTATCCGTTTGGGATAAGGACTATGGCGTGCCACTTCGCCGTACCACAAACTATCACTGTAGGATAGAGTATGCGGAAAATGCCAAAGTTATCCCAAATAATATTGTTCAAACGATTGAAGAATTTTAAATATCAGTTTGGTTCTATGAGTATTTTAATAATAGGAGCAGCGGGGTTTATTGGTAGCCATCTGGTGAAGAGATTGGGGGCGTTGGGTCATCGTGTCTGTGGAATGGACATGGATAATATACGGGCTAAGCAAGTACTGGCATCAAATGTCCCATTCTATTGTTGTGATTTCGGGGCACAATCTTCCCTGCAAAATGTTTTTAGGCGGGAAAATGTTGAAATAGTCATTCAATGTGCTGGAAAATCCATCGTGGAAAATTCAGTTACGGATCCAATGACATATTATACGAACAATGTCCTCTGTAACGTGTTTCTACTGGATACTTTACTGAAGTCGAATATTACCAAAATAGTATATGTCTCTTCAGCCGCTGTTTTCGGGGAAGTTGAAAAAATGCCAATTACTCAGCAAACGATCCGTAATCCCATAAGCCCACTTGGCAATGCACAGTTGTTTGTTGAAAATATGTTGGAATCCTTTAGAGTATCCCATGGTTTAACCTATGCAATTGTTAGAGCATCGAATATTACCGGGATGAGCGAGGTAGAAAATGAATATTTTATACAAAATTTAGGGACTGGCCTTATTCCAAACCTTTTGAGGTATATTTTGGGACAAATAGATGTAGTGAATATTTTTGGAACTTCACACGATACCATCGATTTAACAGCCGAACGGGATTACATACACGTGGACGATTTCTGCAGTGCCTGCGCGAATGTGATTCCCAAATTATCAGTTCGTGGTGAAGGAATGGCCTATAATGTTGGAAGTGGGAAAAAATACTCCGTTAGAGAGGTAATCACAACGGTCGAACAGCTGTTTGAAATTGCGATTAAAACAGCCGAAGGACCTTCCCGGATTGGAGATCCTTCGCGCCTATACTTTGATATCAATAAGGCTAGAAGTGAACTAGACTGGTATCCAAAATATGACTCTTTGGAACTGATGTTGAAAACAATGCTCCCCTATTACCTAGCCCGTCGAAAAACCCGCTAGGTATACGGGACATTTATCAATCACTCTCCATATTCTGCACTTACGGAAGGATTGGCTTGTAAATTTGCTCCACTCGGATTGCCGTGGACCATAACCGCCTTCAGCACGTTACTGTCTAGTTTTTGTTGTTCAGGGTCAGATTTTTCCAGCCCCTCCTGTTTGTTTTCAAAAGCTTTTGTTCCTGAACGAGTTACCTCTGTGGTTTCTATGCTAACATGCTGCGTGCTCCCCACATCATTTTGCGGAATATTTGGGTTCGCCGCAGGATTCGTCTTCATATCCCCTACCACACCTGTTGGACCAGGATTGGTAACATTTGCATCCACTTGACTAGTATCTGTATTGGAAATTCCTATAGTTGGCATCTCAATCCTCCTTGTTAAGATTCTAGTCTATTAAGGATATTTGGTAAAAAAGCTTTTGCAACAAAAATTTTGATGTTTTGAAGTATATTATTTCATCCCAGCATTTGTAAGGAATTTCATTCTCACTCCACCAAAAATATCCGCAACCAGCAGTAATATTTTTAGAAAAGTATGGCATTATAGGCTTTTTATGGTAAAAAAATAATCATGTGTCCCCTAATACATAATACCATAGATCCGCATGGGGTCAGCAATTCAGCCACGTCGATCATCGAGACGTGTCAACATTTGAAGCTGGCCCTGTATCAAGGAAATTACGATAAAAATACTGAAGCTTTAGAAGTACATTGGCTGGCCGATGATGTTCACAAACGAATTGGGAATTTTTATCACCAAAGCGACAATTATATTGATATTGTTGGAAGCGATTCCCATCCGAACAATGTTGATCTAGTACATACGTTGAAAAACAAACTTTTGGGAAAAGAATCATCATTTATTAGGACATATCAATTGCTTACCGATGCAAATGTTTATCGACTGTTCGTTGAAAAAATCAAGATAACGGAGAAAACTGAAACGGAGATAAAATTTGTTGGATGTCTTTTCATGGTGCCAGAGTGTGAAAAAGACGGAGGAGAAGGAGATATTATCAGACAACAACTCCTTGAAAGTTTACGAAAAGAACGGGAAATTAATCAGGTAAAAGATCTATTTGTCAATATGGTGTCCCATGAAATGCGTACTCCTTTGGCGGTTATACAGGGAGCGGTTGATCTGATCGAACATTGCAATGACAGGTTGAGTGATAGCGATAGGAAAAATTACCTTCAATCAATAAAAAAAGCAATCTTGCGGATGACACGGACAATGGATACGGTGTTGATTTTAGGCAAAGTACAAAATAATCAGCTGTCGTTTCAACCGTTAAATTTCGATGTGGTATTATTTTGTAAAAATATAATAAATGAAATTGAAAATCTTAACGAGGGGAGAAAAATTGTGCTCCAAATATCAAAGTCATTCCCGCGGAGCATTGATATAGACACGACGCTCCTTTACCACATCGTTTCTAATCTGCTAAGCAATGCGATAAAATATTCCGATCCGATGACACTAGTATATTTGACCTTGGTTTTCGATAAAGAAACGTTGAGCATTTACGTCAAAGACTCTGGAATAGGTATTCCCCGTAAAGAATTGAAAGGGATATTTAAATTATTCCATCGGGGATCCAATGCGAAAAGTCGCAAGGGCATGGGAATTGGTATGTTTATCGTTAGGCATTGTATCGCATTGCATAATGGAAGCATAGAGGTTGAATCCAGGGAACATGAAGGAACAACTTTTCGGGTAAAGTTGCCAATCATACATCAAGATTAGATAACTCCCTAAACATATGGACTAGGTTCAGTTCTCATGAATTTAGACAAAAAAGAAAAAACGGGTACTAATCCATACCCAACAAATTTTTTAGTAGTTCATAGGTTCTGATCCAGCCTGCAAGGCCTGTGTTGACCACTTTTAAGAGTGGCGAGGCAGGAGGGAGTCGAACCCTCGACCTTCGGCTTAGAAGGCCGCTGCTCTGTCCACTGAGCTACTACCCCTTGACGACATTATATAAAGCTATCTGCCTTTGTTATGTCAAAGCAAAAATCCTCCCATTGTATCTACCCGTAACCTACTCATATGGTATGCTAAAGCGACATTACTCACTTGCCAAAGCATAGCATGAGCTGCTTTGCTTTAGCACGGTATGATGTATTTACGTCTTTACAAGTTAGGGTGATAACCATAGGCTCACGTTAGCGAAACATGGTATGAGGCGCTTGATTTAACTGCCTTATTTTTACCATTGAAAAATTGAACTGCTATATTAGCTTACGCACACTATGATTAAATTTTTCACCACGTTGATATTATTCCCTATCAAATGGGTGGTAGAGTTTGTTTTGAAACTGGTAACTATAGCTGCTGTTCTCATATGCCTAATCCTTTTAGCTGGGAACTTTTGGATTCCAACAGTGCTGGAAAATGTCCTAACGAACATGTCTGGATTTAAAACCTCAGTTGGAAAATCCAGGGGTTCAATTTTTCGAGGACGTTTTGATTTGCGGGGTTTAAAAATGAAAAACCCGGATTCGTTGTTTCACGCAAAGGACTTTATTTCCATAAATAACATTGTTACCGATGTAAATGTGTCGAGTCTGTGGAAAGACACAATTGTTATCAAAGAAATACTTCTGGATATTGACGATTTGACAATGGTAACGAGTGCGAAAGGGGAAAATAATTACATCATCCTAGTCAAAAATTTTAACCAAAAAGATCAAACGGCCAAAAAGGAAGTGCAAAAAAAGGTGGACACGGGAAAACATAGCCCGAAGAAACCAGTTTTGATAAAAAATTTAACGCTATCTATTTCAACGGTTCATGTCATTGATGAACATAAAAATTTATCAAGAGAATATAAAATCGACTATCGCAAGGAATTTCATGACGTTACTGATTTTGCAAAGGTCGAAAAGCAATTGATTGGTGATCTTGGAAAATTTGGCATATCCATCATGATAGACTCCATAATTTCATCAATTCCAGTAGTTCCTACCGCTACAACCGATGGAATCATTAAAATAAAAGATGTTTCCCTAGATACTGCCAGTAAAACAAAAGATCTCGCAGAGAAAATTGGGACCAATCTCAGCAACGGGATAAAACACCTGATAAAAAAGGACAAATAAATTACTTTGACCCCATTGATTTTTTATAAGCGCTCAGAACTCCAGCAATGGAGTTTTCGATGACGAAATCCGCAATGAATATGCGGATTCCAGCAATGAGATCATTGGCATATTCGACAGTAACAGATAGCCTTCTTTCCAAAGTTTTTTCAAAATGAGACTGTAGAGCTTCTATGCTAGAAGAAGATAGGACACCACAATGCTCAATTTTCATCGATGTCTGAGCGACAAATTTTTCGAGGGTAGACAAATATAGATACAGTATGGACTTTAGTTCCTTCCCTTCATAAATTTCCTTCAAAACCGTAATTACCCCCCCCACTCTTTCATTGTCCAACAGCGAATCCTTCCCCAAAGAAAGTTTGGTCAATTCAGGCACCAATAACTGGGATCTATGATTTTTCATTGCAAATTTTCCAACATCAGTGCTTTTTCAGCCGATAGAAGGTATTTGTCCCTCTCCTCGGCAGTCAATTGTGCAGATAGCACGCTTTGAGAAATATCCACTACAAGTGTTCCGATCTCCGATTTAACATCTTGGAGCATTTTATCATGTTGCAAAGCAATCTCTTTTTTAGCACTGGATATCATATTGTCCGCCAATTTGCGCGATTCCACCTTCTCTTGATCTAAAAGGACTTTAGCATTATTTTTAGCCGATTGAACTATTTCCTCCGCTTCTTTTTTTACGGATGTAATTCTTTCCGTACGTGAACTTTCAAAGGCAGAGATTTCCTTTTGCATTTTATCGGCATATGCCACTCCAGATTCTATTTTTTCACGTCTTTCGGCCATTACATTGATGACGCTTTTAAAAGCAAATTTATATAGTAAAAATGTTACGAGCAAAAAATTCAGCGATTGAATGAGCAATAGATGCCAATCAACACCAAATTTATTCAAAAGACTACCAACATCAACCATAGTAAATAATTATACTGAGCTACTATTCATTGGCCAATCGCAGAGAATTAAGCGCTATGAAAAAAATAAAGCATAGAACGCAATAGCTTCTGCCAAGGCCATGCCAAGAATGGATTGCACTAAAATTTTACCGGAGGCGCCCGGATTTCGTCCTACCGCATCAACGGCCTTTGCACCGATGCAGGCGACTCCTATGGCTGCAGCGGCACAGCCGAAAGCTTGGACTAAGCCTTTGGCGATATCACCAGTCAATTCAGCTATTATATTCAACATATTTTCCCTTTCTTAAAATTTTCACCCATGGGCATGATCCTCTTGATTGCATACTAGCCCAATGTAAACAGATGCTAATAGTGTAAAAACAAAAGATTGTATAATTGCAATAAGAAATTCTAAAAAGTAAAATGGCAATGGGATTAGGTAAGCTATATAATTTACAATCGGTATATTTTTCAAAGCACTGGGAAAACCATACATGTTGTGCAATAAGTTTTCACCGCCAAAAGTGTTGCCAAATAGTCTGAAAGATAGTGAAACAATTCTGCAAAGAATTGAAATACATTCCACCAATCCAACGGCTACAAAAAGAATACATAATCCACCATATATTGCCGATGAAATTTCAGATTTTTCAGCTTTATTTCCAAAAATTTCAAAGCATACTCCTTTTACACCGGTACACCGGATGCCGCAATATCCCCATGCAAAAAAAGATATCATTGCCAAAGCCAATGTTGTATTTAAATCGGAATTTGCAGGCCTAAAAAATGGTCTAAACTCACCGTCTACATTGATTCCCACGCTTCCAATCCCGGGCAATAGACCGCACACGTTTTGTAGTAGAATGAAAAAGAAAATGCCAAGCAAATAGGGGAAAACTACTCGAAATGCTTTATTTCCTATAATTGGTTCGATAATTCCATGCAATCCTTCGATGACGGACTCTATTATCGCCTGGCCAGTGGATGGAATGATTTTTACTCCTCCCCGTAGGGTAAATCTCACCAAAAAAATTATTAGCATTGAAATTATCCATGTTAGGATAATAGAATCTGTTATGACAAATTTACCAATTGAAAAAACTTCCGTCGATGAAGAACTAACACCTCCCCCATGGCCCGCGCAGTACGCCACATTTGGCAATAATATAAGACCTGTGAGAATTAACGTTAATCTAGCAAAGTAACTTTTCAACATTTTAATCACTGACAACCAATATTACCCCTATGAAAAATATTTTTTCCAAATTTGCAATCTAATACAAGATCTTGATCCAACAAAGTACGTTCTCCATTTGCATTTTCACCGTTATCTTTCTAATCAATCATGACACTCTTTAGGTCCTTCTTCCTTGTCCAAGTCTTTATAGGATCTGATCCTAGTCAAAACCCTTCTTCAAATTTCTTCCAAATATTAATTTTTTACGATTTATTACTTGAGTCGCGAACCGCAATCTTTAAATCAACTTACCATTGGTCGTTACGAAGTTATGAAGTTTAAATACGGCAAGTTATGATAGGGATATTTTACATTGTACCACTTGTCGCTGTTATTGCGTTTGCGTTTGCGTGGTATTTTTTCACAAACATGAAAAAAGAAAACCAAGGGTCGGAAAAAATGGTAGAGATTGCATCGCGAGTGGCAGCCGGGGCAATGGTATACCTAAAACAGCAATATAAGGTTGTTGTGTTTATATTCATCCTAATAGCGATATTGTTGGCGTGCTTATCCTATGGATTCGAACTACAAAACCGATGGGTTCCCTTTGCTTTTTTGACCGCAGGGTTCTGTTCAGGACTGGCAGGTTTCTGTGGAATGGTAACCGCAACGAGTGCATCCTCTAGGACCGCGTATGCTACGTCAAAATCTCTCAATGCGGGGTTAAAGATTGCTTTTCGCAGTGGTGCCGTAATGGGCCTGGTGGTCGTAGGATTGGCATTGGTTGATTATTCGATTTGGTTTCTGATATTAAATAGGTTTTCAGGAGATTTGGTTGGTTTTCAAAAGTTAATTTGGGTAACCAATACAATGTTGACTTTTGCCATGGGGACATCCCTACAAGCCTTATTCGCACGGGTTGGAGGAGGAATTTTTACGAAGGCCGCAGACGTTGGAGCTGATCTTGTGGGAAAGGTGGAAGCTGGAATCCCAGAAGATGATCCCAGAAATCCTGCCACCATAGCTGATAATGTGGGCGATAATGTGGGCGATGTCGCTGGGATGGGAGCAGATCTATACGAATCATATTATGGATCAATATTAGCAGCAGCGGCGTTGGGAGCAGCTGCTTTTGCAGGATCAGATTTGAAAACACAGCTGATGGCTGTCATAGCCCCCATTATGATATGTATCGTGGGAATTGTTGCTTCGATCATAGGTATATTTTTTGTAAAAACGAAGGAAGAGGCTAGTAGTTTAGAATTGCTAAAGTCTCTATCCCATGGAATGAGGATCAGTTCCCTGATAATATGTGTCGGATCATTGATAGTTTTAAAGTTACTCAACATTCCAAATGCAACCGGCATTTGGGGAGCAGTAATGTTTGGATTACTTACGGGGATATACATAGGTAAGTCCACGGAATATTTTACGTCCGAAGCCTATGAACCGACGAAAATAATCGCACAAAACGCCACTACGGGATCAGCAACCGTAATAATATCAGGTTTTGGCACGGGGATGCTATCTACCTTTTTGCCGGTTTTGGCTGTGACTGTCGGGACAATGTTGGCATTTTATTTTGCATCTGGATTTAATGCGAGCAACGTTTCCATGGGGTTATATGGCATCGGGCTTGCTGCCGTTGGAATGTTGTCGACTTTAGGAATTACACTGGCTACCGATGCCTATGGTCCCATAGCCGACAATGCCGGTGGAAATGCGGAAATGAGCGGCCTCCCTTCTGAAGTCAGGCAAAAAACAGATGCCTTGGATTCATTGGGGAATACGACGGCTGCCACGGGAAAAGGATTCGCCATTGGGTCTGCGGCATTGACTGCTTTGGCTTTAATAGCATCATATGTCGAAGGCATTAGATTGGAATTGCTTGAGATGGGACGGAAATTTATTTCCGTGGGAAATGTGCAAATTGATCTTACAACTGCTAAGTTGTGTGACATCATGCATTGCTACGATGTGCATATGTTAAATCCCAAGGTTATGTCCGGTATGTTTATCGGTGCCATGCTAACGTTCGTCTTTTGTGGGTTAACGACCATGGCCGTGGGACGGGCGGCTGGAAAAATGGTTACCGAGGTTCGAAAACAGTTTCGTGAAATCAAGGGCATTATGACCGGGGAAAATGTTCCGGACTATGGACGTTGCATAACAATAGCGACGGCGGCAGCCCAAAAGGAAATGATCGTTCCTGCGCTAATTGCAATTGTTTCTCCCATTTTAATTTCCCTTATCCTCGGTGTTCCAGGCATATTGGGATTGCTCGGAGGTTCTCTTTCCACCGGGTTTGTCCTGGCTTCGTTCATGTCCAATGCGGGAGGGGCATGGGACAATGCTAAAAAGTATATCGAAACTGGAATTTTGGGCGGCAAACACTCCGAAGCCCATAAAGCGACGGTCATTGGCGACACGGTGGGGGACCCTTTCAAGGATACTGCCGGCCCAAGTTTAAACATTCTCATCAAGCTCATGGCGATAGTATCGCTTGTGACCATCGGCATCGCGATTTCTTACAGCCTGCTATGAGGTTGGGCTATCTCCTCTGAGATGCTAATTTCTTCGGATCCAATGCCAAGTTCTTGGAATCTTTTCCCTTGAGGAATCAATCTAGAATCCGCAGAAATACGCATTTTATTGAATGCTTCAACGGTGTTCGCCAACGATTTTCCCATACCGTTGAAATGCTCGAAAAATACTTTCAGGCGAGCATACATTTCTTTTCCGACCTCGGCGATTTCCTTTGCCTCATTGGCAAGACACGCCTGTTTCCACCCATATGATATGGCCTTTAGAACGGCGATCAATGTGGTTGGAGTTGCCAGGATCACACGTTTTTCAGCCCCGAATTCCAATAGCTCTCCATTGGCCCGAAAGGCATCCCCTAGAAAACTTTCTCCGGGTAAAAATAAAATCACGAATTCCGGACAATTTTCAAATTGTTGCCAATAGTGTTTGGAGCTCAATTTTTCTATGTGCCGTTTTATTTGTGCTGCGAATGTTCCCAGTGCTGCCTGTTGATCGGATTTCGACTTTGCTGAAATTGCTTCCAGGTATCCGGATAGTGGGGCTTTGGCATCGACGACGATGGTCTTCAAATTTGGTAATTTTATCACCATGTCGGGTCTAAAACTCTGCCCATCCGATGAAATAATATGCTGTTGTTCTTCGAAATCTATATGTTCTATCATGCCAGCCAATTCGACCGTTCTTCGCAACTGCATCTCGCCCCACTGCCCACGGAAATCGGGCTTCCTTAGAGCATTGGATAAGTTATTTGTTTCTTCTCGTAACGCGATACTGGCCTGTTGGGATAGTTTTAATTGTTCCGCCAAACTGAAATAGGCCGATTGCCTTTGATCTTCCAAATTTTTAAGTTTTTCATCGAACAGTTTTAACGTATTTTCGATGGGCTTTACCCTGTTGCCAAATTCGTTGTGAGCTTCGTGGGTCAAGGCATCGAAGGAGTTTTTGGCCAATAGTAAAAATGCTTCATTGTTGTCTTTTAGCGCTTTGGCAGACAACTGTTCAAATTGTTCCTGCCATTTTTGATTGAGATTGTCCCGTTCTTCGATCCTCTCATTTGCCACGGCCAAACGAATTTCTGATTCCGCTAGTTTCCTTTGGATGATGTTTAGTTCCGCACTCTTTTTTACATAGGCCAAGAAAACACATAGCAGAGTCGCCCCGAGAATTATTTCAACGATTAGCATGCCTATTTCTCTAGTGAAAAGGGAATGTTACACCACCAAATTCGCCAGCTCTGCCATCGATTTTTCGCTCAACCTCCCAAGTGGCGAACGGCATTCGGCCGATGAAATAATGTTTTTTGACTTTAGTAAAAATTTGATGGGAAGTGGATTTGTTTCTATGAATAACTTGTTCATTACAGGCATTAGCGTTTGATATACTTTCAATGCCCCGTGGAAGTTGCCATCGCTTGCTAATTTGACCAGATTGGTCATTTCTCGTGGAGTGATGTTTGACATGACGCTTACGACCCCTACCGCTCCCAATGACATGAATGGTAGTGTCATGGAATCGTTTCCGCTGAATACCACTAAATCTTTGTCAAAAATCTTTACCATTGTTTCCACCCGGGAACAACTTTCCGATGCTTCCTTTATGGCAATTATGTTGGAATATTTTTCATGCAGTTTAACGATGGTATCAATGGCTATTTCTACTCCTGTTCGCGAAGGAACCGAGTATAATATTATCGGTCTATCTGTCGAATCGGCAATCCTGCCATAATATTCAAGCAATCCCGATTGGGTGGGCTTATTATAATAGGGAGTTACCACTAGAAACCCATTAGCTCCTAGGCCATGGGCTAATTTTGTTTTTTCGACTGCTTTTTTTGTGTCACAGGAGCCAACCCCAACGAAAACATTGGTCTGCTCTGCTTCCGCTTTGGCTGTTTCAATAAGAGAGATAAACTCTTTCTCCGTTAGTACGGGAGATTCTCCCGTTGTTCCTGCCACAACTATTCCATCAACCCCGCCATTGACTTGTTGTTTGATTAAATTTTTGAAATCTCTCAATTCCACTGCTTCGTTTGCAAATGGTGTGACAAGTGCAGTATATAAACCTTTCAGTGACATATGATAATCCTTTATTGCGACGTGATAAAAATATTATTTTTCCACTTGGCTATGGAAAAATGACGAAATATTTTAGGTTTTCTAAAATTTTAGGACGCCCATGGAATCTTTTTAGCCAATCGGAAGGTTATAGTAAAACAGACGCTATCCAGCCGAATAGAAACGTCGGAATAGTCAGATACAGGAACGTTGGGATAACGGTGTCACGGACCAAAGAGTGCTGCCCATCCGCATTTAGTCCCATGGTTGGCCCAAGTGTAGAGTCCGACGCTGGGGATCCCGCGTCTCCCGTGATACCAGACACGGCCACTATTATTGCAATTGCAGCTGGACTAAATCCCAATTTTAACCCAAGGGGGACATATACGGTAGCAACAATTGGAACCGTAGAAAATGACGACCCAATACCAACGGATATCAAAAATCCCACAAACAACATGCTAAACGATGCTAGGATTTTGCTATTTAGCATATGCACACTAAGCCAATTTACAATTTCGTCAATGCCACCGGATATTCGTAGGCTATATCCGAATCCAGCAGCAGCTATCATGGTAAATGATATTAGAGCCATCATTTTGAATCCACCGGTGACCACATCATCCGAATCTTTTTTTCTTATAACACCGCCGAGCGATAGGAAGAAAAATCCTAACAGTGCGCTTAAAATGATGGCTTTGACCAGCAACTGTGCTACCAATGCGGCAACTATTGCAAGGCATGAAACAATGCAATCTTTTCGAGAAAACACCGTTTCCTTTTCCAAAGTTTTCACCCTAGCATTTTTGTAACACCTTGGTTTTCCATATCGGACAGAGGCAAGCAATATCCCCATCAGCATTCCCAGGGCTGGGTATAGCAGTGCATGGATTAAACCTTGTACCGAAATATCCACGCCATTGGCATGCAGATAATATAACATGATATTTTCTAGAAAAATTTCACCGAATCCCATCGGAACAATCATGTATGCGACTATTACTCCAAATGTGATGATGCAAGCAATCAACCGACGGTCAATTTGCATGGCATTAAAAACACCGATCATCGGGGGAATTAAAATGGGAATGAACGCAATGTGTACCGGGATGATATTTTTGCAAGCGATGGCCATCGTCCCTATGATAAAAAATATAACAAACTTAGACTTCCTATCATTTTCCGTGCCTGCGACGTGTTTTTCTCCCTTACTGGAATCAATATTTAATAGGCGGATCATTTTGGCCATTAGAAAATTCGAAAATCCGGAATGTGCCAAAGCAGATGCGAATGCCCCCAGGATAGCATAGCTCAAAGCAATTTTTGCACCACCCCCAAGCCCTTCTGAAAAATTGGAAACTGCACTCTCAAAGGATGCCCCACTGACTAATCCACAAACAATGGCTCCCGCTGTCAATGCAATTACCACATTTACGCGTAGCACACATATTATCAAGTACACAAGTGCAATTGAAACAACAACTGGGTTGAACATCAACATGCGACCAAATGCTAGCCACACATTAGTTTAAAAAATCAAACTGCAAGCAAATAATCGAACCAGTAGGTGTCCCATGGAGAATTAAACCCCCGTTGCAGAAATGGGAAATCTATACTCATTTGTTCGATCGCAACTCATATTTTAAAATCTTTACCCAATTTATCCAATAATAAAAAAATGCCACCATTGATTACATAAAATATGGGGGCCGATTAAATCGGCCCACCTAAGTTTTAATGATATGACTAAATTTGCCCGTTACATCATACCACCCATGCCATTCATGTCTGGCATAGGAGCATTACCCTTTTTCTCATCCGGCAATTCGGAAATCATACATTCGGTTGTTAGCAATAATCCGGCAATGGATGCTGCATTCTGCAAGGATGCACGGGTTACCTTTGTCGGGTCCACAACGCCAGACTTCATCAGGTCTTCAAACTTTCCAGTTACGACATTGTAACCGAATGATCCGGTTCCCTTCAAAACCTCTTGAACGATGATGGAACCTTCCACTCCCGCATTTTCACAAAGTTGACGCAGAGGAGCCTCGATGGCACGGCGTACGATTTGAACACCAATTGCCACATCGCCTGTTTCCTCAAGGGATTCAATGGCACTGTGTGTGCGCAGGAGGGCAACACTTCCACCGGCAGAAATACCTTCTTCGACAGCCGCACGGGTAGCATGCAGAGCATCGTCGACACGATCTTTCTTTTCTTTCATTTCTGGCTCAGTAGCTGCCCCAATACTGATGACTGCTACTCCACCGGCTAATTTTGCCAAGCGTTCCTGCAATTTTTCTTTGTCATAGTCGGAAGTCGCTTCTTCTATCTGCTTGCGGATCAATTTTATGCGAGCAGTAATGTCAGCACTACTTCCACTACCTTCCACAATCGTGGTATGTTCTTTGTCGACGGCGATGCGTTTTGCCCGTCCCAGGTCTTCGAGCTTTATGCTTTCCAGTTTGATCCCCAGGTCTTCGGAAATGAACTTTCCACCTGTCAAAATGGCAATGTCTTCCATCATGGCCTTCCGGCGATCGCCAAAACCAGGAGCTTTTACGGCACAAATATTCAAAGTCCCTCTCAGCTTATTAACAACTAGAGTTGCTAAGGCTTCACCTTCGACATCCTCAGCAATGATCATCAATGGTTTCCCCGACTGGGCAATTGCCTGTAGGGTTGGAAGTAATTCATTCAGGTTGGAAATTTTCTTTTCGAAAATAAGGACATAGGCATTTTCCAATACACATTCCATGCTGTCCGGATTATTGACAAAATACGGACTCAAGTATCCTTTGTCGAATTGCATACCCTCTACCACGTCAAGGGTAGTTTCGATGGTTTTTGCTTCCTCCACCGTTATGGTACCATCCTTGCCAACACGTTTCATTGCTTCGGCTATGATACTACCAATTTCTTCGTCCCAATTTGCAGAAACCGTTGCAACTTGACGAATTTCATCTCCTTCTACCTTTTTAGAAGTTTTGGCCAATTCAGCCACAGCAGCTTCAACCGCTTTGTCTATGCCACGTTTTATGTATATGGGATTAGCTCCAGCTGCAACGTTTTTCAATCCTTCACGGTAGATTGCTGCGGCAAGAATTGTAGCGGTTGTTGTACCATCTCCAGCCACATCGGACGTTTTGGAAGCTACCTCTTTTACCATCTGTGCCCCCATATTTTCAAACGGATCCTTGAGGTCTATTTCCTTTGCAACACTGACACCATCCTTTGTGACCGTTGGAGCGCCAAACTTTTTATCGAGAATTACATTTCTCCCTTTCGGGCCAAGAGTAATTTTGACAGCATCTGCCAATTGGGTCACACCGGAAAGAATCTTTTTCCTAGCCTGCTCTTCGAATATTAATTGTTTTGCCATAGCAAATTTCCTTTCTTTGAATGTTATCCTAAATTATCCTAAAACTGCTAAAATATCATCCTGCCTCAGCACAACTAAGGTTTCCTTATCACGTTTTACTTCCGTTCCGCCGTACTTGCTAACGAGGACACGATCCCCAACTTTTACTTCAAACTCTAGGACCTTGCCTTCATCATTTCTGCCAGAACCCAAAGCAATAACTTCTGCTTCCTGGGAGGCTTCTTTAGCAGCATCAGGAATAATGATACCACCTTTTATCTGTTCCTGTTCTTCAATTTTCTTAACGAGAACACGATTTCCTAACGGTTTAATTTTAGTTTTAGTTTCCATAACTTATAATTGTAAAAAAATTCTTCCTATTTGTCTTTGTGTGAATCATCGACAACTTCGAAATCCGCATCAACCACCTTATCCTTTGCATTTTCCGCATTTGCAGATTGGGCATCTTCGGAAGTGCCTCCTTGGGAGGTTTGACTAGCTTGCGCTTGGGAATACAAATCCTGGGCCATTCCCTGGAATACCGTGGTTAATTTTTGCCTTGCAGCTTTTAATTCATCAACCTTTGCGTCTCCGTTTTCAAAAACTTTTTTCGCTTCCGCAATGGCATCTTCAAGAGGCTTGCGCTTTTCATCGCTGAGATTGCCACCGAGTTCTTTTAATTGTTTTTCGGTTTGATAGATAAAATTATCCAGCTGATTCCTTTCCTCGACGGCCTCCTTGCGTTTTTTATCTTCCTCCGCATGGGCCTCTGCTTCCTTTCTAAACTTCTCAATTTCTTCATCGGACAAGCCCGAAGCACTGGTAATGGTGATCTTTTGATCCTTTCCCGTACCCTTATCCTTCGCCGTTACATGGAGAATACCATTCGCATCAATGTCAAATGTTACTTCAATCTGTGGTATTCCGCGGGGAGCAATGGGAATGCCATCCAACCTAAATTGACCGAGCAATTTGTTATCCCGAGCCATGGGGCGTTCCCCCTGCAAAACCTGAATATCAACGGCCGTTTGATTTTCAGCATAGGTGGAAAATACCTGTGTTTTTTTCGTCGGAATGGTGGTATTACGATCTATCATCGGAGTAAAAACTCCTCCCGCTGTTTCAATGCCAAGCGTCAAAGGGGTTACATCGAGCAACAGCACTTCCGTCACTTCTCCCTGTAAAACTCCACCCTGTATGGCCGCTCCAATTGCCACGACTTCATCGGGATTTACGCCCTGATGTGGGGTTTTACCGACAAACTGTTTGGCAATATCGACTACTTTTGGAGAGCGAGTCATGCCTCCAACGAGTACCAATTCGGAAATTTCAGATGCAGAAATGGCAGCATCCTTGAGGCAATTTTTACACGGCCCCAACGTTCGCTGGTACAGATCATCGCAAATTTTTTCTAACTGTGAACGGGTCAGCGAAATGTTCAAATGCTTTGGACCAGTTGCATCTGCCGTAATGAATGGTAAGTTAATATCTACTTGCATGGCGGAAGATAATGCAATTTTAGCCTTTTCTGCTTCTTCCTTTAGTCGTTGGGTCGCCATTGGATCTTTTCTCAAATCTATTCCATTTTCTTTTTGAAATGTGTCCGCCAGCCAGTCGATCAGTCTTTTGTCCCAATCATCTCCCCCAAGTAGGGTATCCCCATTGGTGGCCTTGACTTCAAAGACACCATCTCCAATTTCTAAGATGGAAATGTCGAATGTTCCCCCACCGAGGTCATAGACGGTAATCTTTTCGTCTTTCTTTTTATCTAGGCCATAGGCCAAAGATGCGGCAGTCGGTTCGTTGATAATGCGTAAAACTTCAAGACCTGCGATTTTTCCAGCATCTTTCGTCGCTTGCCGCTGGGAATCATTGAAATAGGCAGGTACTGTGATGACAGCTTGCGTGATGGGACAGCCCAAATATGTTTCCGCATCTGATTTTAACTTTGCCAAAATCATCGATGAAATTTGTTCCGGGGAAAACCGTTCCGTTTTATTCCCGACCTGACATTCAATCCAAGCATCACCGTTATGCCCTTCAACGACCTTGTATGGCAAATTTTTTACCAGGCTTTGAATTTCGCTGAATTTATGCCCAATCAAACGTTTGGCGGAAAAAATAGTATTCTGTGGATTTGTAACCGCTTGGCGCTTGGCGGCTTGACCAACTACCCGTTCCCCTGTTTTTGTAAAAGCGACAATAGATGGTGTTGTTCTCGCCCCTTCGGCATTGGGAATGACAATAGCCTCTCCACCTTCCATAACGGCCATGCAAGAATTGGTCGTACCCAAATCGATTCCCAAAATTTTAGATTTTTTATTGCTCATAAATTACCCTTATAATCTTCCACTTACGAAAATAACATGAGCAAATTCTATGCCAAACCCATCACCTAGGGTCAGAACTCGTAAGAAGGGTATTTGAAGAAATAGGCAGATAATTATATACTTGAAAATGGCAGTTGGTAGGCAGGGCATTTCCTCTTAACTGTTATCCTTTTCTCTCCATTTTGTCCTCCCTTTTCATCCCACTTCAGCAAAAACTAAATGGTCCTCCCTAGGCACAGGACTCATAAAATCAAATAAAAGAGGAAGATGCAGGCAATACAAATGGCAGAGAAGAAAGAGAGGGCACAGCGGTCGTAGCGAGTGGCGATGCGGCGCCAGTCTTTCA
>JAIRKQ010000031.1 GCA_031260055.1 Puniceicoccales bacterium
ACCACCTTCGCTCCCGCCTGGTAGGGAATATAAATAAAATAGCAACCCTTGTGCGGGATGTCGTCGACCTTCAGGATGCCTCCCTTGTCCAGCACTCGGGTACCTCCGTACCCCTCCGCTGAGTGCACGGCACCGGGGCACACCGCGTAACACGTGTATAGTCGCTTGCCGTCCGATTGTGTCTCGTAGTGCAGTCCTCCCTGTTTCCGGTTAGGGATGAATAGCGTGTCGAAACCTAGAAATTTACCAGCTTTCCCATCCATTATGTTGTTCATCTGGTGCTGGGTATACAACGAGCTCATGAACTTTTCATCGTTGAACATCGCCTTCTGGGCGCTTACGGGAAGGATAAGTTTCCTTCCCTCCACCGGTGGGTTATCATCTATGGCACTGTCGATGACGGTCTTGCAATCCGCAAATAGGTCGATCAGGGTCTTGGTGGGCTCATAGGGAAACTCCCTCATGTGTGTGTCGACGTTCATCGCGTCGATCACTATCTGGTCGGCACACATGGATATCGCATCCGCCAACCCCCGGTCCTGGATGAAGGTCTTGTAGTCGATATTTACATCGTCCAACAGAAAGTAGTCCAAGTATGCTCCCGCTTCCCAGTTCTCAGTCTCCAGCGTGGTCTTGTACACGGACCCTCCAAAGTCCTTGACATCCGATCCCACTATGTGGGGCGTTGCCATACCCCCAGTCGCGATTATTATCTGCACGCTGCTCTTGTTGTTGCATCCATGCTTCTCCGTTAGCGGCGTAAGCAACTGTTTGCTCTGTATTTCCGCCAGTAGCTTGTTCGAGTAGCCTGTTATGTCTAGTCCATCCAACCCGTGGTACATCTCTTTTCCCTCCCTTTAAAATTTCCTATCTATGTACGGTTCTTCCGTACATGTCTAGCGAAATCTCCAACGGGGTGGCTGGATCTTGGTGCCTAAAAACTCCAATTAGTAGACATTCGTTCCACCCAATTGGAGTTTTCACTGGTCCCATACTATTCCTTTTTTTTTACAAACAGCAAGGTTTTTCTTCCTTTTTTTATTGTAACTTCTTGAGGTTTTTACATACCTCTCCCCCATGCCGGCCAGTGCCATTTCCCAACTCATGGGCTTCATCTATAATCCCGATTTCAAATATTCGGAACAATCCGCACTCCTCAAGTTCCGACTTGGCGTTTCCCGCTATGACTTCTCTTCCAAAAAGACCGTCATGGACTTCTTTACTCTCACAGCTTTCGGCAAGTCAGCTCAGCATATCCACTCTTCCATCTCCAACGGCGATAACTTTATCTGCTGCTTCTGCGACGTCAAGGTTTCCAAGTACCTCACAAAGTCCGGCACTCCAGTCGAACATGTCGAGTTCATCGTCCACGACTTTAGAACTTTCGCTGTCCAGAAGTCTTCTCAAGGGCAAGACATTTCACTACCCCAGGACCAACCTAATACCCAATCACCTCATCCCCAATCCGACACTGGAATAGATAACCCACTGCCTCATTTCCAAAATCCTTGCCTCCCTCAGCAAGATCCTCATAATTCTTTCCATTCTCAACAAAACACCAATAATTCCCTATTCCCTAACTCCTCCGCTTCCCAGCAGGATCCCTTCTAATTTTCTTCCACAGAAAGTTTTCTAAGCTTCATTTCTTCACTATCGTTCCAACCAATAGCCTCCCTATTTCGACATTGAAAATTTCCCTTCTCTTTTTGTGGAATTCAAAATTTGGTGGAATATTGGTGGATTGAGTTTTTCTTGATACTCTGTTTTGTGCTTCCTTGATCCCCCGCTAGGCCTGTGTTTGTGCGATCCTATGGCTGGTACCCGGCCGGGGACTCGAACCCCGAACCAATTGATTAAGAGTCAACTGCTCTACCGATTGAGCTAGCCGGGCTATGGTGTTACGCATAGAAAAAGTAAACCGTTGGAAATCAAGCATTTTAAGATCATTTTCCATTTACTTTCGATCGCAGCGGTAATTTTGTTAAACCAATAATAAAATTTCAAAATAAAAAAGATTAATATGGTTGAAATTTTAAAGTAGCATAATAGGCATACTGTGGCATCATACAAACAAATACAATATCCATCGAAAGACTGCATACAACAATTATCTGAAGTCATAGGATAAAGCGAACAAAATCTGAATGGGATAACTGAGACAATCGAAAGCAATGGAAGAGATCTCTCCCAAGCGGAACTACTAGCTTTAACAAAGCAAAACAAATACATGGAGCAATCTGACTAAACTGGATAGTGTAAAAACGCTATGGAATTATTAATTGCTGTCCTACCCGTAGATTTTTAGGACTTTTCAGCGTAGCACTATTTGCTTCAAAAATTTTTTGCCAACCATTGGAGGTACCATAATATTTGTCACTTATGCTCGAAAGAGTTTCACCATCTTCAACCCTATGCACCGTGACAGATTCAGATTGCGAATGCGGGGAATGGGACACAAGATTTTCTTTGTTTTTGTTTACACTCTGCAGCGTATTTTGCAGGGCATTTATCTTGGTTTCATAGTCAGAAATCTTCTGTCTGTGGGTAACCATTTGTTGCCGCAGGGCAGCATTCTGATTCTTCAAAGATTTTAATATTTCCATCAGTTCCGCTTCGTTTTGGGCAATACCATTATAGGCGGGGAAGCTTCTTAAAAACTCTTTCTTGGCAGTATCAATGAGTTGTTCTGCAATTTGTGTTTGCTTTGCGTTACCACATTCGTCCATATATTTTTTCAGAAAATATATGGCAGTCACAGGATCATTTTTTTTGTCCAGGTAGATAGTGCCCAGCAACAAGCTTGATTCAGGGGAATTTTTATGGGATCTAACAACATCGTTCAAACAATGGACAGCATCATCGAAAAGCTCATCGCGAATATACTTGGTCGCCAATATAAAATTTTTATCACTGGTTTCCGCGCTCTCCTGATCGGATGGCTTCCCCATCTTGCATCCACTGGTACCAAATGCAATGAGAAAAAGGCAAAAAAAAACACCCACTGAATATCTTTCATACATCAATTGATGTTCCTGGGACAAACCCTATTCTTCGGGCTTGGTTTTTGGCAATCCAACTATCGAGCTTGCATTGGTCCACATACCACGTTTTTTTAATAAATCTACTCGCTCATGGCGCTTTAAAACACTACGTTTGTTGACTGCCCTACTACCACTTCTTGTAAAACTCGGATGCTGTGTCATTTCTAAAAACCCTAACTGACCCCTAACGAATAGGACTTGATTGTATAAAATCAAGAAAAAATAATTCGTATCAAATTTGACTTGCTGTTTCCCATTGTTTATTCATATGTTTTCCACTTAGAGGAAAATAATGCCACAGCATTTGAAAGAAGTCGACTCTGCCATTTTTAACGCAATTGAAAAAGAAAAAGTTCGCCAGAGGGAACAAATCGAATTGATAGCGTCTGAAAATTTTGTTGCTGTTGCTGTTTTGGAAGCAGTCGGAAGCGTGTTGACGAATAAATATGCCGAAGGATATCCTGGCAGGCGTTACTACGGCGGTTGTGATAACGTCGATACCGTCGAACAGCTAGCCATCGACCGCGCCAAGCAATTATTTGGGGCAGAGCATGTCAATGTACAACCTCATTCGGGTAGCCAGGCGAACTCAGCCGTTTATACTGCAATATTAAAACCCGGAGATAAAATTTTAACCCTGTCTCTGGAAAACGGAGGGCACCTGACCCATGGCCATCCCAAAAATATAAGTGGTATGCTATATAAAGTAGTTCACTATGGGGTATCCGCGGAAACCGGCCGAATAGACTATGACCAAATGGAACAATTGGCAAAAACTGAACGCCCAAAGCTGATAACTATTGGAGCGTCGGCCTATTCTAGGGCCATAGATTTCAAATTGGTATCCGAAATTGCCTACTCATGCGGTGCACTGGTATTGGCTGATATTGCACACATAGCAGGCCTTGTTGCTACAGGATTACATCAAAGTCCAGTTCCATATTGTGAGTTTGTCACTACGACGACTCATAAAACCTTACGTGGTCCACGGGGGGGAATGATAATGTGCAAGGCAGAATTTGCTAAGGCCATTGATTCTGCCGTCTTTCCAGGAACACAAGGAGGGCCACTGATGCATGTCATCGCAGGGAAAGCTGTCTGCTTTTTAGAAGCCTTAAAACCTGAATTTAAACAATATCAAAACCAAATTATTAAAAATGCTGCCACTCTTGCCGAACAGATGGCTTCCCATGGCTACCACATTGTGACCGGAGGAACGGATAATCACCTGATGCTTGTTGACTTGCGTACTGTCCATAAGGATTTAACGGGTAAGGATGCAGAAATCGCCCTTGAAAGGGCTAATATCACGGTCAATAGGAACGTCATTCCGAATGAAACAAGAAGTCCCTTGCTTGCCAGTGGTTTAAGATTGGGAACTCCCGCAGTCACCACTCGAGGAATGAAGGAAAAAGAAATGGTTCAAATTGCAGAATTCATAAAAACCGTACTTTCAGATCCTGAAAACAAATCTACAATTTCCAGCATCAAACATAGGGTTTTGGATCTTTGTAGCAAGTTTCCACAGTCTTACTAGCAAATCAACAAGCAAATAGAACTTTAGTTCTTGTGAATTAATCTGAGGACTTTTCCTGGAAATTTGAATAGCCAAAATGTCATAAATTTTATTTCGATTTGCTTAGACGCTGGCAGCTCTTTTACTCAAAGAGTATTGTTCTACTTTGGATCGTAGCATGGCGTTGACAGCATAGTTTTGGATATCATCTTCAAAACGTTTTGGATTCGCCGCTCTAATTCGCGCAACAAACTCATCATTGGAGCTTTTCTTTGCTGGCAACATGACCGTTGGCATGCCATTCTTCCAAAGATTTGTGATTAGTTCATCATCCAAATCTCTCAAGGCCAGTCGAACACTTTGTATGTTTTCCTTTTTCAAGCTTTCTGCCAACTTGCCAGGATTCGCATTTGCGGCTACGCGCAAAAATGGAAGAGAAAGCCTTATATCACCTGGAATAAGAGTAGGATTTAGCCCCTCCGAAAACAGCCGCCCAAACATAGCTTCCGGCAGTACATCATACTTCTCTATAAAATACAACATCTGTTCCGAATTCCACGAATTCATATGGGCAATAAGTTCCTTTGGACGCTGATCGAGGCATTTCCAAATGAATGGTTGGGATGCAAAGACGTTCAGCGGAACCTTATCTAGGGTAATCTTTTTGTTGGACAGTATGCGCAAATACACATTTGCATCGAATGTCGAAGAGCCAGCAAGAAAATTTTCAATCCTCTGCGAGAGAATACCTGTCTTGGGCATAGACAAAGGTTTGCGGGCATTGTTTACTCGAATTCTCCCTCCCATACCTATCGTAGAAGATGAGCCTACCCTACGATTAGGATGAATACCACTGGCAGATACTTTCATGGAAAAAAGAGATTAAAGATTTTTCCTTTAATATCAATCTTTTTTACACTAATCCACATTGATTTTAATAGGCGAACCTTTACACCAAAGCTATTACCAATCCGTGCGACCTGCTAGCATTTCGTAAAATGCATAGCGGAATCTAATATTTTCTTCTTCTTTTTTGAGCAAAACTACGGCCCGTTCCGGATTTTTTTCAATTAACGTTTTGAATCTGTTTTCAGCGCTCATATAGTCTATTAATGGCAGACTTGGTTCCTTCGAATCCAACGTAAAGGCAGGTTGCTCAGCTCCTCGCTTTCTCGGGTCATAGCGAAACAATGGCCAATAGCCACAGGCAACAGCCTTTCTTTGTTGCTCCAAGCCATCCCGTAGATTATATCCATGGGCAATGCATGGCGAATAGGCAATGATTAGTGCAGGACCGGCATAGGACTCTGCCTCGCGAAAAGCTTGAATGACCTGGGAATCCTTTGCCCCTAGGGATACTTGTGCAACATAAATGTTGCCATAGGTTACCGCCAAAAGACCAAGGTTTTTCTTAGGCATTGCTTTTCCTGCTGCCGCAAATTTGGCAACTGCGCCGGTCGGAGTTGACTTTGATTGCTGTCCACCCGTATTGGAGTATACCTCCGTATCGAGGACCAGGACATTGACATTCTTGCCGCTCGCCAGGACATGGTCAAAGCCACCATATCCGATGTCATAGGCCCAACCATCTCCACCGATAATCCAAATGGATTTTTCTACCAAAAAGTCAGCCAACTGTGATAAAATTGCGGATTTTGGACCATTGATTGTGTGCAAAATATTGCGTAATTCTTTGACCCGTTGCCGCTGCTGAAAAATTTCTAGCTCGTTGGTCTGCGGAGATGATAGCAACTCATCGGCAAGCTTGTCGCCAACTTCTGACTTCATCGCAATCAAAATTTCTCGGCAAATGTTTCGTTTTTGGTCCGTTGCTATGCGCATACCAAGGCCAAATTCCGCATTGTCCTCAAACAATGAATTCGCCCAGGCAGGGCCTTTACCTTCTTCATTCGTACAGTAGGGGGTTGTTGGCAAATTTCCACCATAGATCGAAGAACAGCCTGTTGCGTTTGCAATCAACAATCTATCGCCCAATATTTGGGTCAATAGTTTCAAATATGGCGTTTCTCCACACCCGGCACACGCACCAGAATATTCAAACAGTGGTCGTTTGAATTGGACGGATTTCAAATCCGTTCCCAAAGTTGTCGGATCGGGATCCGGTAGTGATAGTAAAAAATCATAGTTCTGTCTTTCCACCCCGACAACATCTTCATGGGGAACAAAGCTGAGTGCTTTTTTCGTCTCATCGGATTTATCCTTCACTGGACACGCTACAATGCACAATCCACACCCCGTACAATCTTCGGGGGCAACCTGGACTGAAAATTTGCAATTCGGATTGTCTTTGGAACGGAAATCCGTCGATCGAAATCCTGTGGGAGCATTTTTTAGCAAATTTGCATGGTAAAACTTGGAACGAATGGCTGCATGGGGACAGACCGTTACGCATTTGTTACACTGTATGCATTGTTCGGGATTCCAAATCGGGATTTCCTGGGCAATATTACGTTTTTCCCAACGGGTTGTTCCGGATGGCCATGTTCCATCGGAAGGAAATGCACTTACGGGCAACTCATCCCCGGCATTTGCCATCATTTTCGCAATGACATTTCTAACAAAGTCTGGAGCTTTTGAAGAGACGGTTACAGGCCTTTCTCGGCCATTAATTTTGCCCGTCGTATCGAGCTTGTACAAATGTTCCAACGTCATTTCCACGGCGGCAAAATTTTTCTGTACCACCGCTTCCCCCTTTGATCCGTAGGTCTTTTTGATGGCATTCTTTATTTTTGCAATGGCATCTTCGCGGGGCAAAATACCCGAAATGGCAAAGAAACAAGTTTGCATAATGGTATTTGTTCGACCACCCATCCCCGCTTTCCTTGCCACATTGTAGGCATCAATGGCGTAGACTTCCAAATGCAACCGTTGAATTTCACTCTGCACTTCCCGGGGTAGGTGTTGCCATAAATCCTCTTGGCTATGGGGAGTATTTAGCAACAAAATTGCTCCCGGACGGGCATATCTAAAAATATCATATTTATCTAAAAATGAATATTGATGACATGCGACAAAGTTTGCTTTGTCTATCAAATAGGGCGCTTCTATCGGATTTGGACCAAAGCGCAGGTGGGACACTGTCATGGCACCTGACTTTTTGGAATCATAAACAAAATACGCCTGAGCATAGTTATCGGTTTCCGTCCCGATGATTTTGATGGTATTTTTATTGGCTCCAACGGTCCCATCTGCCCCAAGACCGAAAAATACCGCTTCGAATAGATCCTTATCTTCTATCTTGAAATTTGTGTCATAGGCCAAGGATGTATGGGTAATATCATCGTCGATGCCTATGGTGAAATGCTTCTTTGGATTTTTTTTGCGCAACTCATCAAAGATCGCCTTTGCCATCGCCGGAGGAAATTCTTTCGATCCCAGTCCATAGCGTCCACCGATTACGGTTATGTCCCTTTTATTTGACCTTGCTTCCTCCAATGCGGAGACCACATCCTCAAATAGTGGCTCCCCAACCGCACCCGGTTCTTTTGTCCGATCTAAAATTGCGATCCGCTTTACGGATTTCGGAAGAATAGCCACAAAGTGTTTTATTGAAAATGGTCGGTACAAATGGACCTTAATTAGACCGACCTTCTCTCCATCTTTTTCCAAATATTTTACTGTTTTTGCCAGAGTTTCACAGGATGACCCCATGGAGATAACAACTCGATCGGCATCTTTGGATCCCAAATACTCGAACGGTTTGTAATGTCTTCCTGTCAACTTTCCAAACAAGTCCATATATTTTTCGACGATGTCGGCAGCCCTATCGTAGAACTCATTGCTTCTCTCCCTTCCTTGAAAATAGACGTCGGGATTTTGCGACGTTCCGCGAATAAATGGATTATCCGGCGATAGCGAACGAGCTCGATGTTCCGCGATAAATTTTTCATCGACTAGCTGAGACAAAATTTCATCGCTGACACGTTTGTAGGTATTAACTTCATGGGAAGTCCTAAAGCCATCAAAAAAATGCATAAATGGCACCCGTGTTTCCAAGGTTGCTGCATGGGCAATGCACGCCATATCGTGTGCTTCCTGTACGGAATTTGAAGCCAACATGGCAAATCCCGTTTGTCGGCATGCCATGACATCGGAGTGGTCCCCAAAAATTGACAGCCCATGGGTTGCCAAACTCCTCGCAGTTACGTGCATGACGAACGCGGTCAATTCTCCAGCGATTTTATACATGTTGGGAATCATCAACAATAACCCTTGGGATGCTGTAAACGTTGTCGTAAGTGTTCCACATTGCAATGCCCCATGCATGGCACCAGCGGCACCTCCTTCCGATTGCATCTCATTGATCGTTGGAATAATACCCCAACGGTTCGTTTTCCCCTTCGCTGCCCATTCATCGCAACATTCCGCCATCGGTGACGATGGTGTAATCGGATAAATGGCTATAACTTCACTTTCCCTATACGCAACATCAGCCGTTGCTTCATTGGCATCACAGATACAAAACTCATCGCTTCTCATCGCTGGCAATCATTTAAAACCTTTATATCCAAGTTGCAAGATATTGTTTGCCCATATTCTTTGGTGTTTTCAATGAAAATAATTGCTGGATAGATATTTATTAGTAATTCCCCTATTGGGGAAAGGTCCTTCATTCCCTATGAAATGTTTGAAGTATCACGTACTTTGAACCTTTTTCTAGTAAAATTGCTAAATTTCTGGAATATGACGACGAAGAAATTGTTGGCGGCCACGTTACCTGACGTTGCTATGGGATCGATCACTCCATAGAATGCTATGGCAAACGCAATCATCGAATCATCAAATCCAAGGCAGTCTCGCAACAAAGGTACGGTTACCATGATACTCCCACTGGGAACTCCTCCACCGGCGAATTTGTTCAAAACGAAGAGTACCCCAAATATGAGAAAAGTTGATACATTTGGGAGGGGATGATTGAATGCTAGCATAATTGTCATCGCCAGGATAGGAATTATGATGGTGTCACCTAGCATATGAAAATTAAGGGTCAATGGCATGCAAGCATCGGACAACACTCTATCCTTTGTATTTTTGTGCGCTGCTTCTAGGGAAAGTGGAAGAGCAGCTGCACTGGACATACTGCTAAATGCCGTAACAATTGCCGGTAAAGTATTTTTGAAAATTTCACCCGCTCTCCTTTTTTTAAAAGATGCTGCTACGAAAAGCCACAGGGTTAGGTAGGTCCATAGAAAGACGCACATAACGAAACAGATTTTCGAATTTTCTTTCAAAAACCCCGTCATTTTCCCTTCTGCGAACAATTTTAACAAAAATCCAGAAACAAATATCGGTAGCAGTGGAACAAAGAAACGTTTCATAAACTTCATCACACCATCGTGCATTAGATTGATGATCGTATTGATGTATTTATGGGGATAAAGCGAATTTGTAAACCCCACTATAATGCCAAATATCAGGGCGTGGAGCGTTTTTGCCACCACGGGAAGTTGTAAAGAAAATAATGGCATTATGGGCATCACATCATTGCTTACTTCCTTTGCAACGGTGCCAGATAGCATCACATATCCTACGCTACCAGAGATGAGTATGTTGATTAAGTTTGATGCAAATACCGTTGCCATTAGAACTAAGACGAATAACATTCCTTCCCTTGGAATTGCAGAAAGGGCCACTGCGATAAAGCTGAAAAGCAGAAATGGCAGGACAAACGTTAGCAATGCTCTCAGGCATGTGCTAATTGTCAGAAAAAATCTTATCGTATCGACGGACAAACTGGCATAGAAATATGAGCACAGAAACATGGCAAAAATCAATTGTACCAATGGATTGGAAACGATTTTTTTCAGTAACTTCAGTATATTTTCATATCTATCCATGCACATCTTCCGTTATTTTAGAGTACCATAAAACACTGTTCTTCATAGATATGTCAAGATTTTCCGAAGATATTTCGAATATTACCCAGGCATTGTGGTTAATTCACATCTTTTCCAGTGTCTCTAAACCCAACAAATGTATCCCCGTTTCCAGTATGCTTAAAGTTCGGAGGATGATCGTTAGCCGACGGGATGTAATATTTGCCCGTTCGCCAAGGACACGATTCGTGTTATAAAAAACGGAATATTCTCCCGTTAGCTCAAACAAATAGGTACAGATGTAGTGTGGCTGTAATTCCTTTGCTGCCTGGGATAGAATTATCGGGAAATAGGTCAACTTGCGAACGAGGTTTCTTTCTGGCTCCGTTTCCAAGCAATCGGCGGTAATATTAGCCATACCACAATTACATTTCCTCAGGATCGATTTTATCCTGGCGATGGCATACAGCAAATAGGCGGCCGTATTGCCATCAAATGATAGCATTTTCTCCCACGAAAAGACGTAGTCCCCCGTACGATTAGGCAACAAATCGGCGTATTTTATGGAATCTATGCCAAGAACATTTGCCACATGTTGTCTTTCCGGATTTGACAGATCTTTACTCTTTTCGTCAACGATTTCTTTGGCACGTGTTTTGGCCTCGTTAAGTAATTCTTTAAGTTTTATTGGGGTTCCAGAACGAGTTTTTATCGCTTTCCCATCTTCCCCCAAAATGGTTCCGAACCATACGTGTTGCATGGCTGGGCATTTGCGGCCAAAGGCTGTATACCACTTTTGTATGGTAAGAAACAATTGCTGGAAATGATCCCGCTGTCGACCATCTGTGACATAAATTAATTCATCGGCATGCAACGTTTCTGTTCGATATAATACGGTTGCCAGGTCCGTGGTGGCATAGTTTGAAGCCCCATCTGCTTTTCTCACGATAAATGGCTGTTCACTGAATTGTTCATGTTCTTCGTGAAAAACACACAGTGCCCCATTATCCACTTTAGCAATGTGCTTTTCCGTCAATTCTTGGTATATTCTGTGAACCTGATCCCGATAAAACGACTCACCAAACGTATGATCAAAGGACACCCCCATTTCCGCATAAATTTCATCGAATGCAGCTTGAGAGATTTTATTAATCATTTCCCAAATTTCGAGATTTTCGGAATCACCATTTTGCAACTTGACCAATTCGTTTCTGGCAATGGCCAAAAAATCCTCGTTTTCTTTGACCAATGCACTGCCCTGTTGGTACAGCGATTCAATTTCTTCCAGTGACAGGTCGGATGTATGTAGCCCTTTCTTTTTGATGATCATGATCAAAATACCGAATTGCGTTCCCCAATCCCCGATGTGATTGTCCCGAATGATATCAGCACCGCAGAATTTCAAAATCCTGTAGATCGAATCCCCGATGTTCATTGATCGCAGATGGCCAACATGCATTTGCTTGGCAGTATTTGGAGATGAATAGTCAATAACTATGCGTTTCCCAGACCAATCCTGTGCTATTGCTGACCTGTAATCATTTTCGGATTTGTATAAATTCAACCATTCGGCAAGGAAACCACCCGATAATTTAAAATTAATAAATCCCGGTCCAGCAACGTTTACCTCAATCTTTTCAGAAAAATCTCCCATGGAACGTAATTTTTCGACAATTTGTTCCGCCACATACCTTGGGTTCAAACGATGCAATTTCGCATAAGGTAATACACCATTTGCTTGAAAATCCCCAAATCGTGGATCAGCCTGACGAATATCTGGGGAAAAATCGACCATCGAAATACCGCACGCCTGAGCCGCTTCTAACACTACCTTTGAAAGCCCAACATCAATTTGAAACCACATGTTTTACAAAAAACACAAGACCGTCAGTTAGGCAAGGAAATTAGCACTTTTATGCCATTGGACAATTACATTGTCCTACAAAAAATAATTTTGCTGTTTTTCGCTTATGGGCATGTGGAGTTTTTTCATGACTTCCAGCATATCTTCCCATACGGTGCGTTTGGCAGCATTCGTATTATTTCGTAGCAAATATGAAGGATGGAATGTTACCATGAGCGGCGTATTTGCAAATGTTGCCCATTTCCCTCTCACATCATGCATGCGGCGTGTTGGATTATGGCCCAACAATCCGCTGACCGCTGTCGCTCCCAACGCAACGATTACCTTGGGTTGAACGATTTCAATTTGGGCCAATAGGTAAGGGAGACAAAATTCCATCTCTTCCTGCGTTGGTGGCCGATTACCAACCGCCGTTGGCATTTCCGGACGCCAATTCATGATATTGGCTATGTACACATCACTGCGGGATAGCCCCATGGCCAGAATTATTTTTGTCAACAATTGTCCTGCACGTCCAACAAATGGCTCTCCCATTATCTCTTCATCTGCCCCAGGAGCTTCCCCGCAAAACAGAATATTCGCATCGACATTTCCTATGCCAAAAACAATTTTTTTCCCTGGACGAACATGTTTTTTACACTCTTCACAGCCTAGGACTTTACTCTTCAACCACTCATACTGCTCAAGTTTACTACCTTGGAGGAGAATAACCTTTGGGTTGACAGGAAGTGTTTTTTTAATTGCCATTGGATTTTTACAAGTTTCTTCGCCAATGGGCGATTGTTTCATGGGGGCTAAGATATTGTCAGACACATCTAATTTGGATGACAAATTCTTCAAGGATAGTATGCTATCTTTTTGAACTGGCAAGCTACAATCCCCTTCGCTTTTCAATGCTAACAATTCCATTTCAAGCAGTTCTAAAACTTTTTCATTGGAAAGTGGCATGATTAAATTTGAAAATGCTCCTGAATGACCGTCTGTTCAAGCCCAACTTTTTTCCAACCTTTGTTAGTGAGGACTCTTCCCTGGGCAGTCCTTTGGACATAGCCTTCCGTTATTAAATATGGTTCATGGACTTCTTCGATGGTTTGTAAATCTTCACCCACCGCAACAGCAACCGTGCCAAACCCTACCGGGCCACCGGAATAGTTTTGTGCCATACAGGAAAGGATTTTTTTGTCCATCTCATCGAGTCCATCTACGTCGATTTCCAACATCTCAAGAGCAGCTTTTACAACATCTTTGGATATATTTGGGATAACCTTTTGCTGTACAAAATCACGGACAAACCGCAACAAATTATTTGCTATTCTTGGGGTTCCTCGAGACCTACTTGCAATTTCATTGGCACAGTTGGGATCTATTTCAACGGACAGCAATTTTGCACTACGTGTGACGATTTTTGCCAAAATTTCCCGGGGATAATAGTCCAATCGAGTTTGCAACGTAAACCTACTTCTTAGAGGAGCACTGAGTAAACCTGTTCTTGTCGTAGCCCCAACGAGTGTGAATGGAGGAAGGTTTAGGCTGACACTCCGAGCATTCGGTCCCTGGTCAATCATTATGTCAATGCGAAAGTCTTCCATCGCAGAATACAAATACTCTTCCACAGTTTTGGGTACCCGATGTATTTCGTCGATGAACAAAATATCACAGGCTTCAAGGCTAGTCAGTAAACCAGCCAGATCGCCAGCCTTTTCAATTACTGGCCCCGATGTTACGCGAATATTGCTGCCCATTTCCTGTCCCAAAATCATGGCGAGGGTAGTTTTCCCCAATCCAGGAGGTCCGCTGAGCAAAATGTGACTTAATGCTTCCCCTCGTTTTTTCGCTGCCCCTGTCATAATTTTCAAGCGTTCAACGGTTTTCTCTTGGCCGACGAAATCTATAAAATCGGATGGTCTAAGGGAACTCTCAACGGTATCATTTTTTGCATTAAGACTCTGGGGAGTGGTATTGGTGTTGGACTTCATAACCTGTGGCATACCTTTAACAACCATTGATTCAAATGGATTTAATTTGGTGCTTATTTTTTATAAGTCAAAAATTTTTATCTAAAATAATGGATATAAAATCCTTGTGAAATCCGAAAAATCAGGATCTGTGAGAGTCCCCTTTATGTTAAACCTTGGCCCTTGCATGTATTTCGAATTTTTAGGCTTGTATGTTATAAGACCAAGTCGATCAAGGACTTCACCCAATTTTCCTGCGGCACCTATTTTAACGTCGATGGAAAGTGGTGAATCGTAAAAGTATTTATACTTTGCACGGGCAATCGACCCAGAAGCATTAATATGGATTGTCGGCCCAAAAATATTCAGTTCGTCCATGAGAACATCTAGGTTTTTATTGCGATAAATATTAATTTGTATCGTATCATAGTACAGTTGTTGAAGTTCCTCCATGATGAAATTAGCGTTGGCAATATGCTCATTCGCTTGTGAAAGAATCCCACTAACAAACTCGAACGCATCTAGGATAGCCCTATTCTTTTGATTTAAGAAATTGGCTAGGTGGAGAACACCCTTGGAACATGTAATATTTATTGTTCCATCTCCCGACTTTATCGTTGTCCATTCATCATTTCCTGTCGATGCAAGCTGTATGTTAATCTTTCCTGTTCCTTCTATCATAGCTTCTTGGGAAGGCTTTATCCTTTTGCAAATTTTCTCAATATCTTTCATGTAAAAAGTACTACTAAGAGCAAAGTCATAGGGATTTGGCGTTTTATCTGGGGAATATTTTAATGTGGCTTTCAAATCAAATGGAGATTCTGCCAGTAGAAAATTGACCGTTTTCAGATCGATTTTGTTGGGCGTTATGTAACATAAACATTCCACATTGTCTAGTATTCCCTCGCCAGGAAGCAAAAGCTTTTTTATACTAACAAAATATTCCCCTTTGCCTTTCAGCCATTTTTTTATCCATTTGAACAGCAATGATTTTTGTTTTTGCTGGACAGATGCATCGTTTTGTTCGATGGAGGAAGCTATGGATTTTGTCTTAGCCGATAATGTGTTTCTACTTGCAGCAAACATACCCATAGGAACTTTGGCAAGGTTTGCCAGGTCAGGAATGGATAGGATATCACCCTTTACATCGAATTTCAAAGTTGGTTTATCCAACGTATTATTTTCGTAAAATGTATCAATTGTTAAAAACACCGACGTATTATTTTGTCCGGAAATATCCAGCTCCATGTTCGATTTAATATTGTCGTTGGCACATGTAAAATCTACGACCCATTGGCCATTTATTGGGACCGAATTATCATCCATCATGAAGGATTTAAGATTTAAGTTGCTTTGTACTGCAGTTGAATCCGATGTTCGCGTAAAGTTTATACGTCCCGAACAGATTCCCGATTTGATAGGAGTTCCTGCAGCAAGCCATGAAATTTGCGCCAGTTGATCCAGTCGACAGACCATATAGCAATCCAGAGCATTTAGACGCTTGTTATCAGCAAAAGAAAAGCTGACGGCTCCCGCTGCAATTTCACTCCCATTGGCTTCATTTATGGCTATATCGTTAAATGCCAACTGTGCAGTATTGCCCCAATTTAAGGCTGCTTGGCAAGTGACATTCACATTTTCTATGTGTTTTTTAGAATTTTGAATAATTGTCAAAGCATCAAACTTCAGCAATGACTTTTCACTAGATTTTACTATCCAACATCCATCCACAAATGAGACGTCAAATTGGCCCGAAATGATAGTATCAATTTTTTCTGTCGATTTGGCCGTCGAAAACACTTTTGGATTAAAATTTTCAACCGTCATTCTACATAAACTTTTCCTAGTGTTAAAAATATTTTTCGAGGCTAAATATCCAGCATCTTTATTCCAGATAACCATCGGATTTGTAGAAGAAAAGGCAATTTTCCAAGAATCTTCCTTATCCTCACAGGTTGCTTCCATCGAATTTATTCCCAATACCCCATTTACCATCTTCAACACCACACCTCCGGATATTGCCAAATCAGGTTTCAACGACGGCAAGTAAGTTTTGATAAAATTCTTACCAAGAATACAACTACCGTTGCCTTTCAACAACCCATTCCAGTTTTGAAATTCAAATTCTCCACTCCACCGTGTATTGAATATAACCTGTGACAAAATCGATGCACCAAATGCTGTCATGTCGAGAAATTTTTCACATTCGATAAACAATTTTTGTTGGTCTTTTTGGTACTTTATTTCTGCGTTACATAACACATCGGTCCCTTTGTCGTTACCTACATGTATACGATATAAACTTTCAGAAGGTGTTATCTTATAAAGGGAGGTTATGTTAAACATCTTTTTTGATTGTTCCGTCGGATTAAATAATTCACAATCACAGTTGAAATCTATGTCCTCAATGGAAGAATTGCTGGCTTGAAAAATTTTAGCTTTACCATTAAAATTCAATCTCATGGGCGTTGTTTTTCCAATTGCCACATCGGATTTAATATCGACAATTGCTGCACTTAGAGGAGCAAAGCCGCTTCCATCCAAAGTGATCTCGGCAATAATATACTCATCAATGCTCAGCAACCCATTGATCTTCATATGGTCAATGGTGGTTTTTAGTGGAAATTTCGGTGACTTTACAAAATCGACAACTTTGCGAAAATTGGTTAGTCGCTCTTGCAAATTTTTATACTCATCCTTCCCGACGATCGGAACCTTAAATCCCGATTTAACTGCTGCCTCGGACCTTGTGTAGTTTATAAATACTTTATCCATATTCATTGTGCTAATCTTCAATTCGCGCAGTAATATTAAGTCTCGCAGGGACCATTTGGCATCGAAATCCATAACCCGCAAAGCAATGTTTTTAGATGAAAGAGCTAATTTTCGTATCTTGGCAGCATTGAACCCGATGGATACCCTATCCACATAAACTTCGTCGAAATATCGAGCCAGATAACGTCTAACCATATGTGTTTGCACATAGGGAATTCTTATGCTCAGGATTACCAAACAAATCACCGCACATAGCCAAAGTAAAAATTTCAATTTCTTCATAAACCTGCAACAAAGTTATCTAGGATAAATTGTGTATTACATTTTTCAAATTTTCCAATGTTATACCGAAACTATTCATTAAATCTGCCGGTTGTCCACTATATCCAAAGGAATCCACGCCCAGGACAATGCCACTTGACCCGACATATTTATACCATGGCATCGAGATTCCTGCTTCCATTGCAATTCTTCTAGTGCAATTTTGAGGTAATACTATATTTTTATATTCCTTTGGCTGCCGCTCAAAGGCTTCCATGCATGGGACAGAGACCACCCGTGTTCCATTAAACGACGGAGCTGCCTGCATGGCTAGACACAGTTCACTGCCTGATGCCAGTATTATGCGTTCCAATTTTCCCACTTCTGCATAGGCGATGTAAGCCCCTTTTAGTACACCACTTCTTCGTTGGGCGACATTTATTTGTCCAAGGTGAGGAAGTTCTTGCCTAGACAAAATCAATGCCGTTGGACGATTTATATTTGCCATGGCCAATTGCCAAGCTCCTACCGTTTCTTCATAATCCGCCGGACGAACCACATCCAAGTTGGGAAAGCATCTCAATGCCGTAAGGGTTTCTACGGGTTGATGGGTCGGCCCATCTTCTCCAACCGCTATGGAATCATGGGTAAAAATGAAAATCTGTCCAAGCTTTGCCAATGCCGCCACTCGTATGGCAGCACGCATGTAGTCAGAAAAGACCAGGAACGTCGAACAGGATGGCCGAAACATCCCATCATAGGCTACCCCATTCATGATTGCTGCCATGGCATGTTCTCGAACTCCAAAATAGATATTACGCCCTTGTATATTCTCCGATGAAAAATCACCGCTATCCTTTATGTAATTCCCCGCCGAAGTAAATAGGTCTGCACTTCCCGTAATCACTGATTCGTCATATTTGGCAATGGTTTGTAAAATTTCCCCTGCGGCGACACGGGTTGACGTCCTATCTCGGTTTGATGGTTCCAGTGCACCTAAAGTGCGTACCATCGCCTCTGGGTCATTTCTCTGCAATGCTTGTGCCAAGCCTGGATTTTCTTTCTGCCAGGCTTTAAACACTTCCACCCATGCTGCATATTCCTTTTTACATTCCGATTTCCTATGGACAAAAAATCTTCTGGTGGTTTCGGAGACAAAAAATTTAGCGGACGGTAGCCCCATTTTTTGTTTGGCTGTATCGATAAATTTTATACCCGCAGTTCCATGGACCTGATTTGTCCCCGCAATTTCATCGATCCCAAGCCCGATGATGGTTTTGGCAATTATCATCTTTGGGCATAATGACCGTGAAGATTTTACATCATTGAAAATTGTTATAAAATCGTTCAAATCATTGCCGTTGGTTTGAGCTACTTCAAAGCCATAGGCTTCAAACCTCTGGATGATGTTTTCACTCTGGGATTTCGATAATTTGGCATCCAGCGTTACATCGTTGGAATCAAAAATTAGTATCAAATTATCCAACTTCCAATGGCCGGCAAGGGAACAGGCCTCCGCCGCAATACCTTCCTGTAGACACCCATCGCCGCATAGACAAACGACAAAATTGTCGAAGATTTTATGTTTCGCGGTATTGAATCTCGCCGCCTGCTTTTTGCATGATAGAGCCATACCGACCGCGTTTGCCACACCCTGTCCCAGAGGGCCCGTGGTACATTCTATACCGAGGTTCTTATTAAATTCAGGATGCCCGTGGGTTATGCTGCCGGATTTTCTAAAATTTTTTATGTCTTCGAGGGAGATATTATAGCCTGCCAAATGCAGCCACACGTACAAAAATATACTGCCATGTCCGGCCGACAGAATAAAACGATCCCGGTTCATCCATGTCGGATTATCCGGGTTGAATCGAAGAAGTTTCCCAAATAGGGCAGCTCCAATTTCGGCACATCCCATCGGCATTCCTAGGTGCCCAGAATTTGCCGCTTCAATGGCATCCATGAACAATCCCCTGCCATCATTTACAATGGGCAACAGCTCCTTCATCGCCTGGGAAACGATTTCCTTTCTTTCATAGATCCGGAAGGTGTGGTTTGGTTTAAAATTTGCAAGTGAAAATGCGGTTGACTACCATGGCGGACTCGTAGTCCATGGAAGGGAAAGGTGGATTTTTCCGATGATCTAAATTTTACCATATGCCAGCGACGCGCATCGCGAGATGCATCGCCCATGGCAAAGTACATCTCCGTGGCGTCGTCTAGGATCGGCATCCAGGTTTTGTCTATGATTATGGTTGTATCAATGCTTCTATGTGCCGCTCTCCAGGTCTAGGGTCTTCGGGATTCAGTATAAAATACAACACAATATCATCCCCCGGATTTTGTCCCGGATTGATTGGAGGGTTTAGATTCGCCATATCAATTGGATTACCCTGGGCATTATAGCCTTCATAGGCAGAGGTGCCTCCTCCGTGAAAGTGGTTAACAATGAATACTCTTCTCTGAAAAACTACTGCCGCCATTCTTGCCTCTGCGTCATTACCGAACACATTTTGGCCATCAGGCCTAGTTATATTCGCAATTGCTCTAAGGGCCACTTGGGTAAAAACGGCTGGATTAGGGTTTTCTCTTTTTCCTTGCAAAATATCTTGTGCAAAAACGTGAATTCGCCGACGAACATTTGCTTGGTCTAGTCCAACAAAAAGCCCTATGGCTGCGAAAAGGCAGTTGCCATCATCCGGAACGTGGTAAATCAAAAATGGGCCAAAAGGTCCCGCATCGATACGAATATCAGTAAGGACGGTGCAATTACCTAGTGCATATAGCAGCCCAGGGAGCCCAGGATCTCTATTTATGAGCGGAGGTAGATCATCCGCAGGTCCTATTGGCGGTGCTGCGGGCGGTGGTGGTTGCGGTGGTCGTGCTGGCGGTGGTGGTGCATCCGCATCCCCAGTTGGTTCCTCCGCGGGCGGTGGTGGCTTCCTCGTTGATCGCGCTGCGGCATCACGGGCCCTTTCTTCTAATTCTTCTGGTGTTTGACAAGCATCAAACTGCCTCTTGGCTACATCCTTATAGTTGTGTTCTAACACTACACCCAAAAAACGCACTTCCTTTCTATCTGAGTTAACGGCAAAAAGCACTCTACTCTCATTCGCCCTATCCAAATACCTTGTAAAGCACTTTCCTCCTGAAGTCACTTTTATACCATGATATTCATGCTGATCATCATCTTGGGCAAGGGGATTTTGTTGCATGCGAGCAAACATATCGTCTAGGATTTTTTTCTGATCGGGGGTTAGTGTACTTGTATCCTTCCCCCATTTTTTATGGTAAAGAAATGTGTAAGTCTTCGTCTCTGCTGCTGGTGGCGGCGGCGGTTTTGCTGCTGAGCCCTTCTTTACCCTCTCTGCCTTTCTAGAAGGATCTGACGGCGGTGATTTCAAGGCTTTAGTACCTCCTTGCTTCTTTTGAAAACTTAATCCTGTAATTTTGTTCGAAGTTTCGCTTTTGATGAATTTCCCCTGAACCGTACCTGTTGATAGTTGTATTTTTAATGTTTGTTCCTTCTTATCTTCATCCCCTTCAGGAGCATCTTCGATAGCTTTCCCTATTGCTGCCCGAGCATCCTCTGATAGCTTTTCATAGGTTTTCCAACAATCGCTATTTATCTCAAATCTTCTTCCTCCTATGGTAATTGTTTCAGGTGGTTGTGCCAATGGAGTTCGTGCTGCTGAAGTTCGTGCCGATGGAGCTTGTGTTAGCCAGAGGCAGCGGTTGTGCTGTGGGTTGTGCCGATGGAGTTTGTGCATGTCTTTCATCTAAATTTCTATGCATAATATAGGCACCTATGACAGCACCTATGACAGCGCCACGACGATTTCCAGTAACCGCATAGCCAATCACACCTCCCAAAATAGCACCTCCCAAAGCAGCAACCTCGATAGTTCTACCTCCCCAGACAACCTGCTGTTGTCTTTCTTGAGGCTGCCCAGAGACTGGAGGTGTTTGGGGCGGATCTGACGGAGGTATACTCATAGCAACACATGGGCATATACCGATTTTTTACAATTTCAAGAAAAATTGCACGAAGTTTGACAAACAACATAATTCGTAAAACTTCATCCCACCTTAAGGCTAAGACGGCATGGCTATTTCCCTAGAATATATGCTGTGCGTCGTCTTAAATTCAGTTCTCAACCGTGAACTTCGAGCGTTAGGATTCTGCATAGAATAGATTTGCCCTCCGTTTTATTTTCCACTTCACAACAATAATCCATTCCTATACTTTTTTTAGGTCCTACTTCAAGGCCCATGCAAAATTCATCACTATCAGAAAAATCTTGTTGCTCTGCTACATCATCTGTTATTTCTCCGAGCCAATCCGTTACTCTTGTACGTTCGGCATCGGTAAGCTCGTTGTAAAACCTATCCGCAATGTCCTGCGGGGCGATGCAGGTTGTTACCCCATTGGAGAAAATCTCCACCATGTTTCTATTATTTACGCTGTCCATAAATTCCTTTCTTTGATTAAAATTTTAAAAATCAAAACCGGAAGTGCCTGTTTTTCGATTTGTCACTTTCCTAATTTTAGACTTTCATGGAGTTAAATCCGAAAGATTTTATTTTGTCAATTATAAAACAAGGATCGATCTTTCCAGGTTGGTGGAAATGGTCAGCCCTGTTTATTACTCAAACCGGTAAGACGCTTCCAATGTTTAACCCTATCGAATTTTTCGCTAATATGCCGAAGTTTAAATTGATATGGCTGGTATTGGGGGAAATTTTTCCTAGGGTGATTTTCCTTAGGAGAATGGAATTTCACAATGCAAGAATTGTCAGAATTTTTATCGGCAGCCAATGGGATCAACGATCGCATCAAAACCCTATCGACATTCCTGGATATCGATGGCGTAAAGTATGAAATCGGCAAAATTGAAGAAAGTATGTCGGCCCCTGATTTTTGGGACAATCAGCTACTGGCAAAGGAAACGGGTAGCAAATTGCACGCTCTCAAACAAAAAGTAGCAAATGTGGAAAATTTAAAAAAAGTAGCAGATGAAATTGACATTTTGCTGGAGTTTGCATCCTCCGAACAGGAAAATGCGGAATATTTATCGGAAGCAGCCACGCTCATCGGGAAAATTTCTAAGGACTTGAGCAGGTTGGAATTGGCATCGTACCTGAGTGGCAAACATGATCATTGTAATGCGATTTTGAGCGTCCATGCCGGGGCTGGCGGTACCGAATCCTGCGACTGGGCAGACATGATTTTGCGCATGTATGTGCGCTGGGCAGAACGGAACAATTTCGAAACGGAAATTCAAGATATGCAGCCGGGGGAAGAAGCCGGAATCAATCGCGTTACAATTAGGATTATTGGAGAAAATGCGTACGGATACATAAAAGCTGAACGGGGTGTGCATAGGCTGGTGCGCATCAGCCCATTCGATGCCAACAAACGTAGGCATACTTCATTTTGCTCCGTTGACGTAATCGCCGAAATTGAGGATGATGAGGACATAAAAATTGACGATGCTGACCTGCGAATCGATACCTATCGTTCCAGCGGGAAAGGCGGTCAACATGTAAATAAAACGGAATCGGCCATTCGAATAACCCACATTCCAACGGGTATCGTTGTCACATGCCAGAATGAACGTTCCCAACACAAGAATAAAGAATCCGCCATGAAGAACCTACGATCTCGCCTATACGAAAAAATGGAGGATGAAAAACGATCTGCCATGGAAAAATTCTATGGTCCCAAGGGGGAAATTGGGTGGGGCTATCAAATTCGCAGCTACGTTTGCCAACCCTACCAAATGGTAAAAGATCTGCGCACCGGCACCGAAACGAGCAACATCCAAGAAATTATGGATGGTGACATTGACCAGTTCATATATTCCTGGCTAAAAGCTGGCTGCCCAACGGAACGAAAAACGTCCAACGACGATAAAGATTAGAGGTCTGTTTGAACATTTTAATGCTGTGGCAACGACGTAAAAATTAGTGATGGTGAAAAAGAAGGGAACATTGAACTAATGCCGTATTTTAGCGAGCTTTTTGGCCATTTGGTATTTAACTTTGGCGTCAAGCTTTTCAATTTCGGCAGGATCCAGAGCCTCCCGTTTGTTGCGAGCTTCCTCAAGGGCTTTTTTGGCACGCTTTTCTGCTTCCTCAATTTCGTGCAAGTCGGCTTCGTTGATGTTTAATGACTCGTCGGTGAGGACAAAAACACTATCGTTGGAAATCATGGCAAACCCGAAATCTATGGCGAAACATTCCTGGGAATTGGCGTTTTTGGCAACAAGTTCACCCGGTTGAATAATCGTTAAAAGGGGTAAATGCCCCGGTAAAATTTCAATTTCTCCATCCGACGCAGGAAGAACGACGGACATTACTTTCTTATCCAGTGTTATTCCGGTGGGAGTTACAATTTTTAGTAGCAAGGCCATGGTACTATTTCTTTTCCTCGATTAATTGTTTAGATACTTTAATGATCCGAAATTCTTCGACGGCACAACTGGCGATAGTACAAAAGTAACACCAAACCACATACCGTTGTAGTGCATGTTTGGTCTTTTGATCTTCAATGCGGTTAACTTCGTCGTAAGGAAAATTATCGGCAGGACCAACGGTTTCTAGGGTGCCACCAGATTCAAACCATCGCTGACCCAGGATATTCTGCAACGAATTATCTTGCAGAGCAATGAACGGATTACCATCTACCACTACCATTGCACCAGGGGAAAGGTGCAGGTTCCCAACTATATTTTGTTTTTCCATTTCTTGCTTTTCGCCAACAAACTCACACGAAAAAAAATATTCACCAAGTTCTTGTTCCAAAATCAATTGGGCAGCGTATTTTTCCGTTTGTGGCAAATTTCTATCTTTCAACTGTTTAATCATGACGGATTCAAACTTTGGGTCCAATGGACGCTGTGAAGCTATAAAGAAAACTTTTGTGTCGGGGTTGTTGCCTATTATGTTTGCCATTTCATTCCTAATAAATTTACACCTCTTTATCATTTCCCTAGTCCTGGCTCCTAGAATTATCACATAATCATACTTCGCTTTTTTAGGCAGGATAATCTGTCCCATATCGAGTAATTCACGCGCTTTCAACAGTTTTTCGAGTAGCTCTTCAGAGGTATTTTCTTTAAGTTTAAAGATGGAATCACATTTTTTCTGGAATTCCTCCTCCGTATAACCCAGAAAATTCGTTTGAAAGAATTCAGTAAATTGTTGGGCATTCGTCACTTTGTCGTCTATTCCCAACGCTTGGCATAGATATTTACTATCTTCCGTTAGGCTACCGTCAGTATTGAACAGCGGAAGAGCCATGGTGCTTGGTCGTGTAAATGCGATCAAAAGGCCGACCACGAAGAAAATAATATTTTTCGTTTTCCTATACTTTTCTATAAAGCAAGAAGTATTCATGCTTTGCTTCCTTCGATGACCTCTTCGATGGTTCCTTTCATGTAAAAATCATTCTCAGAAATATGGTCAACTTTTCCATCTAGAATCATCGCAAATCCGCGAATTGTGTCCGCAGTTTTGACATATTTCCCCTGGAACCCCGTAAAAACTTCGGCGGCATGGAACGGTTGGGATAGAAATTTTTGAATTTTTCGTGCCCGTGAAACCGTAAGCTTATCCTCCTCGGAAAGTTCATCCATTCCAAGAATTGCTATGATATCCTGCAAATCTTTGTACCTTTGTAATATCGCCTGGACACTTCGAGCAACACGGAAATGCTCTTCGCCAACGATATCGGAAGCTAGAGCTTTGGAAGTTGAAGCCAATGGATCGACGGCAGGATAGATAGCTAGGGCAGAAATTTTGCGGTCCAAAACAATGGTGGAATCCAAGTGAGCAAAGGTGTTCGCCGGTGCTGGATCTGTCAAATCATCGGCGGGAACATAGATGGCCTGAAACGATGTGATGGACCCTTCTTTGGTGGATGCAATGCGTTCTTGAAAATCTCCCATTTCTTTGCTTAGCGTTGGTTGATAGCCTACGGCGGATGGGGAACGGCCTAGCAGAGCCGAAACTTCAGATCCAGCCTGGGAAAATCGAAAAATATTGTCGATAAATAGCAAAACATCCTGGTGCTTCTCATCTCGAAAATATTCTGCTATGGAAAGCCCGGTTAGCCCAACGCGCATGCGGGCTCCAGGAGGTTCATTCATTTGACCGAAAACTAGGGCAACCTTTGACTTTGAAAGATCATCCACGTTGATAACTTTGGAATCGCACATTTCATGGAACAGGTCATTGCCTTCACGGGAACGCTCCCCAACTCCGGCAAAAACCGAATATCCTCCATGTTCGGTGGCTATGTTATGGATCAATTCCATGATAACTACGGTCTTTCCAACACCGGCACCACCGAATGCTCCGATCTTACCACCTTTCATGAAAGGACAAATCAAATCGATGACCTTGATCCCCGTTTCCAAAATCTGAGAACCGGTATCCTGGTCAAGCAGGGTAGGAGCTGGCCTGTGAATAGGGTACTTTTTGGGGGCTTTTATGGCTCCCTTGTTATCAACCGGATCACCGGTGACATTTAAAATTCTTCCCAAAACTTCTTCACCAACCGGTACTTCGATGGGCTTCCCTGTGTCAATGACTTCTAACCCGCGAAATAGGCCATCCGTTGCTGACATTGCTACAGTCCGTACCATACCCCTGCCAAGATACTGCTGCACCTCAAGGGTAAGGATCTCCTGTTTCCCTTCGACGTCATATTTTACGGTTAGAGCATTATAAATATCAGGCGTTGCCTTAACCTGAAACTTCACATCGACTACTGCTCCGATAACTTGTACAATTTTTCCAATATTTTCCATGTTACAAACTTTGTGTTGCTGCTGATATTTCAACAATTTCGTTGGTAATTGCTGCCTGTCGCAACTTATTATATTCCAAAGATAGTTCCTTCGACAATGCTTCCGCATTATCCGTAGCCCCCTTCATTGCTATTGTCCGAGAAGAATGTTCCGATGCTTTGGCTTCCAAGATCACACGATAGATGTTTTGACTAAGAAACATCTGGGATAGCATGGCAACGACGGAACTAATGTTAGGTTCCACGATCATTGGCCGTTGATCGGGTAAAATTTCACTCAAATCAATGTGCATACTTTTGCATAATCTTTCCAATTCGTTTTGAAAATCTAACATCGGTAAAATATGTTGGCTGACGGGTTCCTGGATCAATGGATTGACGTACTGCGCAAAAATTATTTCCAGGGAATCAATCTCATTGGTCAAGTATGCGTTTTTTAAAAATTCTACAATGGGCGCTAATTCGCAATATTCCGTCCGATCACTCACGTTAAAATTGGCAATGATCGTCCGCTTTGCCATCGAAATTAGCTGCATTGCTTTCTTGCCGACTGTTATAAACTTCACATTTTCGTCCCTCGGAACGTTCGCATTTATAAATCTCAAAATGTTTTGATTTAATGCTCCGCAAAGACCCCTGTCTGTCCCTATTACAATGATTCCCCGAGCTTTGACTTCCCGACGCTCAAAAAAGGGGTGATATAATTTAACGGACCCCAAATTGGATAAATTTTCTGCAATTTCTGTGAGGAGAAGCATGTAGGGACGACTTAGCAACGCCAATTGCTGGGCCTTTTTCATTTTAGAAGACGCAACCAATTGCATCGCACGTGTAATTTTAGCGGTATTGAGTATCGCCTTCATGCGGCTACGAATTTCCTTTATGCCCTTCATTGCGACTTAATATCCTTTGTTCCCAGCCATTCCTTCGCCAATGCATTCAACCCGTTTTCTTCCGATTCTTCCAGCATTTTCTTGGACGCAATGGAAACCATGAGATTCGCAAAGTGTAAATTCGCGTATTCTTCCAATTCGACAGCAATCGTTGGAATCTTCTCCACTGGAATTGCATCAAAATAACCATTTTTCATCATCCAAAGCAGCATGATTTGATTCTCAACGGATTTTGGATGTAGGGATGCTTGTTTAAATAGTTCCACTATTCGCGCTCCCCGGGCTAATTTAATTTTCGTTTTTTCATCGAGGTCAGATCCAAATTGGGCAAATGCCGATAGCTCATAGTACTGACCTAATTCCAATTTTATTTGCCCAGCAATCTGTTTAAAACCTTTTACCTGAGCAGTTGATCCCACACGGGAAACGGAAATGCCTACGGAAATGGCAGGGCGTACCCCACGGTTGAACAGGTCAGCATCCAAAAATATTTGTCCATCCGTGATGGAAATCACATTCGTTGGAATATACGCTGACATGTCACCGGCCTGTGTTTCTATGAACGGTAGAGCCGTAAGAGAACCACCTCCATTTTCTTCATTCATTCTGGCAGCACGCTCCAAAAGTCGAGAATGTAAATAAAAAACATCGCCCGGAAAGGCTTCTCGTCCTGCAGGACGTTTCAGGATCAATGAAAGTTGGCGGTATGCCACGGCATGTTTCGAAAGATCATCATAAATTATTAGTGCATCCATCCCATTTTGCATGAACCATTCACCAATGGCGCAACCTGCATAGGGGGAGATATACTGATTCGAAGCACTATCGGAAGCGGAAGATGATACAATAATTGTGTATTCAAGTGCATTAAATTCTTCCAATGTGTGAATCATTCGAGCGATGGTGGAATTTTTTTGCCCAATGGCCACGTATATGGAATATACTGGGCGAAATGTCGGATCTCCACCGGCAAGCCCTTTGCGATTTATATTTGCCTGGTTAATGATAGTATCCAGCGCAATGCTTCCTTTACCCGTGGAACGATCACCGATGATAAGTTCTCTTTGTCCGCGTCCTATGGGGATCATGGAATCAATTGCTAAAATTCCAGTTTGCAATGGTTGGTTGACGGCCTTTCTCGTCATGATGCCGGGAGCAATACGTTCCACCGGTAGAAAACTTTTACACCCAATGGGGCCTTTGCCGTCAATGGGATTTCCGAGTGCATCAACGACGCGTCCGAGCAACTCCATCCCAACCGGCACCGATAACAATTTACCAGTGGTTTTGGCCTCATCCCCTTCTTTCAATGATGAACTATCTCCAAGCAAAACGACGCCTACGATTTCTTCTTCGATATTTAGAGCGATTCCAAAAATGTTGTTTGGGAACTCGATCATTTCATTGTACATAGCCCTTGACAGCCCATCAACGGTCGCAACCCCATCGGCAAGGGTTAAAATCTTACCGACATTTTTTACCTCAGTTTTGCGGGTTAAATTTGCAATTTCCTGCCTAATCTCACTCAAAATTCTATCAACCATTTTCTCCGGAGGATGTTAAATAACTGAACATTAAATTCAACAAGAAACGGGTATAATTTTTAAAACAGACTAACCTTGCAATGTTTTTTTGAATTTTTATACATGTAACGATCAATGAAAATAGGTGGCATACAAAAAGTTTCTCTGATTGATTTCCCCGGTAAAATTTCCTGCGTTTTATTTACGCAGGGATGCAATTTTTGTTGCTCATTTTGCCATAACGAATCCTTGGTTTTACCTGAAAAATTTGGGCTTCCAATGGACGAGCATGAAATATTTAATTTTTTAAATGCTAAAAAAGGAAAAATCGAAGCCGTAGTAGTATCCGGGGGAGAACCAACTTTGCAGAGTGACTTGGAAGACTTTTTAAAAAAAATAAAAGAGCTTGGTTTTTTGATAAAATTGGATACCAACGGTTCGCGACCTGAAATTTTAGACAGCCTATACAAAGCGAAAGCATTGGACTACGTTGCCATGGACATTAAGCACAGGTTTGATAGATATGCTGAAATTGCCAACGTTTCTGTTAACATGGACAAGATAAAACGATCCGTAGATTTGATTAAAAACAGTGAGGTGGACTATGAATTTCGCACAACAGTCGTTCCCGCGTTTCATACGTCCTATGACATAAGAAGTATAATATTCCAGTTGTCCGGAGCAAAACGATTTGTCCTTCAAGAATTTATTCCCGAACACGCGATGAATAAAAATTTAAACGACGGTGATTCTATTTTTGCTCTCCACAATAAAATTGTTTTGAACGACATAATTAACTTTAGTAAGTCCCACATAGAAGAGTGCAAAATTCGAGTGGCAAATTGGGTGTGATTTCGAAAATATAATTTTCACCATTATTCACCATTAAAAGGAACAATTTGCTAAAAAATTTTCTTTACGGGTAAATAAGGATTGACTAAATGTGTATGTCCATAGAATTTTTTTATTTCTAGGAAGGTTTTATATTTATGCCAATAGATACTTTTACAAACATCCTTCACGAGTTCGCGAGTAGAATAAATTTGTCGGGACTGCAAATTGATTCGTCGGGATATTGCTGCTTAGATGTGGATCAGGGGACACTTATTCATTTAAAACACGAAAATAAGCGTGATTCTATGATATTCATCGCTGAAATCGGTCAAATCCCGGAAACCAATGCTGGGTCAGTATTGCGTTACTTGCTTCGAATAAACAATGACCCAGAAGAAAGTAAAGGAATGACTCTATCATATAATGCGGAAAGTAACAATGCTGCCATTGGGTACCAATTTCCGTTGAGGTTTATGACCATAGATAAATTCGAAGAATTTTTTAGAGTATTTTTAGATGAAGTAGATCGTTGGAAGCAAAAGATGGTCCTCTACACGCAAGGGACTCTGCCAAAGGGGGAAGAGGCGTCAGGTGGAGATAATGCTGGCGAAACATCATCTTCAGCAAGTTCAACCCCACAAGGGAAAGAGCCTGAATTCATGATAGGGGCATGAATGGGTGTTTACCTCCTAAAAACTTAGTCGATTCAACGATAAAGGGAAGTAGTCCCTGTTAGCTTCAGCAATTGTTGGAAAAGTGTCTTTGGTTTTTTCATTGAAAGTTTTTACATAAAAAATAACGTCAATCCCGTGCGAAGTAGGTTTTCTCATATCATCGTTATAGTGGGCTGTGTTCTCTCTTTAATTTGTCTAAATGGCATTGCCCATGCTATCACACATTCCACCATAAACTTCCCTATCTCTCTCCAGGATTATCAAGCATTAGAATCCGGGAAAAATCTTTCGTTGGGGGGAATTCTAAAACACCGCATACAGGTTTCGCCCTTTAATTTAATCGCAACGGTTCTGTTTCTATGCGCAATTATTCATACTTTCTTCGCCTCACAGTTCGTAGTGTTATCTAAAAAAATTGCCGACTCCAACACGGAAAATTTACCGGGAAAACACTTTTTAGCAACTATTTGCCATTTTCTTGGAGAGGTGGAAACAATTTTTGGGCTGTGGGCAATTCCACTGTTGATCTGTATGGCTATCTTTTTTGGATGGCATGTGCTGGGACATTATTTCAATGATGTTGCGAGCTTTACGGAACCGGTTTTCGTTGTTGTTATTATGGCTATTTCGGCCACACGTCCGATTTTATCGTTGGCAGAGTCTATTTTGCAACGAATTGCCAGTCTGGGGAAAGGAACAGTGGCAGCCTGGTGGATATCCATTCTGATCGTCGCTCCATTCATGGGATCATTTATTACTGAACCTGCCGCCATGACCATAGGGGCCATGTTGCTTGCAAAACAATTTTATGATCTGCGACCTTCGAAAAAATTGTGCTACGCCACCCTGGGATTATTGTTTGTGAATATCTCCGTCGGTGGAACATTGACCCATTTCGCAGCACCCCCCATACTGATGGTTGCTCACAAATGGCACCTAACGACTGGCCGAGTGTTTATGCTATTAGGATCGCATGCCATTGTGGGAGTTATTGCCTGTACGCTGGTATACTATTTAATTTTCAGAAAAGAATTTTCCAATTTGCAAAGTAGATGTGATGCCGTCGATAAAAAGCACGGTGGCAATAAAACGATTCCAGTAGCAATTACCATTATCCACTGCCTATTCCTAGCATGGACGGTATTAAATTTACATACCTCTGCATTGGTAATAGCAGGATTTTTATTTTTTCTGGCATTTGTAAAAGCTACAAAAACATATCAGGATGATGTGAGCTTGAAATCTCCCATTTTGGTCGGATTTTTCCTAGCTAGCTTGGTAACTTTTGGAGGGTTACAGGAGTGGTGGATATCGCCGGTACTAGGAAGTCTAAAAGAATTTCAGTTGTTTGTCGGCTCTACGATTTTGACTGCCTTCAACGATAACGCGGCCATAACCTATTTGTCTTCCCTCGTTTCTGAATTTTCCACGAATCCATCCATGCAAAAAGCAGTCCTATCGGGGGCTGTAACGGGTGGAGGATTAACGGTGATAGCCAACGCTCCAAATCCTGCGGGACAGAATGTTTTGTCGAAATATTTCATCGGTGGGATCTCCCCCCTGTATTTATTCTTGGGAGCCATAATTCCTACGCTATTGGTTGCCCTGTGCTTTAACTGTTGGTAAAGAGTTTAGCTGGTGGGGAGTTAATTGTTCCTTATTCGGCCTCTAAGCCAGTGTTTATCGGGGATAAAACTTTTTCTACAACCGGAGCTTGAAATGTAAGGAAATAGAGGTAGAAAAATTGCATCCACTGGTTTTTAGATATTATCTCGTACGGAGCAAAAAATGAGTATTCAAAAAAATTTGGAATTAAAACGCGTGATTGGCACTCCCATAGAAGAAAAGCCGCGATTCGATTGGAAACGTCTCGTCGAAAATGATAGCGAGTGTGTTTGTGAGTACTACAATATTGGAGAAATTGCAGATAAGATCGGAGAGGCGGTCGTGGACATTTCCTTGGTTAATAGGCAGTCCGATATTTTCGATGACACAAATAAGCAATTGGTCATTTCATTGACCAGACAAGTTTGTCGCTGTATCAACCTACGGGAAACCTGTCCACCTAGCCAAGACCTTGTGAATGATGCCATTGAAGAGATTTTAGTAAGAAATAATAGGAGGGAAATGGCCCATGCCTTTGTGGCGAAGTGTAGGTTTGAGAACGAATATTATAGGCGAGTCAAAGAAAGTCGCAAATTAAGTTTAATCAGAAGAGATGGCAGTGTCGTACCATGGAATATTGAAAAAATAAAACATGCAGTGGAATTGGCATTTGTTTCTCAACACCAAAGCCCCGAGCGGGCCGATAAAATCTCTCGGGCAGTGACAAAGAATATATTGGATGAAGGATTGTCATTCATTCACATTGAAAATGTTCAGGATTGCGTACAAGAAGAACTGATGCGCCAGGGGGAATATAAGATCGCCGAAGCGTATATCCTATATAGGGCCGAACGGGCGAAATTGAGGGAACTGTCAGACATTGAGAAAGAATACACAGCAACCCAGGATCAGGGACCCATTATTGTGGTGAAGAATGCCGACGATGATAGCTGTTTGTGGGATGGATCGGAGTTACACAAACGAATAGCATTTGCGAACGCAGGCCTGGATTCGCACCTAACATTCGATGAAATATTGTCGTCTCTACAGGAAGGGATTTCATCGGAAGTTAGTATCTCGGAATTAAAAAATTATATCATCAAAAATGCACAGCGGCTAATAGAAAAGGACCCCGTTTTAGCAGTATTTGCAGCAAGGATACAGTTGCTTTATTTATATGAGGATATATTCGATTGGAATTGTGCCACCGATAGCCTAGAATGTTTGAATGAAAAACAGGCGGTCGCTTTTATAAAATATATTAGAACAGCCGTTGAGGATAACCTACTTCACAAGGACATGCTAAACTATGATCTGGAACAACTTTCTCAAGCCCTGGATATTACCTATGACCGCGAGTTCGATGCCATAGCTTTACAAAGTTTAAAAGAGCACTATTTCATGCGGGACTTTAATAATCGAATTTTAGAAACCCCCCAGATGCTCTGGATGCGTGTCGCGATGGGAGCATTTCTTGCAAAGGAGCACGCCGAAAACGACGTCATCGAATGCTATAAATTGATGCGGGACAGAAAGTTCTGCCTGGCAACCCCCACTTTGTACTATTCAGGAACACCAAAAGCACAGATGATGTCAAGCTACGTCTTTCACGTTGAGGATGACATGCAAAGCATCATGACTCGTGGAATTTCCGACAATGCTTTTATCGCAAAGTGGGGAGGAGGTATTGCGGGTTCGTGGACCAATGTCCGTGAAAAAGGAGCAAGAATTTCAGGAACTAGGGGACGAGCCCCCGGAGTGATACCATTTCTGCAACTTCACCAGCACCAGTTGGCCATTGCAAATCAGGGAACCGAACGCCGCAGGGGTCGTGGAGCAGCGTATTTGGAAATTTGGCATAGTGACATAATGGAGTTTATAGACTATCGTAAAAGACATGTGAATGGAAACATGCCAGATGATACCCTTGGGACAGTATTGTGGATCCCGGATATTTTCATGCACCGCTTGCAGCAGGATGCCGATTGGACATTATTTAATTCGGAAGATGCCAGAGGCTTACATGAATCATATGGTGATGAATTTGATAAAAAATACGAAGAGCTGGAACAGCGTGTTGTGGAAGGTAAAGCTTCCGGCAAAATAGTAACTTGTCGAGAAGTTTGGCAAAAAGTCATGCAACGAATTTTCGAGGCAGGATATCCAAAGATTGCGTTTAAGGATACGTGTAATCGGGCGAATATGTGCAAAAATGGAGTAATTCACGCAGCAGGGTTGTGCCTGGAACACGTCATGAACACAGCCTACGATGAGACTGCTGTGTGCAACACGGGAGCACTGGACATTAACAAACATTTGACTCCAGGTGGTTCCCTCGATAAAGATGCCCTATGCCATACGATAGCGGTCGCAACGCGTACGTTGGATGCAATGATAGACGCTAATTTTTTCCCTTCGCAGTCTGCCGAAACATTTGCCAAAAAGTACCGGGCCATAGGATTAGGCATGATGGGGTTACAAAATGCACTCTACAACAAGAATCTTTCGTTTAATTCCGAAGAAGCCATTAGGTTTGGCGAAGAGTGTGCTGAGATAATTTCCTACGAAACGATCAATGAGTCGTGCGAACTGGCAAAAAAATATGGATCTTGCCAAGCATTTGAATCTTCGGAATGGGCAAAGGGGAAGTTGCCATTCGACTTTGCCAAAGATAAAAACGTTGGCACGCTATCTTGGGATGTTCTGCGGGACAAGATAAGGAAGAATGGCATAAGGAATGCATACTTGAATGCATTTTCTCCCACAAGAAAAATTGCTCGCCTTCTGGGGTGCTATCCCGAGTTATCCCCGGCGACGAAAAATGTTTTCACAAAGCGTTTGGATGATAATTACGAAATGATGATTATTTCTCCGGAATTGGTAAGAATTTTGAAAAAGTCTGGCATTTGGAATAAGGCAGTCCATAAGCAAATTCGGTATTTTGAAGGCGAATTAGCTGCCATCGATGAAATTCCTGAATCCATAAGGGAAATGTTTTCCACCGCCTACATGATTGACAACGAAGCAATTATCGAAGGAGCAGCCCGGCGACAAAAATGGATCGACCAATCCCAATCCCTGAGGTTATTTCTCGGAAGTCCCAATCTGAAAACCCTGTCGGATATGTTTGTCATTGCCTGGAGAAAAGGTGTCAAGGGGATTTATGATGTTAAATCGGCGGGTTTTTTCTCTGGCATAAATATGGTTGATCCCTGTGAGAATCATCAGGAATTGAATAATTTTCAACAGTCGAATTATGCTAATAGTACCGATGCCGTGATGAATGCTTTGGCCAAACTCAGTGAGATAAACAGATAAAATTCTACGTAGAACTTGTGCCGAGAAAAACAACCGATCGGATAATTGGTATCAATTTCAATGAAAGAACATATTGATTCTATTTTTATCCCCTCCATCGGGCACTGGTTATATGGCAAAAAACCGGAACAGGTTACGAGGTTTTGCACTGACACACGTTCACTGTGTCCAGGCGATTGCTATGTGGCCCTAACCGATGTGAGAGACGGGCACATTTTTCTCGAAGATGCTAGGACTAACGGTGCCTCGTGTGCCATTGTTTCTCAGTCAAAACCTGACATTGATCTGCCCCAATTTGTTTGTGACGATCCAAATGTAGCCACGGTCGAAATGGCAAAGCTAGCGCGATCGATGTTTAGGGGCACGGTGATCGCCATTACCGGAAGTTTTGGGAAAACTACAACCAAAGACATTTTAAAGTTGCTTCTTGCCGTTGAAAAAAATGTAACACTTGAAAACAAAAATGGTCAGCGGGGGGTACCCATGACACTTGCTACCATAACCAATGATGAGGCCTTTGCGGTTGTCGAGGTTGGTATTGATGCCGTTTCTACGATGGATAAGCTAGCAGAACTTGTTGTGCCTCACATTGCCATACTGACAGGAATCGGCAAAATTCACATGTCGGGAATGGGTAGTGAATCCACAATTGCCCGTGAAAAAAGCAAATTATTGCGTGGAGCCATAAAAAATAATGGCCATGGAATATTTCCCGAAGAATGCTTGAGGTTTAGCGCTTGCCGGAAAATTCAAGATCACTGTAGGGTTATCAAAGAAAATGGAAAAGATATGGGCTACCGTATGGCCATGGAAGGTGACCAATGTCATGTCTCGCTAAGGGTTGGGGGAAAGGATTTAAAATTTACCATGCCTCATTCGATGAGCCAAGGCATTGTCAAGAATTTTGTCCTGGCATGTATCTGTACCCTAGAATGTGGCATAGATGCGTCCAATATTCAGAAACGTATTAATCTGTGGAAGCCGTCCAAATGGCGCGGAGAAATCATAGCGACGACAACGAGGACATATTTTGCCGATTGCTACAATGCGAACTCCATAGCCTTTGCCAACTCCCTAGCCCACTTCGATCGATTATTTCCCCACGGAAATCGATTATTTGTCATTGGAGCCCTGATCCGTTGTGAGGTAGGGAACGGTGTGATTGGAGACAATACTACCCTTTTAAAAAGTTTACCGCTCCGTGAAAATGATGAAGTGATTGTCGTCGGGGAACCCGCGAATTTTTCAATGAATGCCATAAATCGTAACTGGAAGGTATTTTCATCGGCATCACAAGCAATGGAAGTAGTAACAAATTTTCGTGGAGTTGTATACCTAAAAGGCCATCGTATTTACAAGTTGGAAAGTTTAATATGTTAAAATTAATAATTATGGTAAAAATTCAATATCTTCGAAGAAAATGAGGATAATTCAAAATCATATGGATAGAATTTTAGGCGGACGATCCATTGTCCGCAATCATCTCCAATGGGAAAAAATTATTACTCCTACAAAATTGTTCATCCCCTCCGGGAATATTTCCAATGCCATATTTAGCGTAGGTGAAGGGGTATGTTTGGACATCATCATTTTGGCCGTTGATCGTGATAAAAGTACTGTCCGGCTGACATTTGAACTGGAAAAATCTAGCCAGCTAAAATGTGTAATTCTTTCGGAAAGTTGCAAAAAATTCGACGTTTCGGTCGAAACTATTCTGAAAGGCGAATGGGCAATTTCTGACATAGGGAGCTTTTTTTATGGTAAATGTTCCGATGGGCAGAAATTTTCCATCTCCCAGACCCACGATGCTGGAAACTCAAAATCGAATGTCGTCAGTAAAACGATTTTGGATGATTTCGCAGTTTCTGAGTTTTATGGGAAAATCAATATCAGTGAAATTGCCGAAAATAGCAATGCAAGACAAAGTAGTAGCAACATACTATGGTCCAACGGTGCACAGGCTATCAGCTGTCCCGATCTCCACATTGCCAACAGTAATGTTATATGTTCCCACGGCGCAACGGTCGGTGCCATCGATGATGATACCATGTTCTACATGATGAGCCGGGGCATGGACCTTCCAACGTGCAAACAATTGGTAGCAGAAGGTACCATGCTGTCGATACTTGCCATTCCGTGATATGTTAAAATCTTCCCAGAAAGGAAACGTCCGTGAAAAATTGGACAAGGAATTTATTTAAACTCAAACTTAAAACTGCCATCCTTTTGTAAGCTTAGGCGGGCTGAAAATAATTTTCCCGTTCGCTTGGATCGGAATCCTTCCAATAGATCGGTTTTCTTCTCCGCTAGTAATTTCTGAACCTGTTCCACCTCAATGTCTTTATCGAGTGTCTTTTTCGAAATCCTAAGTTTGCATTTTTTATTGAAATAGTTTTTGCAAACATAGGCGGTATCCATCATAACAACATCTGACCCATCGAGTGGACATTTCCCAATGACTTCAAGTTTATCAATCTCCTCCTTGGATAATGGCGTTGCGGTTTTAAATTCCGAACTTGAATTTTCAAAGACTAGATTTACTTTGAAAGCATCATCCAAAACTAAACTCGCAGAAAAATCTGACCCTGTTTTTGATTTAAACCCGTCCAGTGGGCCGATCTTCTTGTTTACCAACAACTCTTTGATTTCATCCTCTGAAAATTTCCTACCACCAATTACCTTTTGAATTGTTAGGGCTTTATCCTGTGAACGGTAGCAGCGTAACCCTTCCATGAGCGGTTTACTGTCGGTGGGAGAAATTATGGAAGTCTCCTTTGTTATGTCGCTTCCTTCGACAAAATTTTTCGTCTTTGTAACTATGGCTGCTGTCAGATCCGCAATCTCCTCCATGAAGTTCTTGCGAGTAAAATTACCATTTTCCATCTGCCTAAGTTTATATTCCCATTCGCCCGTAAGAACCGGGCTTGAAAGGGTTTCAATGTCTGCAGCTTTTAGGAAGTTTAGTAAATCTTCAGCCTTCGCCGTTGCCTTGAGGTCTTTTCTGTCCCGCACAATGTACTTTAAAGCTAATAAATGTTCTATGATCTGGGCCCGTGTTGCCGGAGTGCCCAACCCACGTTCCTTCATGGCATCGGCGAGCTCTTCATCATCCAACAGTTTACCGGCACCTTCCATGGCGGTCAACAGGGTTGCTTCATTGTAGGAAGCTGGAGGACGGGTTACATCTTCTGCAATTTTTATCTCTTTAACATCGGCCTGTGGCGGAATTCCGTCGCTATCGGATAACGCAGGCAATACACCATCCTGTTCGGTTTCACTCTTTCCATAAATTTCCAACCATCCGGGGATTACCAGTACCTTCCCTTCTGTTTTAAATGAATGTTCTTTGACTTTGCTGATTCGGGTGGTTACATCGAACTCTGCATCCGGGAAAAATACGCAGAGGAAACGTTTCAAAATCATGTTAAAGATTTTGTATTCTTCCTCGGATAAGTTTTTGGGAACTTGTGGTGTTGGAATAATTGCAAAGTGATCGGTAACCTGCCTATTGTTGAAAATTTTCCTGTTATTTCCGTTAACTGCTTTATTTTCAATTATGCGTTGGGCAAAGATTTTATGTTCGTCATTGATGGCGGCTAGTATCTTGTAGCAGGTCGGTACGTAATCTTCCGTTAGTGCACGGGAATCGGTGCGGGGATAGGTAATGCATTTATGCCTCTCATAGAGAGACTGGGCAATTTGCAGCGTCATGCTGGCAGGCATGCTATGGCGCGAATTGGATTCCCTTTGCAGTGTAGTTAAATCATATAGCCTCGGAGATGTTTGTTTGGACCGCTTCTTTTGTTCGGAAATGGTGGCAAATTGCTCATTTTTAATCGCTTCAACGATTGCCAGTGCGTTTTCATGTTTCCACAACCTATCGGTCCTATCGTGAGGATTTTTATCATCTAGCTTTTGATCTTTTTGCAGAATGCCATCATAGGAACCATTGTGAATACCAAATGTCCCGAGGATTCTCCAAAATTTTGTCGGTTTGAAATTAGCAATTTCAATGTCTCGGTTTACTATCATCGCCAGGGTAGGAGTTTGGACGCGTCCTACGGTCGCTACTTGTCGGGCCATCACGGGGAACATTTTCGTTGTTACGGCGCGGGTCCCATTGATGCCTATTAGCCAATCTGCTTCCGATCGACATTTGGCCGCATCCTGCAAGTGTTGCATCTCTTCGCTGCTTCTAAGATGTTCGAATGCATCTCTAATTCCTTGCGTCGTCATGGAAGACAACCACAAGCGAACAAAAGGTTTTTTGCTCTTTGCCAATTCGTAAATATATGTAAAAATCAATTCCCCTTCACGGCCCGCATCACACCCATTTATGAGCAGATCGATGTCATCGCGCTGAATTAATTTTTTAAGCTCGTTAAAACGTTTTTTTACTTTTTCAATGGGCTTTGTTTTAAATTTTTCTGGTATTATGGGCAAGGTATCTAGGGACCATCGCTTTAGGGATGTATCGAAATCTTCCGGCATGAAGAGCTCAACCAAATGCCCAACGGCCCAACTAATCACATACTCATCATTCTCATAGCGATCATCAAACTTTTTAAACGTTCCCAGTGCCTTTGCTAGATCGGCTGCCACACTTGGTTTTTCAGATATTACAAATTTTTTCATTCGATGTTGTGTTAATCTAACAAAAATCCAACCTTACGATACACTTTCGCCATCATTTTGTTGGCACGCTTTTGGGCTTCTTCTTTGCCCGCGTTTAGCACAGATAATAAATATTTCCCATCATTGGCAATTTCTAAATATTTATTTCTGATCGGAGAAATTTTTGCAATGACTGCATCCGCAACCGCCTGTTTAAATGGAGCATAGCTGGTAAGGTCAGCAAATTGTGCGACGGATTTTTCCATGCTTTGATCTGTCGTTGCTGCATATATGTTCAACAAGTTAGAAATTCCCGGTTTGTTTTCTTGGTCGAAGTATATCCTATTGTCGGAATCCGTCACCGCTCCCATGATTTTTTTTCGGATGACAGGATCGGGATCCGCTATGTACACAACCGTACTTTGATTCTTATCGGATTTCGACATTTTAGCGGTTGGGTCTTGCAACGACATTATGCGGGCTCCCGTTTTTCCAATGTACGGTTCCGGTAAAACAAAAGTTTCGGAATAGGTATTATTGAATTTTTGTGCAATATTCCGTGTAATTTCCAGGTGTTGTTTCTGGTCTTCCCCGATGGGGACCAAATCGGCATTGTACAATAGGATATCGGCCATCATTAGGACCGGGTAGTACAGCAATCCGGAACATACCGACTCCCCAACTTTTTTCGATTTGTCCTTGAATTGGGTCATCCTTTCCAGTTGACCAACGGAGGTAATACATCCCAATATCCACATCAATTCCGTATGCCCAATTACTTGAGACTGTAGAAAAATTTTACACCGTTCAGGATCCAGCCCACAGGCAATATACTGTGCGACACAATCCAATGTATTTTTTCTCAATTCCGCTGGAATATATGGCATTGTTATGGCATGTTGATCTGCCAGAAAAAACAAACAATCGTAGTCATCCAGCATTTTCTGCCAATTATTTATTGCGCCCAGCAATCCTCCCAGGTGTAGCTTGCCCGTTGGTTGCATACCGGTCAAAATAACTTTTTTTCCTATTTCCACGTTTAGTGAACTTTTTTCTTTCGTTGTCCAAAAAGAGATTTTTGGAAATGGCAACATTTTCTCGATATGAATTTTTCAATGGGCTGAAAAAGGCATTTGTAGAGAAACTTCAAAGTTTGAAAAATATTCCCGTTGGAAAACTTTTTTTTATCTATGTAATCCGCATATTCCCAGTATTTTAACATCATGGACATGTGGTATTTTTCCATGCCACACGAGGCAGCAAACCTAATAATTTTTTTATTCACTTCCCATGGTTTTTTACCGGCATAGTGCATTATAATAATTGGCTCTTTAATTTTTTTGAGACATTCTTCCGACGAAGATGCAAAAGGTATAAAATTATATTTCGGGTCTAACGCCATATGCTCATCATCGTCTAGACAAAGATTCATCGCATCTTGTTCAGGACACGATAGTTTCAGATCGGTATTTTTTACGAAATCAACCACTCTTTCAAAGATTTGAGACTTTTCAAATTGTTTTGAATCAATTAGCAAAACTCCGGAGTTATAATAGTGTTTATTTTCGGGTAGATTAATTTCCTGCATTTTTCGCAACTTAGTTTTGGTATTAAAAAAATTACCATCTTCTTCGATTACCCCAAGAGGACGACCATCTAAGTCTTCATTCCAAAGCTCGGAAATATCACCAACGGCAATAATATCACAGTCCAGGTATATTACCCGGCTAAGTTCTGGGAATATCTTTGGAATCCCCAGTCGATAGAATATGGCCGTGGAAAAATGCGTTGGAATAGTATAACTTTCCAAAACTTCTATGCGTTTTGGGACTTTGAACTCCACCGATGAAATGTTTTTAAATTCCGATATAAATTTTCGGATTAGATCCTTATTTTGTTCGGCTATTCCACAGTCGACGATGTGTACTGCCAGGTTTGATTTTGTGTTTTTGGCGATCGAATATATCGCAACCCTAAACAGGTCGGAAAACTTATCATCGAAAACAAATGCTATATCTATTGTTTTACTCTTTATTGCGTTGCCCATGCTTTTACTTGTAAGTGCGAAAATTTCTAGTATTTGCTATGATTTTTGAAAAAAACCGTCCCATCGGTTGAAAGAGTCGTTTGTAAAAAAATTTGAGCGTGGGAAAAGGATTTTTATTGCCAGGATTCATGTCTCCCAATTGATCGGCGTAGTGCCAAAATTTTAGTAGCATAGACGTTGAATAGCGGCAAAGGCCAAGGCAGTGGAACAGTTTGACCGTTGTTCTATTCATTTCCCATGGTTTTACACAGGCATACTCGATGAGGACTACATTTTTTTCAATGCTGGCAAAACATTTTTTCGACAACGATGCGAATGGGATAAAATTATATTTCGGGTGTAACGGTAGATGTTCATCGTTGCGGAGACATATGTTCATGGCATCCTGTTCCGGACACGGAAAGAAAATTTTTGTCTGTTTTACCTGTTCAATCACCCTTTCAAAAATTTGGGATTCTTCAAACTTTTTGGAATCAATTAGAAGAACGCCGGAATTGTAATAGCGGTTTTCTTCCGGAAATTTCAAATATGCCAATTTATCCGCCCTGATTTTTTCATCGGAAAAATTACCATCTTCTTCGACCGCACCGAAAGGACGACCCTCCAAATCTTCATTCCAAAGCTCAGAAATGTCACCAATCGCAACAATATCACAGTCTAAGTATATCACTCGGCTAAGTTCCGGAAATACCTTCGGGATCGCTAGCCTATAAAAAACAACAGAGTTAAAACGGGCCTCCGTTGGGAAATTTTCCAGAACGTCCACCCGTTTCGGTATACCAATTTTTACGGATAAAATGTTTTCACACTTTTCTTGCATTTTGAGAGCTTTTTCTCGGTTGATTTCCGAAATTCCGCAATCTACGACATAGATTGCAAGGTTTGCCTTTGTGTTTTTAGCAATGGAATAGGCAGCTACTCTGAACAAATCTGAGAACTTATCATCGAAAACAAAGGCAAGATTTATGGTTTTAATCATATCTACTAATTCATCGGCGGAGTTGACCCCCATTAAATACTTTTTTACTTTTATCTAAAATGCTACGGAACCCCCTTATGATTTTGTTGCGAATTTTTTTCGCAACAAAATATTCGAGTTTGCCAAACACACGCTTATAAAAAAACAAAGTCGTGAGCCCCATATCATTCGATGAAAATGCATGTTCATCGATCTTATCGGAATATTTCCAATATTTTTTTATAAATCCAACCTCATAGTTAAACAAATGGAGTCGGTCTAATATATTGATAAACTTTTTATTAAAAGTCCACGGCTTTCCACATGAAAAATGGATAATCAAGGGGGAATCAAAATTTTTAAAACACCGCTTTGCCTGTGGAGCAAATGGTGTAAAATTAAATCTTGGATTTATTGGGAGATGTTCATTTTCGTCGAGGCATATGTTCATAGCATCCTGCTCTGGGTATGCCAGCGATATTTCACAATGTTCAACGAACCTCAATACACGCTCCAACACACGCTTGTTTTCGAACTTTTCGAGGTCAATTAGCAATACACCGGAACTCATATACGTGCGTTCAAGGGGGATACCTGCTTGCTTTTTACGACGTTCGATATCTTCCGACAGAAAGAAATTTATCTCGTCATTCAAAGCTCCAAACGGCCTGTTTTCGAGGTCGACATCCCATAGTTCTTTAATATCCCCATCCACGATAACGTCGCAATCCAAATATATTACGCGTGTGAGGTGAGGAAATGTTTTACCAATGGCCAACCTATAAAAAACGGCGGATGAAAAATGGCCAGGAATAGGACACTCTTCGAAGACCTCTAACTTCTCCGGCTCTTTGCAAAAAACATCGACCACATTGGGTAACTGTTTTTGGAATTTACCGATCTCCGTTCGATGGGTTTCCGAAATTCCGCAATCGATGACATAAATTGCTAAGTTCGATTTCGTATTTTTCGCAATCGAATATGTCGCAACTTTGAATAGACTGAAAAATTTATCATCGAAAACAAAGGCGACATTTATGGTTTCTCCCTCCATGGAATTTTCATCAGAATATATTTTTTATAATTTTATCAGCCAACCCATAGTCGATCGCTTCCTTTGCATTCATGTAAAAATCTCGATCCGTATCCTTTGTAATTTTCTCTATCGGTTGTCCGGAAGACGCAGCTAGGATTTTATTTAATTCCGCCCGAGTCTTCTCCATTTCTTGTGCCTGAATATTGATATCAACCGCCTGGGCAACAATCTGCCCCATGATAAGCGGTTGATGGATCAAAACTCTGGAATTAGGATATAAAAACCGATTACCTTTTTTGGTTCCGCAGAGCAGAATGGACCCCATACTTGCCGCAATTCCAGTCACTATTACACGGATTGGAGAAGAAAGTAAAACCATGGTGTCGTAGATCGACATGCCAGATGTTATGGATCCCCCGGGAGTGTTTATAAAAAAATCAATGGGCTTGCCGGGATCCGACAATTCAAGGTATAGTAATTTTTCAGTAATATCTTTTGCCGTCACATCATTTATACTACCCCACAGAAAAATCTTTCTTTCCCTAAGGAATCGTTTTTGCATCATCGATGAACAACTCGAAGCATCCTTCGAATTACAATCCGAAACATCATCGTCGTCTTCGTCATCATCATTTAGATGGATTACCTGTTCTGCAAAGCATTTTACCATGATAACAGATGAAGTAATGATTGTTTTTCTAAAAGCAATCCCCCAGTTCAGTCAATGGACACAAAAATGTGCGTAAGTCCTAAAACATTAAAGAAGTCAACAGGCTATCGAAAGAAAGCCCGGAAAAAGTGGAATCGAATCGGACAAACCTTAATTTAGGTTCCTTTTGTTTTTTACTTGCGATTTATGAAAATTTCCTAAAAAATTAACCCCTATGGTAGTGTCAGAGATAATAGTATGAATGGAATTTCCGGTCAAACAACAATTAATGCAACAAACACAACCCTATGGCATAGGGTAGGTGTAGGCTTTCAATCGGTAGTGGCAGGCATATGGCGAGGAAGTACAATTGTAGCCCCTAGAGTGAATACCACGCTAGGAGTACACAATAATCCAATATTATCAACCCTAGCAACTAACGTAACGAACACTACATTATCCTTCAGGGCAGCAATCGCAGGTATGAACGTTGGGGCTATGGAAGCTACGACAGCTACTGCCCGAGCGATTAGTAGGACGAGTGCCGCGCTAGTACCTTTCAATGCAGCAGCAAGTACCGAAGCAGCAATCGCAGGTATGAACGTTGGGGCTATGGGAGCTATGACAGCTACTGCCCGGGCTATTAGTAGGACGAGTGCCGCGCTAGTACCTTTCAACGCAGCAGCAGGTACCGAAGCAGTAATAGGCGGAGCTGCCGCCGCCGAAGCAGCAGGCGCCGGAACAATAGCCGCAGAAACGATAGTTGCCGAAACAATAATTACAGAAACAGCATCAGGTGCCGGGGCTGGAAGTGCCGCTGGTTCTCTGCTAGGCAAAATAGCTGCGCTGGGGAAATCCGCATGGGCGCTGGCAGCTGCTCACCCTGTTATCACAGCCACAATTGTGACTACCGCTATTGCAGTATCCGCACTAGTTATAGCATATCGAAGAAGCCAAAGGAGGAATATTACAGTACTGCAGGGTGGTGAAGTACCGCAGGATGGCGGACCGGATGATGCGTCTTAGAACCAATAGTCGTATCTTCCTAAAAAGTTCTTGACCGTATGGGTTGAAGAAAGAAACAGGAAGGCAACAAAAAAGTTTTGGTTTAGGGAAAGAAAGGATAAAATATAACCATTTACTAAGGCTGAGATTAGAAAGTAAGGGAGAGGGTTATTTTTATTCTTTCCTCGGGGCTTTTTGTAATTAAGGGTATGGAACATTTACTCTCCGAGGAATGATAACACGTGATTGCCTAGATAAAATAAAAAATTCTGTCGATATTTATGACGTTGTGTCTCCATACATTACGCTGAAACGATGCGGAGTCAATTGGCGTGGATTGAGCCCCTTTAATCAGGAAAAGACACCATCCTTTTTCGTCATGCCAGCGAAAAAAATGTTCCGATGCTTTAGTTCTGGAAATGCGGGTGATATTTTTCGATTCGTACAGCTGAAGGAAAACGTATCATTTACCGATGCCGTCGAAATGATAGCTGAGCGGTTTAATATTCCGCTAGAATTTGAAAAATCGGCAGTTTTTGAGGCAAAGCCGTACGCAAAAAAAACATTATTCGAATTGCATGAATTGGTGTGCGATTTTTTTGTAAGAAATTTCCATGCCGATGATGTTTGTGGAGAAAGAATTCGGCAATATTGGGTAGAAAAAAGGAAGTTCTCTCTTGATGTGGCGAGGGAAAATGGCATAGGTTTCGCAGGAAATAATGATAGGGCACTGATAGAAAAAATACTCCAGGCTGGCTATTCCTTGGACGCCATAAAGGCTAGTGGAATTTTCTATGCCAAGGAAAATGAAACCGATCCCCGTAGGTTTATGGGACGATTTAATTCACGACTAACAATTCCTATCAGGAATACTCAGGGAAAAGTTATCGGGTTCTCGGCAAGATTTGTAGACGGTATGGGGCCGAAAAATAATTTTTCCGATGCTAAGTATATAAATTCTCCAGCAACGGAAATTTTTCAAAAGGGAAGCATACTATTCGGACTCGACAGGGCACGGCAGTACCTAGAACCAAATGGAGCTTTTTGGATGGTCGAAGGCCAATTCGATGCCATGCGTTGCTGGGATAATGGCATCAATACCGCCATAGCTCCCCAGGGTACGGCTATCACGGATTCCCAATTGATCACTTTACGACGGTATAGCGTACACTTGAATTGCATGCTTGATGGTGATAATGCGGGATTAAAGGCAGCGGAACGTTTGCTGGCAATGGCAATCGCAGCCGGACTTGATATAAAATTTTTCATCCTACCGGAAGGGCAGGACCCGGACAGTTATTTCCGTGAGGATTTTGAAAATAGATTCCAAAGGCTACAGCGGTCTGGCATGACAGGGATAGAATTTTTGGCAAATCGATGGTTGGTCAAAAAAAATATTACGGCACAGGAAAAAGTGGAAGCACTTAGGAGGATATACGAAATAATTTCCGTTGCTGAATCTTCCATCGTTCAAAGATCATACCTGGATGAACTATCTATGGCAGCAGACATCGACCGGCATGCGATTTTTCAAGATTTTAAGTCATTTCTACAGAAAAAGCCTTTCGTTGGGAACTCAAAGGTTGTCGTAGATGAGACACGGGAAATGCCACATAAAAAGTTATCCACCGCAGAAAGCCAATTGCTGGCAATAGTTCTATCGAATGATAAAATAGCAAAACAAATATTGGATTTCTACGAACAACCATTTTTACAAAATTTAACATCCCATGAAGGAAAAGTATTGCTAAAAGTCCTAAATGAAATTAAAGAGTATATGTGGGAGGGGATTGCTAAATTGGAAGGGTCGCCATTATTTTCGGATGCTGAAAAGAATTTGATATACTTTTCGTTGGCTGATTTCGATGAAGATTGTGAGCATCTAGCCATTGCGAATTTATGCCTGCACAAGCTCCATTCAAATTTCATCAGGGAAGAAATTAATAAAGTTAATGACAATTTTCGGAAAATTTCTCTTGACGAAAGCGATACTATAAGAACCTTACAGGAATGCAGACTAAATTTGCGTAAAATGTTAAAGCACCCTCCGCAAATTGTTTAATTGTAGAAAATAATGACAAAACACGAAAAAAACAACCTTGAAGTCGGGCCGGCAGCAGATGCCAACACAAGAATACAATCTCTCATACGATTAGCACGGCAAAGAGGGTACGTATCTTTGCAAGATATCAACGAAACACTGCCAGGAGCTCTAGCTAATCCAAAAGAAGCTGAAAATATCATCAATATTTTAGAAAATCTCAACATTGAGATTTTAGATGCTGAAGAGGCCGAACAGTATCGGAGTAAAGTTGAAGAGGAAATGGCAGAACCTGTTTCGTCATCCGGAGAGAATATTGAGGACCCTGTCCGTATGTATCTCCGCCAGATGGGGCAAGTCCCATTGCTCACGCGTACCGAAGAGGTAGCTATTTCCAAAACAATTGAGAGGGAAGAATTGCGTGCACAGGACGAGCTGTTTTCTATTCATTTAACGGCAGAATTTCAAATTGACTTGGCAGAAAAATTACTTTGTCGGGAGGAACGATTTGACCGCATAGTTCTCGATAAGAAAATAGAGAGTCGGGAGGCCTATTACTCAATGCTGACCCGTGCTGTACAGGATAGCAAAATGTTGTTTGCAAAAGTAAAAGAATCTTGGAAAGCATATCAAGAAATTAAGGAAACAGCGGATGAAGAAAAAATTAAACCGATCGAAGCACGGCTGAAACAGTTTCAAACACAGTTAAAGACCGTTTTAAAACGTTTTTGTTTCAAAATGAAAATCTTCGAAGAACCATTGATAAAATTACGTCCAGATGTTCGCCAGATCAATCAACTATCTGCTGATCTGGAACGTGCCAATAAAGCTCTCGCAAATGGAAACAAGGCTCAAGTAGAAACATAGAGTTGTTTCAAAGCTGGCCTTCTGAGATGAGACGTCTTTGCCGCCGGGGGCACGCGCCCGATGGACTGCCTGGTGATTCGGCCGATGGCGGCTTTAGTGAGCGTGCCTCCGAGATCGGCGCTCTCGAG
>JAIRKQ010000007.1 GCA_031260055.1 Puniceicoccales bacterium
AAATTTTACAAAAAATTGTAAATGGTTTGCCATCGGAGGATATTTCCCTATGGAAGCTGGCTATTTTGCCAATAGCAAAGGCATTGATTTCTCCTTTGTTCGCTTTGGCAAGGGGAGGGCCATTATTGCCTTGACTCGGTCTATGAAGGGTAGCATACAATAATTTTTCACTGTCCGTGGTACATTATCGACAGCCCGATTCTCGGATTCGCCCTGTGGACTTTGTAATCTAGACGCAAGTTTTATAGGAACTATATTGGCAATTTTTCACGGAGGATTCGTTGGAAACGACAAATCGTGGTCGATGGCAACGAGACTATCCCCGGTTAGCATCACGTTATACCCATGCCTAGGAGTTTTGTTTGATCATTTTTTGTAAATTTTCTATGGTACGCTTTATGGAGACGTCATGCTCCATTGCATTTTCGACGGTTTTGCACGCATGGATAACCGTACCGTGATCCCTCCCTCCAAACTCATCTCCAATATCTACCAACGAACGGTTTGTCATTAATCTACATAGGTACATCGCAATTTGCCTTGGAAAGGCAATATTGGCCGGCCGCTTTTTCCCCGTAATATCATCGAACGACAATTTATAATGGGCACAAACTTTTCGTTGGACTGCTTCTATGGTGATCTCGATGGTCTTCTCTTCAAAAAATAAATCGTGCAGAATATGTTCTATTAATTCGAAATTAATCGGGGCTTTGGTAATTGAAAGATAGCTGGCTATCCTATTTAGAGCTCCTTCTAGCTTTCGCACATTGCTTGAGACCCTGTTGGCCAACATCTCAATTATATCATGGGAAAGTTCCAGGTGCATGGCGGTCGCTTTCTTATCAAGAATAGCAATCCTTGTTTCCAAATCTGGTGCCTGAATGTCAGCTACTAATCCCCACTGGAACCGGGAAACCAATCGATTTTCTAGCCTGGCTATTTCGGATGCTGGACGGTCGCTGCTTAGGATAATTTGCTTCTGCGCTTCGAATAATTCATTAAAAGTATGGAAAAATTCTTCCTGTATGCGTTCTTTCCCAGACAAAAAATGCACATCGTCGATCAATAAAACATCCACGTAGCGATACTTTTTCCTAAACGCTCCCAAATTATTTTTTTGCAGTTCGGAAATGAACTCGTTGGTAAACTTTTCGGTGGATGTGTAAACCACATTTATCTTTTTATACTTACTCAAAACACTATGTGCCACTGCTTGCATTAGATGGGTTTTCCCAAGACCCGTGTCGCCATATAGAAACAGCGGATTGTAGGCGCGACCGGGGGTATTGACAACGGCCGTACAAGCCGCGTGAGCCATTTGATTCCCCGACCCTACGACGAAATTTTCAAATGTATTTTGTTTGTTTAGTATAATGGGAATTGGCTCCTTGTTTGGATCGCCCAGTATACTTTTTTTCTGTTTTTGAGATATGGGAGAAATTCCTTGGGAAGTTTGCAATTCTTTATCCTGTACACGAAATGAAATTTTCATGTCATGCCCCGCCTCGCGGCGTAAATTTTTTGCCATTACGTCTAGGTAATTTTCCTGTAACCAAATGGCAGTAAAATCATTCATTACCCCGAAAACAATAGCACTTGGTGTTTCTTCAACAACATATAATGGCTCGAACCACGAACGAAAAACATCATGGGGAAATACTTCCCTAAGATTATCGCTAACAACTTTCCAGAGTGTAGAATTTATGGTAAGATTTGCATTCATGTTAAGAAGCGATTAAAAGTTGTTCACAAAATTATGAGCATAAATTTTGGCCCCGTATTAAAATTTTTTTTGAGAAAAGCAAAATTAAACTTTGACATATTTTTATCTAGGCCTACATTTAAATCCCTTTGTTTATGCCGACTTAATCGGCGAGGCCTGTGAACCAACTCCCAACGAAATTTAAACATCGTTGCTATGATTCGCTTAGACGAAAGAAAATCAAGAAGAAGAAATTAACAAGTTATTCACATTACAATGTGGACAATACGTGGAAACTTTTAGTGAAGAGATCGTCATAAAACAATCTTAACTTTATCTACCTAGAAAAAATTTTCTGCAGAAATTTTTATTATTACTATGAAAATAGTGGGAGGACTTTCCATATTTTGGCCAATCAAAAAACTTTAGATTGCCGTTGAAAAAATTTTTTATAGGGGTATTGTAGAATTTATGACTAAGGATTTTGGGCAACAGTTTGTCGAGGCTAGAAATGCACGGGGTGTTACGTTAGAAAAGGCTTCCGAAGAAACGAAGATTAAATTGGAATATCTCGCTGGCATAGAAAGAGAGGAGTATGATTTTAATTTACCCGATATTTATCTGCGAGGATTTATCAGAATTTACGCTAGGTATTTGAAATTGGATGTCGACGCTGTCATGGCAAGTTGTTCCATAGAGGAATTTGAAGTTTTGCATTCCAAATGTGTTAAAAAGGTTGCGTATAATACTTTAATTGCCAATGAAAAAGAACGAGAGGACGGATCGGATTTGGGAATAAACGATACGATTCCTCTTTCAAAAAAATTTAAACAGTTTATGGAAAAAATTAAAGCCACTGTACAACACAGGCATTTTATGAAGATAGTGTCTGGCTTGGTAATCGTTATCTTGGTATTTGTAGTTTTTTCCAAAGCATTTTCCTCCAAAACAGAATATGCTAAAGCTCAATCCAAGCGAGCTGATAAAATACTAGATGCGGCAAATCAATCTGTGCTATCATTGATTCCAACGGGGAATGTGAAAGTTGTTGTGCGTTCCAAAGCATCCGGAGAGAAAATTTTTGCTGGAAATTTGGAATCGGGTGAGGTGAAAAAAATAGTTTACGCAAGCCCCGTCCAAGTCTTCTACGACAATGGTGAGTTTTTACTGATTAAGCAGGCGAATGGAGAACAACTGTATCCTCAGCCTGGACGTGGTGGAATAGAAATTAAATAGATGTTGGTATGAAAATTTCAATATTTGGTGCTGGAGCCTGGGGAACAGCCATGGCTTGCTATTGCCGGACAATCGGCCATGATGTTGTTTTGATTCCTAAGTTTGAGGAACAGGCAGGTAAGATGGCAAAATTCCAGGAGAACATTGATTTTCTTCCCGGAGTCAAATTCCCAGATGGCATAAACATAACCACGGATATCCGTATCCAAAATACAGATTTGGCATTTTTAGCATGCCCAGCAGTGGGGATGGAAGATCTTTGCCTGAGCTTAGATCGGGCATCAAAAGGTGTTAAAAAGCTCCCCCTGCTTGTCTCTCTATGCAAAGGTATACAGAATGAAAATTCGGAGACCGCTTCCGATCTAATTACAAGAATGTTGCCAAATTTCGAGCATGGTGTGCTTGCAGGTCCGACAAATGCGAAAGAAGTAGCGGAAGGAAAACATGCTGCCATGGTTTTAGCCACGGACTCGAAAAATATCTATGAGATACAGAAAGCATTAAGTTCTGAACGGATACGAATTTATAGCGGTAGAGATGTGAAGGGAGCCGAATTGGGGGGATGTCTAAAAAATGTCTATGCGATTGGGGCAGGTATCTGCGATGGCCTAGGGTTTGGTGACAATGCCAAGGCTGCCTATTTAACCAGGGCATTGAAAGAATTGGTGACGATCGGTACCTCCCTTGGAGGACAAGCGGAAACTTTTTATGGTTTGAGTGGATTTGGTGATTTCATCGCCACATGTATGGGAGAATGGAGCAGAAATCGTACATTTGGTGAAAGGTTAGGAAAAGGAGAGACCGTGGATGGAATTTTTGCGACCCAAAAAGCTGTCGTTGAAGGGTATAAAACCGTAAAAGCCTTTCATATCATTTGTGAAAAGAAGAACATAAATGCTCCGATCATATCAGCAATTTACTCTGTCCTATACCTAAACGTACCTCTTCCAAAGTGCATAGAAAGCCTGCTTAATCGCTCATTAAAATCAGAATAGAGTGATCCATGTCGCAGCAGATAAACATTCTGATAATAAAACCATCCAGCCTGGGTGATATCATCCATGGGTTACAAGTAGCTGCAACCATAAAAAAGTGCCTGTCAAATATATCAATCGATTGGGTGGTACGAGACTGTTTCGTCGATATGGTGAAATCTTCCCGATTGGTCGATAAAATTTTCGTATTTTACCGAGGCCAAGGTCTTCGAAAATTTATAAATCTCATGTCGAAAATTAGAAAACAGCATTACGACTATGTCTTCGACATGCAAGGTCTGGCACGCAGTGGTGTAATGACATATTTTTCACGCTCCGATAGAAAAGTTGGCCGATCGGATGCCAGGGAGTTTTCGTGGATGGCGTACAATAAAAAAATACCACTTCCCCAAGTAGGAAAGCGACATGCTCTGGATATTTTGTTGCAATTTTTACCAGAGTTGGGCTTGGAAGCAAAGCTGCAAGGTAATTTAAAATTTTCAACATCCCCGAGTAACATGGTAAAGGACATCTTTTACAACGATAGACATGAGAAATGCAAACTTATTTTGCTATTCCCAGAAAGCAGGCAGAACAGGAAAGAATGGCCGTATTTTGACCCGTTGGCAGATGTACTGGGTGAAAAATTGTCCACCATGCGAATTATTATCCTAGCACAGCGATGGATCAATGTGTCGTCTACATTGCCGAATATCTATAACCTATCTGCACAAACTTCGATGGATGATCTCATTTATTTGGTACAGAATGCTACACTGGTGATTGCAAATGATAGTGCCCCCATACATTTGGCAGCAGCATTATCAACTCCCGTTATTGCACTATTCGGATCAACGGATCCCACGAGGTTTGCTCCCTATCCTGGGGATTCGGAATACAATGTGGTGCTCCAGGCTAAGGATAAAAAATTGTCCTCCATTAGCGTTGAAGATGTTACGGCCCATGTCCTACGTCTCATGCAAGGTACACATGGTCACAGCCTTTAACCAAGCACCAGGTAAGTCTTTGTTTTGTCTATGGTGCCATTTTAAATGGTTGAAGATGGATGATATGGCATGATTTTTGCTAATGATGTTTCCATGGCAAAAAAATCTTCGTCGGAAAGGGGACATGAACAGCCAAGTAATCATCCTGGGAAAGTAGATGGTATCCAAAATGTCGAAAAACAAAAGGCAAGAGCCGGGAACTTGGATAAAGCGTTGGATGATGTTGTGCAAGATTTGAAAAATCAGCTGGCAGACAAGCAAAAGGAAGCGGATAGCTACAAAGATTCCATGTTGCGGGCATTGGCTGATTTTGAAAATTATAAAAAGCGGACCCAGAAGGACTTTTCCGAGGTACGAAACAATGCCATCGCAGGTCTATTGGAAAGTTTATTGCCCATTTTGGATAACTTTGAGCTTGGGTTGGCTGCCGCTCAGCACGGAAGTGATAAGATCGTCGATGGGTTTAAAATGATTTTTGCGAGCTTTAAAAATTTACTGGCTGCCCATGGTGTCCAGGAAATTTTCCCATTGAATGGAAAATTTGACATGCATTTTCATGAATGTGTAGGGCGGGTGATGGACAATACGAAAGAAAATGATACTGTCATTTCCGTTGACAGAAAGGGTTATAAACTCAATGATAAACTACTGCGCCCGGCTGTGGTAACAGTTTCATATCATGAAGAGCAAAGTAAAGAATCAAAGTAGAAATGGGAAAAGCTGACTATTACGATGTCCTTGGAGTGTCAAAAAACGCTTCTGAGGAAGATATTAAGAAAGCCTATCGTAGGATGGCAGTGAAGTATCACCCGGATAAAAATCCAGGAGATAAGGTTGCCGAAGAAAAGTTTAAAGAAGTTGCCGAAGCATATGAAGTTCTGAGAGATAGTGACAAACGTGCCGCCTACGATAGATATGGACACAGTGCTTTTGAACAGAGAGGGGCACAGTCCAGTGGATGGGGATCGGGAGGACATGATCCCTTTGATATATTTCGCGATGTGTTTGGGGGAAGTGGTTTCGATGATTTGTTTGGGTTCGGCCGCCGTAGTTCTTCCAGTGGATCGAGAAAAGAAGCAGGGAGCGATTTACGCTATAATTTGAAAATAACGCTTGAGGAGGCCTTTCAAGGTACGGAAAAGACCATAAAATATAGCAAGCATGCGGCATGTCCCAAGTGTAATGGCAGTGGAGCTGCCCCTGGATCAAAAAAAGTCTCCTGCAAGACCTGTGGAGGGACGGGTATATTTTCCATGCGCCAGGGTTTTTTTAGCATGCAACAAACTTGTCCCGATTGTCATGGTGTTGGGACGAAAATTGAAACTCCATGCCACAATTGTGGAGGAACTGGTCGAGTAATGGAATCATGTACAACAAAAGTTAAAATTCCCGCAGGGATATTTGATGGAGCAAATTTGCGGATGAAAAGTATGGGAGAAGCTGGAACGAACGGTGGGCCAAGTGGAGATCTATACGTAGCAATCTATGTCATAGAAGATAAACGTTTCGAACGCCATGAGAACGACCTATACTGTGTCCAGAAAATCCCATTTATCACGGCAGCTCTCGGTGGAGAAATAGAGGTCGAAACCATCGACGGTCAGGCAAATCTTAAAATTCCAGCCGGAACGCAATCGGAGACGATGTTTCGCGTTAAGGGACGTGGAATGCCAGATCTAAATCGTCCTGGGACTCGAGGAAATCAATACGTAAAGATCAGCATCGATGTCCCGACAAAATTATCCCGAGAACAGAAAGAAAAATTGCAGGAATTCGGAAAGTTGTGTAACATGAAAAGTGATGGGTTTTTCCAAAGGTTTAAAGAAAAGTTTGAATCACTATGATAGCACGGGAGTTTTTTGAAATAGATGAATCGGGAAAATTTGTCGAATATTTTGGGTTGGATGAGGATCCCGTCCTTTGGCTAAAAAAAATAAATTTTGCCATTTTGAATAGGCTCAGTATGTCCAAAGGGACAAAACAAAATATCCCTCCAGGATGTCACGTCGGGAAAGATGTCTTCCTGCACGAATCGGTACAGCTACCACCGATTTGTGTCATAGAAGGCCCAGCTTACATCGATGAAGGGACCAGTATTCGTCCATTTGCCTATGTGAGGGAAAATGTGATTATTGGAAAAAATTGTCTAATTGGAAATTCCTGTGAACTAAAAAATTCCATAGTTCTGAACAATGCACAAGTGCCACATTTTAACTATGTTGGAGACTCTGTCCTAGGAAATTTTGTACATCTTGGAGCCGGTGTAATTTTGGCAAATTTGAGGCTAGATAGGAAAAATATTATCACACATTACAAAGGAGAGAGAGTTGAAACAGGTATGAAAAAAATCGGAGCAATCATCGGTGATCATTCCGAAATTTCCTGCAATTCGGTGGTTAATCCGGGAACCATTTTGCCAAAGAATTCAACGGTAATCAATGGACAAATAAAAATGGTCTAGGGTTCCGAAAAAGCAACTGGGGAAATATGTATTTTTTCAAGACATTCAGTTAAACGGTTTATTTTTCTTGCAAGTCAATATTGATTTATTTTCTTACAATAGGGTAATAGAAGATGGCGTTTAATTTTAGGAGTAAAATAGCAAACTTTTTTGCCAATTTCTTTGGTCTTTGGGCCCATGATATTGGGATTGATCTTGGTACGGCAAATACTTTGGTCTTTGTTCGTGACAAGGGAATCGTGCTGCGGGAACCTAGTGTTGTCGCAATTTATGCAACTTCGCGGCGCGTACGTGCCGTTGGGTTAGAAGCTCGAAAAATGTTAGGGCGTACACCGGGGAGCATCATAACATTACGGCCCATGAAGGATGGTGTTATTGCCGATTTCGAGGTAACAGAGGCAATGCTACGGTATTTTATCAGCAAAGTATCCGGTTCAGTTCGGTTGGTTCCGCCTCGGGTCATCATTGCTGTCCCGTCCGGCATAACGGAGGTAGAAAAACGGGCTGTGAAAGAAGCAGCCATTCATGCGGGTGCCCGCGATGTATTATTGATTCAAGAGCCAATGGCAGCGGCGATAGGGGTTGGTCTGCCCATTGATGAACCAGCTGCCAACATGATAGTAGATATCGGTGGAGGAACGACGGAAATTGCTATTTTGTCCCTAAATGGGGTAGTTTTGGCACGCAGCATTCGCATTGGAGGAGACGAGATGGATCGCAATATAATCGACTATGTCAAACGTGAATATAATTTAATAATTGGTGAGCGTACCGCAGAAGAATTAAAGATGAAGATCGGTTCGGCTTCACCATTGGATGCGGAACTTTCGATGTCCATAAAAGGTCGGGATGCAGTTGTGGGACTTCCGAAAACCATTACTATTAATTCCAGTGAAATTAGAATAGCACTAAAGGATGCGGTTGTGGCTATTGTAAATGCAGCCAAGAGTGTTTTGGAACAATGTCCTCCAGAACTATCATCGGATCTGGTCGATCGCGGCATAGTACTCGCGGGCGGAGGGGCAATGTTAAAAAATTTGGACATTTTGATGTCCGAAGAGACAGGGCTCCCAGTTATCGTTTCCAGTGATCCTCTCAGTGCGGTTGCCAATGGTACAGGGACAGTTTTGCAGGATCTATCAATTTGGTTTGACAATGAGTAGTATTGATTGCGAGTCTTCGTAAGAATTTATAAGAAATTAGGTTATTCTGTAGATGAAAAAGCCTTTGGTGTTATTTATTCTTTTTGTGGTTGTCATATTAGCCTATGTGCAGTGGGGCTTAGGAGATATTCCAGGAGAAGAAATATATGGAATCATGGGCAAAGGCAAAGCCACTGAACAGATGATGTTTAGGTACGTACGGCAATATAATACACAGATCGATTCTCTCCGACTAAAATACCTCATAGAGTGCTATTTATGGGAGTCTGCCTTCGAAGGTGTAAATAGCGATGCGGCATTTGCGCAAATGTGCCATGAGACTAATTTTTTAAAATTTGATGGGAATATTGATATCAAGCAAAACAATTTCAACAGTTTGGGGACCATGGTATATGATATGTATTGGGCTTGCTTTTTTACAATGAAAGAAGGAGTTCGCGCACACGTACAACATTTAAAAGCTTACGGATCTAAAGAACCACTGAAAAATCCACGCGTTGATCCGCGGTTTGATGTGGTAAAAAAAGGAAGCGTAAAGTTTGTTCGTGACTTAAATAGCAAATGGGCAGGCCTAGATTATGGCAAAAGTATAGAGAAAAAAATTGACATGCTGCTAAGCATGTAAAGTGTCATACTTTTTTTACTCAGAAAAGTCTCTAAAATATCTTCAAATAACTCCGCCGTCGAAGGTAAATGCTCTTCTTTTCAGCTTGGGAATCGCAGCTTGGAAAAATTTCCCCCGTTGATATGGACCGGTATTAAAATAAAACAACCGGCTGAAAAAGTATCTCAGCCGGTTCTCCCCTAACTAAACCGCACTTCCTAACGGTTGTGTTAAATATAAGTATGTAATATAAATTTTTTCGCAATCAAAAAATCATTTTTAATCATTTTTTAATAAAATTCCATTAAAATTTACATGGAAAAAGTCGATATCTGCCAATAAATCTACGTCACGTGTCATATTCGCCCAAACATCATCTAACCATATCAGTTCCTTTTCCGAAGTCGATAGGAAGGTATTCAATAGCAATGAAAATATGTACCACATCGGAAAAATGTTACCATTTGGGGAGTTAATAACTTTATAAAACTTTTGTAATCTCCAATCCTTGTTAATAAAAGTTCCGGTATTTTCAAAAACCGTTGAGACTGGAATAGTAACAATTGCTCGCTTTGATGTTTCACTATTTTCAGTTCCTATGTAGAATATTTTCAGGTCATCTGGTAATGCATGAGATATGCCATAGGAAAAAATTTCCTCATTGATTGACAAAATTCTTTTACACTGCCCAGCCTGTATCTTTTTGTTTAGTTCTTGTAAGTCATCGGTAATTTTTTCTTGGGTGATAATTTTATTCAAAATGGCTCCGTTAACATTTGGTGTAGCGTCATCGGATATCAAAAAACCATCGGGGTCCCTTTTTTTGCGTAGAAAGAATACGTCATGTACGATAGAATCCAGCAGTCTCCGCAAAACAAATTGATCCTCCAGGGACATATTTCCTGAACAAACGACAGCTAATTCATTTGATAGAAAGGATTCTACCATTTGCAGAAGTGCCATTTCTAAACGCACATGCTGCCCATTTTGCATTACTTTGGTCAATCTCTTTCTATCTTCGAAATATCTGTGTTCGTCCCTTGCAGAATTCGGTATCCAGGCATCATTTACGTATTTATTTTCACGCGGTTTTATCCTAAAAATTTTGTTGCCCTTGTGGAGCACGTAGGTATTTATCCCCACGCTGCTTTCCGTAGAAATGCTCGGAGTGCTTATCAGGCGCCATTCTGCCGGCTGATAGAGACAATTCTTATTCACAAATGCTCCCGCAGGGCATAGGTCAACAAGGTTCAAAGAATAATTACTGCCCAACCTCTTCCCGGGATATAAATCTAATTCCCCATATCCATCTTCATTGCGTATGAAACCTAGCAATTCCTCATCGAGGATATCTCGACAAAATCTGATGCACCTTTGGCAACCTATGCATTTTGCGGCATCAAAAAGAATATGCTGCCCGAATTCTTTGTATTTAATATCTTGCAGTTGTCCTTTCGCTATGCGTGTAATTCCTGAGAATTTTGTTTTGGAGGCAAACTTATGTAAAAAGCAGCACCCCACCTTGTCGCATTTTGAACAATCAAGGGGATGTCGCAAGAGATGCAACCTAAATAGCTCATTGCATTTGTCGACAGCCTCTTCGTATTCGGTATCGATCTCCATGCCTTCCTTGGCAGTTGCAGTACATGCAAACACCACCGAAAATTTATCGGTTGCCTTTCTTCTGGCACCAACCAGACACAATCCGCAGTGCCCTGTTTCCGTCAATGACATATGATAGCATGGAGCTGACAATGGAATGTCATACCGTTGGATTATTTTAACTAATCTTTCTTCTTCCTGAGCCTTAACTCTTTTACCATTGAGAATGATATTTATCTTATTGCTATTCACCTGGTTTTAAAAAAAGTTTATTTCCGCCGATGATTTTCTCAATACGTCTTTACAGAATGTACCGATATCCATAGGAATTGGCGTTTATAAATTGACGTTTTTACTTTGTCAATATGAAATAAAAGTAAATTACTGGCAATAAAATAAAATTTAAAACATACTTGACTCGAAACAATACAGCAATATGCAGATACTCTGTCATTCAAAATGAAAGGATAAATTATGTCGTTTTGGACAGAGGGAGAATTAAATTTTGATGCTAAAAGAAGAATGAACGTGGGGGGAGTTACATTGCCAGGCGGACAGCTTCTTATTTCTGGTCCGAAAATAAGCTTTATTCCCAAGGGTGAAGGAACGGTCTATGCGTATGTAACCGATAGTAAAGGTAACATTGTAAAACACTACGTAAATGGTCAACAGGTTCCTTTGGAAATCTGGCAAGTAGAAATGGCAGAGAATGAAGGTCTTAGGGATTCAGATTTTGGTCAAAAACCATTCTATGGCATACGAAGCCTCCTTGACAGAAAAGCCTCTCGGTTTTTAATTTTAAATGAGAAAAGAGAGCTCACGATCCCACAATTGGTAAGAGAATCTTCGATCCTACCGGCCTAAAAAAAGGCCGGATGATGTTATACCCTATAGTTATGTCCATAGAAAAACAAGAGGATAAATTATGTTACGTCGTATATCGTCATTGTTCCATGTGCCAAAAGAAATAGATCTTTTTTTTGATAAATATACGGGACAATATGTCACATTGCCAGCTGGACGCCTTCTTGTTTCTGGTCCGAAATTTAGTTTTTGTCCCGAAGATGGGCAAATTGTCTATGGATATGAAATCGGTGATGGTGGTAATGTTGCAGGCTATTACTTAAATGGGCAACGGGTTTCCTTTGAAACCTGGAGAATAGCAATAGCAACAGACGAAGGTCTTAGGAATTCAAATTTTGGGGAAAAACCACTCCATGGCATGCGAAATCTTACCACTCGAGAAGCCTCTCGGTTTTTAGAGGTGGAAAAATCCTCGACTTTACTAAAGGTGGAAGAACCTTCGGTCCCACTGGAGGTGGAAAAATCCTCGACTCTACCGGATATAAAAAAATCTTCCGACACACTGGGAATGGAAGAATCTTCGGTTTTACCAATCAGAAAGGTAAACACTAGGACACAAGGGCACAGGAAGGCCAGGTGGGTGGTCAGGTACATGTGGTTATAGCCACAGAAAAGTAAAAAAAGAACAATGCAGAAGGGAAAACTGAATGGCTCTGATGAACCCTACCCGTGGGAATTAGTATTTACCATTTGGCATTTTTGGATTCGTTGATGCGAAGCAAACGTAAATTATAGATGATGAAATAAAATTTAAAGCATACTTGATTTCAAAAGATGTGGTGATATACAACATCCTGCCAAGTACCAAGCAAAGTAAGAGGGTAAATTTATGTCATATTATGCGCTTTCGTCGTTTTGTACGCCAAAAGAAGTAGATCTTACCTTTGCAAAATATGCGGGACAAGAAGTCACATTGCCAGCCGAACGCCTTCTTGTTTCTGGCTGGAAATTTAGTTTTCTTCCCAAAGGTGGGCAAAACGGTCTATGCATATGAAACCGGCGATATGGATAACATTATAGGATATTACCTAAATGGGAAACAGGTTCCCGTGAAAATTTGGGAAATCGAAATGGCAAAAGATGAAAGTCTTAGGAATTCAAATTTTGGGCAAAAACCACTCCATGGCATGCGAAATCTTACCACCCGAGAAGCTTCTCGGTTTTTAGAGATGAAAAGGCCTTCGACTCTACCAGAGGTAGCAGAACCTTCAGCCCCGCCGGTTGGAAAGATGGCCAAAGGGATAAGCATTCCAACACACAAAAACAGGAAGGCCAGGAGGCGTTAGGGTCATATGGCTTTCTGGCCATAGAAAAGTGAAATGGTTTGAAGCAAACGTAAATTACTGGTAATAAATAAAATTTAAAATATGCTTGACTCAAAAAAGATTCAGTGATCCTTAATAAGGACTATGTCGCTTTATGCAAGAGGATCTAGTTTCCCGTCTGGGGAACTTTATTTTTCTGTAAAAGGAGTTGATTTTCTTCCCGACGGAGGGATAAATACCTGCGGATATAAGATCGACGATGAGGATAACATTATAGGACATTACCTAAATGGAAGACAGGTTTCCTGGAGAACCTTTGAGAAGAAAATGGCAAAAGATAAAAGTCTTTCTGGGCGAAGCCTCAATGATAGAGAAGCTTCTTTTTGGTTTTTGGGAAATCCTTCGCCCAAGTGAAGGTAGAAGCTTCAACCCCACCGGCCGAAAAGATGAGCACTACAACACAGAACGAAAAACAGACCGGTTAATGTTATGCAACAATTTTAGCATTTATTTGCTCTCTCCGGAAATGCTTGGAATATTTTTTAAAACCTACGCGGGAAAATTTTTCTTGTGGGCTTGCCAATATTAAAATTCTTCTAATGGTGTTTCCGGGTGAAGATTAAAGTTGGTATTGGATATGATATCCACCGGTTGGTTACTGGACGTAAACTGATCCTTGGGGGAGTGACGGTTGATTTCCATAAAGGTTTGCTTGGGCATTCTGATGCTGATGTGCTCATACATGCGATAGCTGATGCCTTTTTGGGGGCACTAGGGTTGCCCAATATTGGCCAGGTATTTCCCAACACGGAAACATGGACTCAAAACCTGGATTCAAAAAAAATTCTAAAATATGCCCATGGTATGGTAAATAAAATGGGCTACAAAATTTCCAACATGGATATTGTTATTATTGCCCAAGAACCCAATCTATCCCCATATCTTGATAAAATTCGTGAGTCCATTGCTTCAATATTGCTAATCGATATGGGAGATATTGGACTGAAGGCGACAACCCACGAAGGGCTCGGATCAATTGGATCTGGCAAAGCCATTGCCTCCTTTGCCAGCACAATTCTTATCTCCGATAGGTAACTAAAATCTTAGATTATCGAACTTCGGTAATCTTGATTCTTTTCGCCCTGGGCTTTATTATCGTTTTTTCTTTTGGCCCGATAAAATGTTGTCTACGCGACGTCTTACTTCTTCGAGAGTACCTTCGGCATTGATGTCATAGATTAGCACGTCATTTTGTAAAATCGCCATACAAGCATTTATTGAATCTTCATAGATTTGATACCTTCGCGATGCTGCCTCAAATGACAGGTCGGTTGGCCGGACTGCTACAACTTTTGAGCCGGACTCTTTCGCTTTTTTATTCTGTTCAATGGCTTCGGCTCCGCGTGCCAATTGCCTTTCTATGCTTGTTTGTCGTGTCACAGAAAATTTTACTATTTTAAAACCTATCGGCATTTCATCGTGAAATTTATGTAATTTGTATAGTAAATATTTTAAAAAATATGCCTGTACAATGGTCCTTGGGAATCCGTCTATTATAATTCCTTTGGAATTTTCAGCTTTTAGTAACTCATTCATGACCTGTGTAATCACAATGTCGTCGCTTACAAGCTGTCCTTGCGTTTTCAAAGCTTCACACTCCGGCGTAGTCAAAAGGGAACTAACTTCGATAGGGGGGGTAGAAATCTCCAAAGCTCGCATAACATTTAAAGTATTTGTTCCTTTCCCAGAACCTGGAGCTCCATTGAGAAAAACCACCTGTTTGGGGAATTTCAAATTCCTTTCACCGAACTTTTCACATAGTTCTTGCCATAAATTATTAAACAAGGTTTTAGCCATCAATTTGCTTTGTTTTATGCTCACGTATTTTGTTTCTCTTTTTGTTTCTTTCTCTGGTGGTGGAATTTCTTCTGCCCACACGCTTCTAAAGATGAATACGATAGCTAAAAGTACAAATATTTTTAATAAACTTTTCAAAGGTCAACCTCCTAGGAGAAAAGCTAGGATGTCTTTCCTTTTAATCCAGAAAATTTTTCTCACCATCCATTTTTTAATTATTAAATTACAGTATTGTTGGGAATTTCTGCATTACGTGTAATGCAAAGAATTCCATCTTTGACGTATGTTCCATTATATTCGTAGCCATCTGGCTTGCCATAGGGAGTCAAGTATACGTTGTTTCCAATTCTAGCGTTTTTATCGATGATGGTATTTTTAATTATTGAATTTTCCCCAATGCCAAGGGGAATGGGGGAGTTAGTCACTTGATTTGTAGCCATGGGACTGTCAAAATAATCTGCGCCAAACATTAGAACATTTTCAAGATATGTCCCTTTTCTTATGACTGATCTAAGGCCAATGACACACCGATTAAGGATGGCGTCGGTTATAATGCAACCATCGGATAGCAGCGTTTTTTCTACTCGGCAGCTGTTGACTTTGCAAGCCGGAAGGTAGCGTGCTCGTGTATAAATAGGGTTTTCAGCATCGAAAAAATCAAACTCTGGAACCACATCTGTGAGCATGAGGTTGGTTTCAAAAAAGGACCCGATGGTACCTATGTCTTCCCAAAAACCATCAAATATATAACCACCAACATTATACCTATTGAGCATGCCAGGCAATATATCCTTCCCGAAATCTTCTTCGTCGCCCAAAAGAACTTCCATCAATACTTTTGATGTGAAGGCGTATATGCCCATGGAAGCGAGATAATGGTTCGTATTACTTTTATTCCTGAGGGTACTTCTAATATGTGCTGGCAATGTGCAATGTTTTACCAATTCTGGACATTTTGGCTTTTCAATGAAGCTTTTAACCTTTAGCGAATGATCAATTTCTACTATTCCAAATGAAGAAATTTTATGTTCTGGAATTACTTTTGCCGCAATGGTTACGTCTGCTCGAGATTCATGATGCTTTTCAATCAAATTCAGTAGATTCATGCGATATAGTTGGTCACCGGAAAGGATCAAAATAATGTCGTCGGGACTGGTATTAATATATTTTAAATTTTTCCTCACCGCATCGGCAGTCCCCATGTACCACTGCTCTCCTTGGCTGTTGGTTTGTTCGGCAGAAAAAATTTCAATGGTGCTATTCCCAAATGTATCAAACCTGTAGGTTGTTTCTATGTGTCTATGTAAAGATCGCGTGTTAAACTGCGTCAAAATATAAATTTTTGAAAGTCCAGAATTTAGGCAATTGCTTATGGGGATGTCTATCAGTCTATATTTGCCAGCCAATGGAACTGCTGGCTTACAACGTGTCTTAGTTAGCGGATATAACCTATCCCCACGTCCTCCTCCCAATATTATGCAATAGACATTGCTCCTCATCAAATACTAATGATGACTAATGTAAAAGAAAAGTCAATTATAAGTAGAAATTTGTCAAAAATTTTAAAAATCAAGAAATCAAGAAAAATCGTTTAATTTTACGTTGATTTGGTTAATTTTTTAACCTTGGGCCGGGATAAAAGAAAAAATTTAATACTTGCTGGTAAAAAAATTGCACTCAAGACATATAGTATCAAGCTGCCTTGCATCTTCGTTGTTATGAAAACTAAAACCAGAAATAGTACCGCATTGGCCCCTGAGATCGTTGAACGGCAGTATAAATACTGGCGCCTGCGAATAATGTATTCGTTGATTATTGGATATGCTGCATTTTACCTAGTTCGACAAAATTTTCAAGTAGCAACCCCGCATATGTTGATGGAACTGGGATGCACCAAGGCGGAGATCGGTTGGGTATTTACCGCATTTGCACTTATCTATGGGTTCGGGAAATTTTTTGCAGGAGTGATCTGTGACAGAACAAATGCCCGATGGTTTATGCCGGTAGGACTGATCGGATCAGCCCTCTGTAGTATATTTATCGGCCTGTCGAATTCCCTTTGGGTTTTTATCGTATTTTATGCTCTAAATGGAGCTTTCCAATCTGCTGGATGGCCCCCTGTTGCAAGGCTAACGACTCAATGGTACGCTCCTACCGAATTGGGAACCAAGTGGGGAATCGTTAATGCATCCCACCAAATGGGTAGTATCATTATACTTTTGGTCGGGTCAGAGATATTGGAACTGCTTGGTTGGCGATACGTATTTTTTATTCCTGCAGTATTTGCACTATTGCTGTCAATATTTCTATTTGAGAGATTGAGAGATAATCCACAGTCGTTGGGACTACCTTCCATAGAGGAGAAGGAAAACCTACTCAACGATACTGGACACAATGACAATGAAGAAATCACCTTTAAGGAGGTTTTTCTAGAGCACATCCTGCCAAACAAATCCCTGTGGTATGTGTGCATGGCTAATTTTTTTGTCTATATAATTAGGATGGGCTTTTGCAATTGGGCACCAACGTTTTTACAGGAAGCAAAAAATTCGACCGTCATGGGGGCTGCCTATGTGAATGTGATATTCGAATTGATGGGAGCTGTGGGAGGTTTTGTGGCAGGCTGGGCATCCGATAGGGTTTTCGGAGGGCGACGTAATTGTGCTTCTTTTTATTTCATGATGGTTCTAATTTTTACGCTATTTATGTTTTGGTACATGCCATCCGAATCGATCTTTGTCAATACGGTATTTTTCTTTGTTATAGGCTTTTTCATATATGGTCCTCAAACCCTTGCCGGCGTGTCAGGAGCAGAGTTTGGGTCTCGTCGTGCGGCTGCAGCAGGAACTGGACTAACGGGGACCTTTGGGTACTTAGGCAGTGCGGTTTCCGGATGGGGAGTTGGAAAAATTGCCGACAAGTGGGGGTGGAATGCAACCTTTATTTTCTTCGTCTTTTGTGCCGCAGCGGGTGCATTTTTCTTCATGCTAAATTGGAATAGAACCAGCCAGTGCTATAAGGTCAAAGCATAATTGTCCCACACCATGAGATGGAAATGTATCTGTAGCTATGATGGGACTGATTTTAATGGATGGCAAAGCCAACCGAATCATAATACGATACAGGATATTTTAGAAGAACGGTTAAAATTTATTTTCGGTCCCATACGGATACATAGCAGTGGAAGAACCGATGCCGGTGTCCATGCAAATTATCAGGTTTTTCACTTCGATGGAAACTGGACATACGGGGCTGATAAACTGCTTCGGGCATTCAAATGTAGTATTCCGAAAACCGTACGAGTGTTTTCCGCCGAAGAGGTGGATGATACTTTCCATGCACGTTTTTCTGCCATGCGTAAACAATACCAATATCACATCCTGGAAGGTGATGCGTCACCATTCGACTATCGCTATGTTTGGAATTTGGGGAACCGACGTTTGGACGTCGAGAAAATGAACGAAGTGGCAAAAATTTTCCTTGGTGAACATGACTTTTCTCAATTTGGAGCAAAACACGGAGATAATGCCATTGAAAATGCCGTAAAAACCATGCATGAAATGTCGTTTTGTCGTACCGGTGCGAGAATAACTTTCACGACCGAAGCTAGCGGATACCTGTATAAAATGGTCCGCATACTGGTCGGTTGTTTTGTGCAAGTCGGCCTTGGAAATATGAATAGGGACAATCTTGCCGCAGCCATAACCGGACAAAACAAAAACTGCACCGATTTTAGAAAAGAATGTGCCCCCAGCCGTGGACTATTCCTAAATAGGGTATACTACTAGGATGTGCTATCTCTGAAGGAGATCTCTCCTCTGTGCATTTCCCACCATTGTACCCCATAGTATGGTAGTCGTGGAACTGTCAATTTGGATGGGGAAATTTTTCCCGATATCATTCTCCGATGCTTTGAACAACACTTTGCAGTGATTTGGAGTCCATCCAAACATTGTGTCCGCACCCCGTCGGGCATGGCCTTCAACGAGTACTTCCACCGTTTTCCCCAAAAACCGTTGATGGTAACGCAGGGAAGCTTCTTGCACGCGTTGCAGGAGGATTTGATTCCTCCGTTCCTTTTCGCTTTCTTCCACATCGTCAATCAGTTCGGCCGATTTAGTCCCTTCCCGCGGACTATATTTGAAAATAAAAGCCATGTTAAATTTTGCGGTATCAAACAACGAAACCGTTTCTGCGAAATCTTCTTCCGTTTCTCCGGGATATCCAACGATTATATCCGTGGATATTCCCACATTTGGCACAGCCCTACGAAGTTTTTCGACGATTGTCAAAATCTTTTCGGAGGTATATGGACGCTTCATGGCGGCTAATATGCGGTTTGATCCACTTTGAATGGGCAGATGGACGGATGGGCATAGCTTCGATAAATTTTTATGGGCCAGAATTAAATCATCGGAAAAGTTTTGGGGATGGGGAGACATGTAACGGATTCTTTCAATACCTGGCAAGATATCCAAGCGTTCGAGCAGTTGAACAAATGGAGTTTTGCCATCTATCATCGGCATTAGCCTAGCGCCGTAGTTGTTGACTATTTGCCCAAGCAATGTGATTTCCCTTATGCCATTTGCTGCTAAGAATTTTGCTTCTTCAACGATATCATCCATGGAACGGTATTGTTCCTTGCCCCGTGTTTTGGGCACAATGCAATAGCTACAACGCATGTTGCACCCATGCATAATTGACAAAAATGCGGCACACTTGTTTCCTCCTAATTTGCGATCAAAATTGTGGGGAAGGTGCTGCCTCTTCGGATTTCCTACGCACAGGCTCTGCCTATTGCCTGCTAAAACATCGGCCAACTCGTGTAATCTTTTCGGGCCGATAACGAAATCAATGGCACCGTTTAATTTAAAAAGCTTTTCTCCCAAATTTTCTGCCATACATCCCACAATTCCAATTTTAAAATTTGGATTAGTTCGTTTCCTACGCATCAAATATCCCGCTTTCCCAAGCGCTTTGATTTCTGCCTGTTCACGCACGCTACACGTATTTAAGATTAAAACATCGGCTATTTTTTCATTATCTGTCAGTTCATGTCCAGCACATTGCAACTGCGACAAAATCATTTCACTGTCGCGCTCATTCATTTGACAGCCATAGGTTTTTACAAAAATTTTTAAACTTTTCTTCACGAACAGATCTTTTTTAAGCCGATGTGTGGATAATGCAAGTGGCAAAGATACCGTTAACATAAACTAAAAACGGAGGAATCTGCGAAAAGATTTGTACAAATTTTTAATAATTTATATCCCTATCCCATGGGCAAAAAAAGCACACGACACATGTGGACAGAAAAATTATCAAAGCATAATGGCGGGACTTTTTTGAAAAAAGATGCCCAAACCCCAGGTAACGTTGCCATTTCCCGTGGATTCAAGGGTATCGTTATGGGAATCGACGCAAGCCTTCGGGGAACAGGTATTGCCATTGTGGACTTTAGAGAAACACAACCCATTCTAATGTTTTCGACACGAATCACTTGCCAAGTAAAATTGTCATTTTTTCAGTGCATTGAACGAATTTTCAAAACCGTAAATGCTATCCCACGGGATTTTAAAATTGATTACGCCGCCATTGAACAAACGGTCTATGTGCAAAATTATAGAATTTCTCACATCCTCGGATCTGCCAAGGGAGCAATAATTGCCGCTCTGATGAATAATAATTTACAGATTGCCGAATACGAACCACTAAGAATCAAACAGGCGGTCTTGGGCATCGGTCGTGCCTCAAAGGAACAAATCAGGCGTATGGTCTGTAATATTTTAGGAATAGAACATGGAATTTCCTACGACGAGAGCGATGCCATGGCGGTTGCATTTTGCCATGCCTGGACGTTCAAGGGTACCCTTTAGGTATACCCTTTTAGCTTCCCTTTATCCCTTCTTTTCCTTTCCGAATTTTAAGCTTTGGCAAAAAGTTTTCAAAAAAGCTAGAGTTTTTCCTAAAAAATTATACTCTTTGAGAAAGAGTGTCGAAGAAGGCTAATATAACTTTAATTGGTGTGTTTATTGTCACGGCAATGCTGCTATTTCTAGTGGCAGTATTTGCGTTTTCATCGGTCAATTGGTTCGCAAAGAAAAAAACGTTTTATACTTTTTTTAACACCTCTCTCAACGGGCTTGAAGTGGGCGCTCCCGTAAAATTTAAAGGTATTAAGGTTGGAGTAGTGAAATCCATAGAAATAATCTACGATGTTGGGACCGATAAAGCTGTGGCTGCTGTAATCTTCGACGTTGATGCTAATTTATTCAAAACAGTTGGGGGTAGCAGAATGCGTGTCATGGATCATAATATGTTTTACGCTGAACAAATCGGACGCGGTTTGGCGGCCAAACTGTCGATGGAAAGCATTTTGACGGGCAAATTATTCGTGGGATTGGATTATCATAAGAATGGACAGGAAAGGTTTTCCAAAGATATTATTCTGGGCAAATATCAGCAAATGCCATCGGTCGCTACGGAACTTGATGAGTTGATGGCTAGCTTCGACGTAATAATGGGGAAGCTATCAAAGGTGGAATGGGAAAAGAGTTTTCAAGCGATAGTTTCTACGCTGGATAACCTAAGAAATGCAGCTAAAACTTTAGATTTCGCATCCATAAAAAAGGCAATGGATGCCATCTCCAGTGCATTATCTTCAGATTCCAGCACAAGACAGTCCGTAGATGACATTTTACAACAGTTGGCCAAAATGCTACGTGCTTTGCGAGTATTGTTGGAATACATTGAAAGAAACCCCAACGCATTGATTGTAGGAAAGGCACTATGAGATATTCAAGAATATTGCTATTTTTCTTTTCTTGTTACCTTGTTTCCTTGGGAACGGGGTGTTCAGTTCTTACTCCCCAAAAGGATGGTTCCAAATTTTATACATTCTGTCGCCATGGTTCATCAAAAAAAATACCCCTCCCTTTGGATGCAAAGTCGATAATTATAAATCTAACGGTTGGCGAGATTCCTTCCTATGCGGACTGCCCATATATTGTTACGACGTCGGGCCATGACCGGTTGATCTTGTCGGAAATTGCCAGATGGGCAGAGCCACTGCAAGATGCATGTACTAGAGCTCTAACCCACAAATTATCCGAACTTATGTGTGGCCATGTGATCGTTATCCCTTCCGCGTATACCAGAGGAAATACTTTTTTTTGCAATTTCCTCCTATCGATTGGCATTAGCGATTTTATATGGGATGAATCAGAAAAGAAAGTTGTTTTGGATTGTACCTGGTCGTTATTCGATTATACTTCCCAAAGACAGGTATTGATATATAGGTACACAAAGCTAACCTCCTATGATGGTAGCGACTACGAAGACATAGTCGCCGCCATGGAACTTGCACTGTATGAATTGGCCCTGGATATTACTGCAAAGATAGAACAAATCTGCCCGGAAGCAACCTGCGTAAAATAAGAGAAGAGATGAGGGAATCCATGGAGATAACGGCCCAAAAAGCTGAAAAGCATCATGGAATGCCTTGAACACGCCAAACATCGAGGCTAATTGCCCAGACTATGGGAATAATTAAATGGGGCGATCCTAAATAATCGTACAAAATCCCATTTTTTACAAAAATTTTACTTGACGGCCCTTAAAATTTTGTTAACCTTTCCTCCATGAGATGGTGGATGGATAGGACTTCGGCTCGGAGCATTCAGATCGGCTCGGAGCATTCAGATCGCCATTTAGGATTTTCTTTTTAGGAATTATTGCTTTTTTGATCGTGGCTGTATCGTCAACACCCTCCGATGCTGCAAATGCTGCAAAATTTCCTTCCGAATATATTGATAAGGTTCTGACGAATGCAAATAACTTGACAAACCAGGAACAGAGTAATGAGATTAATCTTGGGGGACCATACCACATGGGTAATTTGGGGACACTACACAGAACAGGGGACTGCAATTTAGCCTATGACGCCAATCGTGGTGCTGCAACAATAGATGGATTCGTGGGGTTAAGTGACTTATATATCAGATCTGATGATGGAAGGTTGCTATCATTTCCCGATAATAGTTTTTATATGAATATTGAAATGGTGTTGGTAGTTGAGCCGGCAATGAAAATAAAAGATTGTTACTCTGATCTAACCGCCATTTGCAACACGCATGGCAATGAATATGACGTCGGAGAAGTTGAAATCCTGTCAAAAACAGTAGCAACAACATTGGGTAATAGAATTGCAAAGGCAATCAGTTTAATTATAAGGGCAACCTCTGCGTATGAGGATCTTGAGTATGAGGATCTTGAGTATGATGATCTTAGTGACTATGATATCGCATTTCTGGAGGATTTGCTGAACGGGAAATTCTGCCCGTACCACCGAATCAGCAGCAGGAGATTGACCAGTGTCAACGGAGAACTGGTCAGCATTGACAAAGAACTGGCCACCCTATCGATGGCGGCCAACACCCTGGTTACCGATGCGGTTTCCAGGCGCATGACAAACGTCAAGGGTTGCCTCGCAGACCCCTTCGTCTATGCCCTCTACGGCCATTCCCGCAGGAATGAAAGCCATGGCCTGGGATACAGCAACGACATGGGAGGATTCGTCGTCGGCATC
>JAIRKQ010000008.1 GCA_031260055.1 Puniceicoccales bacterium
ATACAATTTTAGTATGCTCCCAATTGAGCACTCTCGTACTTTTCAAGATATGAAAATAAGCAAGATTAACATTTGGTGCTGGAGGATCTCTGAAGATCCCCGCTCTCTTTCCCTTTCTCACTATTGGGCTTTCCCTTGCCTATCACTCCATTTGACGGTGCACTTTAGAGTTCCGTATAGGCATTGATCGATTCGATTTGCCATGTTTCTTTGTTATCGTCTGAAATGGTTTCGACAATTTCTTTTTCTTTTTTCCCAAGCAATGACTGAGCCATACTTGTTTTGTACGAAATGACATTTTTGGAAGGATCACTATCCCACGCCCCTAGTATAGTATACTCGACAGTTTTCCCTGAATCCATTTGACGAATCTTTACAACGGATCCAATGGAAACCATCGATGTGTCGATATTGACAAAATCGACGACATGGGCCATTTTTAATTCTTCTTCCAATTGAGCTTTTCTAGACAGTAGGGTGTCTTGATCCTGCCTCGCCATCTTATATTCGGAATTTTCGCTCAAGTCTCCATGCTCACGGGCAAGTTCGATGGCCTTTTTATTGGCTGGTATTTTTTCTTTGATTAGTAGGTCATATTCTTTGCGTTTATTTTCCAAACTGCCCAAGGAGACTTTTAGGGAAATTTCCTGCGGCAATTTTGCCTTATTGGCGCTCAAAACGAGTTCTTGGAGCCCAGGAAATATAGCAATAAATCGTGCCAAAAGGGATTTTTTTGAAAGATTGTCAATTCCCTGGTTGATAAGTAAAGTTTGGGCCAAGTCACTTGCTATTTCCTCCGTAGCATTGGACAACAGATCACGGATTAGCGTTCTATCATTGTTTAACAATTCCACTAGCGGAATTTTTCTTAGTTTCCCAGCTGATATCAATGCCTCGTTATCAATTGCCCAAAATATTGCACACAGTAGTTCATGGGACATCAGTTCCGTCGAAAATACTTCTTCAAACTTTTTGGCATGACGATTTTTTATAATCCATTGCAAAAGGACTGCCCGCAAACTTTTTTCCTTTAGCCATCTTACAAATGTTGCCCGTAGAGAATCTGCACAGGAATTGTCCTTGAGGTAAATAATGCACTCATTGGTTAACCTTTCGTTGCAATTTTTTAAAATGTTGAAACACTGTTTTTCCCATTCATCTGGAAACACACGTGTAACTAATTCCAAAAAAGTGGCATAGTAATTCGGTTGTAAATTATCGCAGACTTTCGTTAGGTTTGAATATTCGCTGACGAGGGCCTCTAATTTTGGGCTCAATGAATCAATGTTGATGCCGGATAGTTTTGCCAACTCATCTCTGACGACACATGCCCGAAATTTGTCAGCGGCGGTAATTTTTTTGATCTTGGACAAACACATTTCAGACAAACATTCAACAATTCTTACACCAAAACCTTTCAAAGATTCGTTCGCCTTTAGCAATGATAAAAACTTTTCTGCAATGGTGATTTTCTGATGTACATCACGTATGGACTCAAACTGTTGCATTAGCTGATCTTCTTCTGGGACAGGCTCATCGCAAAGTTCTAGATAGGTCACATTGCCTTCCGTCAGCGTCAGTTTTGGTTCCTTTGCTATCAGTTTTTTAGTAACGTTCCACCACCTTTTAAAATTCTTTTCTTCCACTATTTTTCCAAAAGTTTTTTCGATATCGCCTAGGGAAGCTTTGTGGTTTGGCGCTTTTTCTAGATATTCCATCACCAACGCAACCGACGATTTCTTCATTTTCTGGCGAATTTCCGTTGGATCATTGTGGAATTTGACCAGCAAATTGTCTTCTTGCAAAATCTCCAATTTTTTTATGCAGAAAACCGGATCCATTAGGCGAGGTTCATTGTTTCCATCTCCAAAAACAACAATAAGCCGTTTTTTTTCTGCGTCATATCCTTTCAACTGCCCAACTCCGAAAGATCCATGTAGACAATAGACCCCACACGTCATCTTTTCGAGGTCGGGACGAGACTTCTCCAACAAAAAATTTCCCTCGATTAAACTGTCTATGTCTTTCTTTTCCATAATGCCCCTTTGCTAGTTTTGCAAATTAAGATTTCGACTAAATCAACTTACGCCACATGAATCAATACTTTATGTCTTAAGAGGACAAAAAATGGGATATTTTGTCAAGTTTTTTCTGAAATTTATCCCAAGAATTGTCGCATAAAAACTAGACTTTGAGATGAAATAAACATACAATAGTCCAAACCTTGGACCTGTTTCGAAGGAGGTTAAAACTTTTCCTCGCATTTTTGTTAAAAGTTGGGAAAAAATATCCCATGAAAATTTTTGAAGATTTCGATACTATTGTTTGCGGAGGAGGACATGCTGGATGCGAAGCAGCTCTTGCAGCATCCAGAGTCGGAGCAAAAACATTATTGGTGACGGGGAACATTGATACGATTGCAAAAATGAGCTGCAATCCTGCCATTGGGGGATTAGCAAAGGGTAATATGGTACGTGAAATTGATGCTCTGGGAGGTGAAATGGCAATGAATGCGGATGCAACCGCCATTCAATTTCGACTCCTAAACAGGTCCAAGGGAGCTGCAGTGCAAGGACCCCGTACCCAGTGTGATAAAGATATGTATTCCCTGCGAATGAAACAAATTCTCACCCAAGGGCTAAACAATTTGTCCATATTCCAAACAATTGTCACTGGAATAATCGTGAAAGATGACAGGGTAATGGGAATTTCCACTGATACCGGTATGGAAATATTTTCCGCAACGGTGGTGCTGACCAATGGGACGTTTCTGCATGGGTTGATCCACGTAGGTAAGAATAAAATCCTAGGAGGACGGCTGGGAGATTTTTCTGCCCAACATCTGTCAGATAGCCTGTCCACCCACGGTATTAAAATTGATAGAATGAAAACGGGGACCCCACCGCGGATTTTAGGGACGTCAATTGACTTTTACGCATGCGAAGAACAACGTGGTGATGTCTCTCCATGCCTATTTGCTTTTTATGATACCCGGGAGCAAGAAGTATTCGACAAAATGTTTAGTACAAAATTTGCCGGAGATATAAAAAACTGTGCCATCCTCGATTCAAATTTTCACAACCAGAAGTCCTGTTGGATTACCCATACTACCTCTGCCACGAAAGAAATAATTTCGCACAATATTTCCCGTTCACCACTCTACTCCGGAGAAATCAAAGGCATTGGTCCGAGATATTGCCCAAGCATTGAAGATAAATATGTAAAATTTCCTGACCACGATGAACATCGATTGTTTTTAGAACCGGAAGGGTATCATTCCGATGAATGGTATATCAACGGTCTATCATCCAGCATGCCATTGGAGGTACAGCTGGAGGTATTAAAAAGTATTCCAGCACTGAAAAATGCAAAGATGTTACGCCCGGCCTACGCCGTGGAGTATGATTTTGCTCCACCGACACAGATCGATGCTACCCTACATTCGAAGATTATAGAAAATTTATTCTTTGCTGGCCAAATTAATGGTACATCGGGATATGAAGAAGCAGCGGGCCAGGGGCTTGTGGCCGGGGTCAATGCCGGAAGAAAATCACTGGGACAGGACATGATGGTATTGGGACGCCATGATGCCTACATAGGTGTATTGATCGATGATTTGGTAACAAAAGGAACATTTGAGCCCTATAGAATGTTTACGAGTAGGGCAGAACATAGACTGCTATTGAATCATGGAAGTGCCGACGTCAGACTGCTAGATTTTGCAGAAAAATTTAAATTAATTGATGAAGCTAGAATCCGACGAACCCACGAGAAAATAGATAAAATAAATTTCTGGATAATGCGTCTACACTCTGAAAAATTTGAAACCAAGACCATAGGAGATTGGCTTGTGCAGGCACGAAGTCGGAATACTATCATTTTCCCAAATGATTTCTATGATGAAACTCAGTCCGTACAAGACGAGGTGATTTATAGAATTAGCTATGCGGGCTATCTCGAACGCGAACGAAGAGCCATAGAAAAATCTTCAGAGCTGGAACATGTTAAAATCCCTCCCATATTTAATTACGAAAGTGTAAAAAGTCTAAGCAATGAAAGTCGACAAAAGCTACAACTTCATCAGCCACAAAACCTCGGCCAAGCTTCAAGAATTAGCGGCATCACGCCCGTCGACATTTCTCTAATTTTGGTAGCATTAGAAAAATCTAGGCGAAGCTGAAACATTCTGCCACCCTATCCTATGATCTAAAACTTGTAATCTGGCAGTTGCTCGAATAAAAGCCGGCAAAAAATGATATCAATGCGGTTTATTGCAAATTGACAAAAAATTCTAGGAAAAAATGAAAGTTATTGTATAATGGTTTCGTGTCTAATGGTAAGAAGTTATTTTTAATGTTAGGGGTTGTTTTGATTCTTTGCAGTTTAGGGGTTATTTTTTCTTTTAAAAAAAGCAGAACTCATTTAAAGGTAAAGCCAGACGTTGAAAACCATAAAAAGAGGGAAGAAGAGGGATTAACACTTTTGTCTTTTACAAAAGAGAATTTTTCCTGGACACAAAGCTTGAAAAAAGATAAATCTCCCATTGAGTTTGATTTATTTACATGTCCATCCGTATACAGCGAAAATGGCAAAACAATAGTTAAAACCTATAGTGCTCTCATGGTAGACGATACTTTTCCGCTATATCTGTCTGAAATTAGGAATAAACCTTACCGGATAAAAGTGGAAGGATATTCGCAATCCAAAGATGATGGTAAAACCGTCATCATGTTTAAGGATATTGAATCTGAAAAATATGGTGAATGTGCTGTTGGGGAGAAGTGTGAAAACCTAAAACTGCGGGTAATTGGATTTAATGTGCAAGGATACGAAAAAGATGGTGTCTACTACGAATTTCCTGTAGTTACAATCAACGATAATATTATCAAAAAGGAAATCACTTTGACCAATGAACAGAAATTTTTGGATAATGAATATACGCTCGTTATAAAAGATTTCAGCGGTAACGAATATACCTTTTCTAACATCGGTGATACGGTGTCAATTGGAGAAGCAACCTGTAAACTGTCTTCGTTTAATAAGAAAGAAGGAGTTGCTAAATTATCGTTAAAAGATGCCAATGGACATGAGTTTGGCAAAACCATACACCTAATCCGCTAGTGTTGCATTGTGCCATAGGACTACACTAATCTACCCGAACATTCTCCGTGACACCCTCTAGTTTTTTCGTTTTCCCTGCTTTGTTTTATGGGCATCGATTAGCTGCCTATCAAGCTTGCTAACCATAGCATCGATTGATTTGTATAAATCTTCCGTTGCTGCCCTTGCCTCTATGTCCGAGCCACCAATGTCAACGTGTCCATGAGCAATAAACTCATCCTGATGAGCTTTGTTTTTAGACATTTCAAGCGTTATCCGAACACGAATGATTTTGCCATCATGGTTAAATAACTTATGTACTTTATCGTGAACTGCCGACTTTAGAGAATCTGTCAAATCAACATGTACTCCTGAAATAATTACCTCTTGATTGCTCATAGGTAAACGCTAGTTCTGGTCTACAATTTTGCAACGTTTTAATAGGCTAAAAATGTTGGCAGTGCATTTGCATTTTTCACCTGGGCCATGCAAATGTGTTCTCCCTCTCGCATTTTTTTTGCTTCATTCGGAGAAGTGTCGTTCAATCCATAGATGTGCAAATATCCATGGATCAAGTAGAGACTCAATTCTTCGGAAAATGTTGTTCCATACGTTTTGCAATTACCATAGGCATAGTCAGGGGAAACGCAAATTTCTCCGGCGAAATTCATCCCTTGATCTCCTTCAAATGTTATTACATCCGTCAGTGTGTCATCGTTTGAGAATTTTAGATGGAGATTTTGCATGGCTTTTTTGCCAAGAAATGCGACGGACAGCTCGCCTTCTGAAATTTTAAACGGAGAGGAATCAAGTACACTAAATAATGCAAAGAGTTCTTCGTTGCTGAAATTAAGCCACTTTACCCCATTAAAAATTTGGATTTTTCTACGAAATTTATTCACTTCTCCAGTAAATGTTACTACCCATATTGTCCATACCTGTACCATCTTCCAATAGGTTATATGAAATTCTAGAATGCATCATGGATAGTATGATGGATGCAAAAATTTTTCGCAATTCTCTAATTTCATCGAATGTAATTGGACATTCATCCAATTGATGATCATTTAATTTAATGTCAAAAATCATATTAACTAAATTCTCGATTGTTTGATAGGTTATTCGCTTTAGAGTTCTGCTGGCAGCTTCGATGGAATCAGACAGCATGACAATTAAATTTTCCTTTGTTCTTGGACGTGGTCCATTGTATCTAAAAACGGAAGCGTCAAGTTTATTGGTTATAAACATGTTAATTTCTTCGTCGGACATATTTTCGGTATCAATGCTCAGCAAAAGATCATGCTTGGCTTTTTCATAAAAGTAATAGATCAGCGTTGTCCCATGATGTTGCTGTATAATATCGATAATCGGTGATGGCAGCCTATACTGTTTGGCCAGGGCTACGCCATCTTTTACATGATTTTTGACTATGAGCGTGCTAAGATAGGGAGTCTGTTGGTCATGTAAATTTATTTGATTATTTTGATTTTCTATGAAATACGCTGCCTTCAACATTTTTCCTATGTCGTGGAACAATGCTCCCGTCTTGCATAGTACCGAATTAGCATTCGCACTGATGGCAACTTGTTCCGCAATATTGGATACGATCAGGCTGTGATTATAGGTGCCGGGTGCCGTAATTTGTAAATTTTTTAAAATTTGATTATTGTAGTCCATCAGCTCGAAAAGCGTAACGTTTGAGTAAACAGAAAATAGCCTTTCAAAAATAGGAAATAATATAACGGTTAGCAACCCAGAGCCAATACACATTATCATCAATATACCGCTCTGGAATAGAACTAGTCGATTTATCGTCATCGGAAATAGATGTTCCGCCAGCATAAGTGCAGCGATAATCGTACCTGATAGTATACCCGCCCATATAATTTTTATCCTGAAGTTTATATTTTTTAGGAAAGCAAGGAAGATAAAATGAGACGTTAATAACATTAGAAAAAAGTGTATGGATTTGGATATCATCAGTGTATAGTACAACGATACAAAAAAAGCCACAATCACACCACCCGAGAAACCATAGAGCAATATGGTAATGCCGGAAGCCCATAGTAGCGGCAAACAAAGCGGGAAACAGTTGAGTAGAGTGAAATGTTTTAAAAATACCTCATGGTTTCCAATTTGAAGAAATATTCTAAGGAACAACAACTGAGCCATTGTTAGTATGCCACATCCAACCAAAGTTTTCAGATTGAAGGTTTTGTTTTTTTGCAAAACTTGCAAAAGGACCATGGCCACATAAAGCGCAACCATCCCCTGGAGTATTTTAGTATAAAAGTCCCTGTAAAATCCACATCCTATATAATTTGACTGTTTCAGTACTTTTTGATATGCTACTAGGGCTTCATGGATTTCATCGTTAATGACCGTATCGCCATCTAATATTAAGTCTCCTTGCCGTACTTTGACTCGAACCGGTTTAATCGATTTGCGAATCATTTCAAGCCGAGCCTTACTCTCTTCGGCATCAAATACTAGATTTGGCTTAATACCCTGTTTGATGATATTAAAGAATATGTTCGCAACATCCTGATCAACATCCATTGACCTCAAGTGCATTCTTATGTAGTGTAAAGCCTGTTCCAATGTGCGAAGGTTACGCCGTTTATCACTTTTTAATTTAATTCCTGTGTAACTCATCGAAAACTGCCTCAAGCTGGCTGATACTTCTTCGGAAAACACACCATCCCTTGCTATTTCTCTCAAAAGAGATATGCATTCTTGGAATGCTTGTGTACGCTCGATGGGCGTTAGGGAACTTATTAGTATGGCGATATCGTGCCATTCAAGCTTTATTACATTGGAAGCTACAAATTCATTAATAAACTCTCTGATATCATTTCGACCTGCTTCACTTAATGTGTGTTCGTAGGTAAAGTTTTCTATTTGTTCATCGAGCAGTTTTAGAACCTCGATAAAATCATCGTAACATTTTTTGTCTATGTAGAAAACATTATCAGCCTGGTGCCTTTTTTGCTCGTACAACTTTTCTGTCTTTATTTTACTTTCGTACTCAAATGCTAAATCTGCCACAATCCTAGATTTTGATACATTTCCTGGTATGAATTGAATGCGCAAGCAATTGTTTCCAAAAAATGATACGAGGGCAAATCCGAAAGAAAATAGCAAAAATGTTAGTATCCCACCAATCTTCCTTTGCCAAACCGGATATCGACTCTCAATTTGAGTTGCTTCAGTGCGAGAACTCATACCAAATATTCCACCTTGCCATCTCTTTGCGACCATTGACGATTCTCTACTAAAGATTAAGGAAACATCGATTGAAAAATTCAAATGAAAGTTTTTAATCGAGCAACCATTTTTTCTAACGCCATAGGTAACACTTTCGTCTGTCCTATTACTGGCATAAAATTTGTATCCCCCTCCCATCTCGGAACCACATGACAATGTACATGATTTGCTATACCTGCCCCAGCAGCTGCCCCCAGATTATACCCAATATTAAATCCATCCGGCTTGAGAGCATCAATTAATATTTTCTGTATCTTTAAAACAGACTGGCAAATATCAACGTATTCCTCCTCGGTCAAATCCTGGATATCAGCAACTTGACGGTACGGTATTACCATGGCATGCCCTGCATTGTAAGGAAATTTATTCAGCGCCGAGTAGCACAATTGGCTCTTAAATATCAGCAATGATGTGGCTTCATCTTCCTTTGGAATTTCCAAAAATGGATTTTTATCCTTTGTTTTTTCCGATTGGGGAACTTCCACATACTCCATTCGCCAATAGGCGTGTAGATTTTTCATTGGCATATAAAAATGAAATTTTATGGAAATTTCAACGGTAATGTACGACTTGTATCCCCAACACTTAATTTTCAAAGGAAGCAAAAGCTTTTTAATGGACTTTAAGAAATATCTAGATTCATTTTTTGCGCTTTTGGAAAATTGCTTTTTGTTATTTCCTGTTAAAAGGAAGTTTGTCAGCGGGATGAAAATTTTACAAAATCCTTTTAATCTACAAAATAGCCGTTTAATTTTCCATATATTTTGGATTTCGTTTTTTCTAAAAAATTTTTTCTAAAAATTTAATAGAAAAAGCTTGACAATACCCCTCTCCGCAACGAGGATATGAATCCTCATTTTAAGTTTTCACAAACTAAATTTAATAAAGGAAAGTCTATGAAGAAATTATTAGGAATAACCGTTGGCCTACTTAGTGCTGTTGGTTTGTACGCAGACGATATAGCGTCGGATTTAACCCTAGAAACAAGTGTTCAGTTTCAGACAGAACGTGTATTCCGTGGGCGCAATGAATTTCATAAAGCGTTGACACCTCAAGTAAAGGTGGGATACCCTGTATGTGACGGAGGGAATGTCTACGGTGGGGTTGATTCTGCTCTTGAACTTAAGGGTATGAGTGTTCTTAATCAAGTGTCACCTTACCTTGGAATATTATGGGATGTAACTGAATTGTTCACCGTGGATGGTGGATATAAGCATCGTTTTCACACGGCAATGCCAAAAGAGGGAAGGGACCTAAATGGTAATATTATCCGTCCGGAACGTTCTTCCAATGAAATTTATGCAGGGGTTATTGCCGACGTTTTACTGGAGCCATCTTTGTATTGCTTCTATGACATTGACCGTAAAGAGATTGCAGTAGAGGGCCGTGTAAGGTATAATTTTGATTTGTCTCAGTATGCTTTTTCTGGTCTAGGAGTTAATCTTGGTGCCAAGATAGGATTTGATCAGGCAGACAAACCTTATGGAGTGGCTTATAAGAAAGAGAATCCGGGCACAGGTGACAAAAGCTATTGCTACTATGGGGTAAATGCTGATTTGATATATGAGCTCAACAACAATGCTAGGGCTAAACTTGGGGTTGCCTTTGAAGGAAATTCTGCAAAGAAAGTGTCTTGGGTAAATGGCAATGATGAAGACAGCCAAGTAGCAGGAAATAAAAATAATCTCTGGCTAAATGCTTCCGTTGATTGTGCATTCTAATATAAATTGTTTTTAACTCTTTGAAAACCTCAACTGAAGTTGGGGTTTTTTTATAAAAATTTATAAAAAGCACTGAGATTCGACGAAATAGATAGCCGGATCGTTTGGCTTTTTACTTTTTACAGCAAAATGGATTCTCGAATTTTATCCCCGAAAATCGTCATCTAAACTTATAAACCTGCGTCGACTATGGTCGATGTATAAATGATCAGCAGCGCCGTTCCGCTCGTTATACGGATATGAACATTTCCCAATGTCGTTCTGTTGAAACAAGAATTGAAACCAGGGAATGCTAATTCCTTCATGCTAAGGTTCCACTTTAGTCCTTCCGTCGTAATACGACATTTAGGGATTCCGAAAAGTGATAACTTTGTTCCAATCTTCAGATTAAATAGGTGGGTTCCCATAAGCATCAAGCCCAAAATATTCTCTCCTAGGAAAATAGAATTTGTTTGGGCAAAAATATTGATATTATTTAGGACGTGGTCCATGTATCCACCGTTCATACCGAGGATGATACTTGGCAAAAAATTATTGTTTCCCAAATAATTTAATGCTTTTTCGAAGTCCGATGAGTTTTGATCCCCAAGCTTTATGAACTTACCATCGACCAACAAATCTTGCCTGACGCTATCCAAATCTCCTATTATCATATGGGGCATTATGCCCATTGCTGCCAGAGAATTTGCAGCTCCATCCGCAGCAATTATCGGCAGCTGTATTTTTTGAAAAAATTTATGGTCAGGCAAATCTCCGTGCAAACATAATACCGACTTATACTCATCAAACTTTACGATCATAGTAATATTTTTGGACAATGGAGATAAAACTAGTTACAAGCATGGCCACATTACTCCATATCACGGGGTGTGATTTCACGTAGCAACCATAAATAATCCAACAGACCGAACAAACGAAGTAATTTATGAGCATTAGCGTAGAAATATCTTCCGTGGACTTAGTTTTGAACGATTTCCAAATCTGAGGAATAAGACCTACACAGGACAGTAAAAAAGCCACCGCTCCAAAAAAATTAGAGATATTGAACATGGGTTTGATTTTTAATAAATAAATTGTTACGATTAAACAACAAAAATATTATCTCCTGGCGGAGAGAGAGGGATTCGAACCCTCGGTGCCATTGCTAGCACACAGCATTTCCAGTGCTGCACAATAGGCCACTCTGTCATCTCTCCTCCGTGAAATCCAAATTTCTCTAAAAATTTTACCAACAAATACATTCATAGCTTCGTGGAATTCCGTTGGGAAACCTTACCTCTAAATGTTAAATCCTAAAATCATGGTGCCCGGAGAGGGGGTCGAACCCACACTCCCCTGCGGGAATCGGATTTTGAGTCCGACGCGTCTGCCAGTTCCGCCATCCGGGCTATCGTGAAGTGCACACTGGGACTTTCTTTTTGTTTTGCAAGCAAACTTTTTCCCCGCGTCTGGGGAATTCTATATTTCGAGGACATTGCCATACCAATCTCGATTCATGGCCGAGTCGAAACTGTGAATTTCTACAACTACCACAGGTCCGATTACTTTTTTATTGCGTAAATAAGTTTATAATATTGATAAATTTGTGTAAAAAATGTTGCAAATCCCAAGGGGAAATGTAAGATATATTCCCTATGAAAAAGATTTGTCCTTTGTCCTTTGTCCTTTGTCCTTTGTCCTTTGTCCTTTGTCCTTTGTCCTTTGTCCTTTGTCCTTTGTCGAGGCTGAGCCGACTCCTTCCGAAGAAATTGATGGGAATCTTCGGAGCGCCATTTAGGGTTTTCTTTTTAGGAATTATTGCTTTTTTGACCTTATCCGTGCCATTGGTTCTCGCTGCTGATGATATCGATCTTTATATTAATGAGCGCATACAAAGCATCCGGGACGGTGGTCTGAAAGAAGTTAGCACTAACTCTGGAGAAATGACCTATGGCATAGGGGATATTTCAACAATAAAAAAAACTGGGGATACTTCCTATGTTAACTCCGGGGACAAAACCCAAAGCATCAGTTTGCATGTGGGGTTTGACAATCTTTACGTTAGGTCCTTCGATGGGCGGAGGATATCATTCGATGCCGATAATAGTATCCATTGTATATATAATACAACTAATCTCACCCTACAAGAGGCGCAGGTGGAAAAATTGGCTGCAATTTGCGAAACCCATGGGCTCACATATGCCGTGCCAATGTCCGATTTTGTTGCGGAGAATTTTGCGAGAAGAATATGGCAGTACATTGTTTCGAACGGGGCATCGGATACCGAAGGAGAGGGAGAGGCGTCCAAACCTACTCTCAAACCTAAGCCTAAAACCGAGTATGAAGTTAACTTTAGTGAAGACACCATCGCCTTTTTTGAGAAGTTGCTGAACGGAGAATTTTGCCCCTATCCGCACCAAAATAGACTGGCCAGCAGCAGGAGATTGACCAGTGTCAACGGAGAACTGACCAGCATTGACAAGGAACTGGCCACCCTGTCGATGGCGGCCAACACCCTGGTTACCGATGCGGTTTCCAGGCGCATGGCAAACGTCAAGGGTTGCCTCGCAGACCCCTTCGTCTATGCCCTCTACGGCCATTCCCGCAGGAATGAAAGCCATGGCCTGGGATACAGCAACGACATGGGAGGATTCGTCGTCGGCATC
>JAIRKQ010000009.1 GCA_031260055.1 Puniceicoccales bacterium
CTTTTTTTACCGACTTAGAACAAGGCAAGTTTGACCCCGGCTCCCTTAGAAAATTTATACTATGGCTGTGCAGTAAATTTGGTGGGCCGGAGTATGAGGCGGCTGTGAAACAATTTACAGCCGAGGCTGCAGCAGCTGAGCACAAAGATGTTTTTAGCCAAGAAGACTTTCTGAACGACCTGGCAGCCGCCGTAAAAGGCTACCATAGCAAGGATCTTCCCGAAGCCCTTCGGGTAATCTATGACCTACTTTCCGCAGATCCAGAAGCACGGAGAGATTTCTTCATCAATAGGTTGTTTATCCCGTGCTTGGAGGAAGCACATACGAAGGCGTCAGGTATAACCGGCGAAAATGATATAAAATCTTTTATTAGCCAAAATAAAAAATATTTGGCCATTAACCAATTTCGTCTCAAAAACAAAATGAAATGTGAAGGAGAAGCAACAAACAGGGTATGGCAGCAAAATAAAGAAATAACAGACAAGATATATACATTAGCAATGGAAGCAATGTATCATGTAATCGCCAGTCCCAAAGAGGAAAGAGATCAACATTTGCAGTATTTGGAAGATTTACGAAATATACAAAATACGGCGGGTAACAAATGTGTAGATGTGTTTGATTCTCCATATTTTGAAGAATTTGATAGAATGAACGGTGATTTCTCAAGCATCTTGGAGTGTTTCGGCAACGATCACAATGAACAGATTGGAAACTTCAAAGCCTTGGTGGAAGGTTTGAAAAAAATATCAAGAGAAGTATTGACAGAAGAGGCAACACACAGGGAAAGCGGTGAAACGTATGATCGGGAAAAAAACTGGAAGCAAAAAGCAGGTAAATTTTTTGAGGAAAACCAAAAATTAATGTGGGCGGCGTTAAGGATGTTAAAGACAAATCAGACATTTGTTCAGGGTACATTCCGTGAATTTATCAGATGTCCAATGCGCGCTTTTGAGGGAGCGTCCGAGTCGTGTCACTTAGCTGCTCGGCAAACAATGAAAAATGCAGTAAACCCAGACAGTGAGCCCCTTACCAATGAACAGGTGCGGCTACTATGTGGAGGAGTTAACCTTTCGGCATTACTGCATGAACGGAACATAGAGAAAAATAAAGATACCATCGACATGGTCCTAAGATTTATTCAGGGGAAGGCATTGGAATGCACGGATCCTCAAATATCATTCAAGGATATCATGCCTGAAGATATCAGTGATGCAACTTGCCGACGATTGGTGAAATTTGTTGAAGAAGGAAACTACGATCAACGCTTAGTAGATTTCATCCAAAATGGCGTAGCGCAAAGACAAGCGCATTGAACAGCGCAAGGGACGCCGCCAAGCTAGAAAACACCACCAAGCCAATGACCCGCCTCATGGATATGCCGCGGCGGACGTGCTTCACCCCCTACCCTCTCCAAATACCAGGGGATGCTATCAATGCCAACTTTAATATCTTCACCTCCAACCCTCCAAACGCCAATGGACGTACTAACTAAGTCGATGGACGTTATTCCGATGTCAATTTTATCTTCACCTTTGAGCTAAGAAACATAGTCGCTTCATTTAACTATTATTCATTTGAACGCCCTTGTTAGGCGAAATGACTATAAATTCTCTAAACCTCTAAAATTGATAAAACTACCACTTGCTACCTACGACGGCGACTTAATTTCCCCAGAGCCTCTTCTTGTGCCTATTGGCCTTTGAGCGTTTACTCCGCTTGTGTTTGTTCATCTTAAGACGACGTTTTTTCTTCAGATTTCCCATATTGAATCGACAAATTACCTAGCTGCGGCCTACGATTAAAAATATGTCATGTAAGTAAAGAACTTTTTTCCAGATTTTTATCTTTACAAAAATAAACTTGGGGCATATAAAGAGCCCATGCAGATTTTAGTAGGGAAAAAAGCTCCGAAATTTTCAGCGACGGCAGTAATTGATGGTTGTAATATTGCACCAGATTTCTCATTGGAACAGTTTTTCGGCAAAAAATATGTCGTTTTGTTTTTCTATCCAAAAGATTTTACATTTGTTTGCCCCACCGAAATTTGGGCATTTCAGGAAAAGATGCAAGAATTTGAAAAAAGAAGCGTGGCATTGATAGGATGCTCAACGGATTCGGAATTTTCACACCTTGCGTGGCTTGAAGTCCCCCGCGAACGGGGAGGCATCCAGGGCGTCACTTTTCCGATCATTTCCGATATAAATAAAACCATCGCCGATGAGTATGGGGTTTTAGCCGGCTATGAGGACGATGATAATGGAATCACAAAGGTTACCGGAGAACTCGTTGCTTACAGGGGACTGTTTTTGATAGATAAAAGTGGCATTGTGCAGCACTGTGTAATTAATAACATGCCATTGGGCCGCAGTGTTGATGAAGCACTGAGGATGGTTGATTCTCTCCAGCATTTTGAAAAATTTGGGGAAGTTTGTCCAGCTAACTGGCATAGCGGTCAAAAATCTATGAAACCCAACCGAGATGGTTTAAAAGAATTTTTCGGATAAAGTTAATTGCATGCCGTTGAAATTTTTAGCAGTAAAAACTTCCATACTTTGCCCTCCGATCAACAATATTTTGCCTCTTTTTGACTCGGAGGGCTTTTTATTAGAAGAGTCGGACATATTGTGCATAGCGACAAAGTGTCTGGCGATACACCAGGGTAGGTGTGTCAAAATCGGAACGGTTGATAAAAAACAATTGATCCGCCGAGAAGCCGATTGGACCTGGGAGGAAAATTGTTCACTCACCCTAAAGGATGGCATTGTGATTCCTTTTTCGGGAATCGATGAAAGCAATGGAAATGGATACTATGTTTTGTGGCCGCAAAATGTTACCGAATTACTGGCCGAAATTCATGGACATCTATGCAAAAAATTCACCGTAAAAAATTTGGGACTCATGTCCATCGATAGCAAAATTGAACCTTTTCGCCGGGGAACAGTTGGGGTTGCCCAGGATATTTTCGGGTTCAATCCGATCAAGGATTACAGGGGAAAGGTTGACCTTTTCGGACGCAGATTGGAAATGACATCGGTAAACATAGCAGATTCACTGGCATCGACAGCATGTTACCTGATGGGGGAAGGTAATGAGAGTTCTCCTTTCGTAATCATCCGTGGGGCAGAAAATGTCGAATTCGGGGACAAATTTTCCATGGCCAACGCACAACTGGCAAAAAAAGACGACATGTTTGGGGATATTTTAAATTTCCACAATTAGATGAATTGGCAAGTTGGTCCTACTTCAAAGTCATTCCATGAAACAGTTGGTACCTTTTTTCTTTTAAAATGAAACTTCTTCGGAAGGGATCAGGCGCTCACGCACACGAAGGTGTCCTAGCTACCGTTGCTTCCTTCCAGACCTGGCGGGGTTCGCTGGCCCTTCTTGCAAGAGACCCGACCTTGGAGGAAAGGAAAAGTTTTTGGGAATAATTGCAAGCAATTTATAATTTTCTGTCGAGCATTAAACTAGCCAGGTCCACATGGCCAACTTCTAATAACTCCCGGATGTGGGAACTGCTGACGCGCTTTCCTTTCAGCATTAATAGTGGCATGACCGTGACTTCAATTCCAAAGTGCTTCGCATAGCCTTTCAAAATTTTAGCGTCCCCAGCTTGATTATGGCCGAATTTAAAATCTTCCCCAATGGAAATACCACGGAGGGTAGGAAATTTTTGCTTTAAAAATGTTACAAAATTATAGGACGAGATTTGGGAAAATTGATTGTCGAATTTTTGTTCAAATATGCCATCCAAGGCATAACTTCCTAAGATTTCATACTTTTTTTCAATACCGTAAATCATGGGCTTTGGTTTGGCCGTTGTGAGGATTATCGTAGGGTATGGAAGGAAAGTATAGACAATGGCAACACCACCGTTGTTCCTGGCCTGTTCAATGATGGAAGAAATTAGTTTTTTGTGCCCAATGTGCACGCCATCAAACGTTCCCACGGTCATAAACAACGGTTTCCCGGAAAAATCGTAAACAACATCGTCGAGAAATGTCCTTATCACTTCTACCATATTTTTAAATTTTCTTTTGTCTTTGTCACATTTTTGTTACCGTATAACTTGCGAAGGGACAACATCATAGGCAGGAATTAATCGTTTTGAAAGCTCAAAAATTGGTGTCTGACTAATCTCTTCCATCGTCAGTGCATCGTTGATTGAAAAATCTCCTATGGTGGTTCTACAAAGTTGGCTTAGATGCGCTCCACATTTTAAACGTTCGCCAAAATCATTGACGAGCGTACGCACATAGGTACCTTTGCTACAGTGCACAAAAAAATCAACTTCGTCATCCCGTAGCTCATCAATTTCGAAGGCACTGATATGTATAAATTGAGGTTCCCGATCGATGGTTTTCCCTTTTCTTGCAAGCTCACACAATTTTTGGCCATTCACTTTTTTAGCGGAAAACATGGGAGGAATTTGATATTGATCCCCAAGAAATTCACCTGCAAGAATTTTCAAACCTTCCAAGGAAATGCCTTTCACATCATGATTTTCCAAGATTCTGCCTTCCATGTCATGTGAATCCGTCGATATCCCCAATTTCATCGTACCTTCGTAACCTTTAGATAGGTCCACCAAGTATTGGGAAATTTTCGTTGTACGGCCGACGAGAATTATTAATAACCCGGTCGCCATTGGATCAAGAGTCCCCACATGTCCTATTTTTTTTATCCCAAGGAGACGTCTCAGCTTGGCGATAACATCATGGGAAGTTATTCCCCGAGGTTTATCCACCAAAAGAACTCCATCTAGATTGCTAGTATTCACGATTTCAATTTTTAAGAATATTTCTCACATGTTCAGCGAGCGCTGATTTAAACTTTGCATAGAAGTTCGTGTCCTTCAATTCGACATTAAATCCTGCTGCTGCCGGATGGCCACCTCCACCAAATTTTTTAGCCAAAAGGTCCATGCGCCAAGTTGCATCCTTGGAACGCAAACTGCATTTCACATAGGTTTCATGGAATTCCAAAAACGCTCCAACTTTAACTCCATTAATTTGCCGTGTATAATTTACAAAACCTTCCGTGTCAAGGAGTTCTGCCTGTGTTTCCACGAAGTCATTTTCAGTGATAAATGATGTGCAACAATGACCATCTTCAAAAACGGTCACATTGTGCAAAAATCTTTCCAAAAGTAAGTACTTTCGAAGGGTATCGTGCTCGTATACTTTTTGAAAAATTTCCGAAATACGGATTCCTTTAGCCATCAAAGCTTCTACAACCTTAATCGTAGCAAGCGTCGTCGTATCATAGGCAAAGCGATTGGAATCGGTCATGATACCAAGATATAGAACTTCGGCAGTTTTTTTATCAAAGTCGATATTTTCGCGCAGCAAAGCTTCGGCTATGACTTGGGCAGTGGATGAAGCATTGGCATCGATGATATTATGGTCGGCAAATTTGTCATTGGAGATGTGGTGATCGATGTTCAAATAGGGTTTGTTATATTTTTTATAAATATTCACCCCCGCCCGCTTAAAATCGGAACAATCCACACAAATTAGAGGCAACGTGGAATCGAATTGCCCATCATCCACAACGGCATAGCTGTCCATAAATGAAGATAAAATAGACCCATAATCGTCATTTTTTATAATGTTGCATTGGATATTTTTTGCCTTCAGAATATTAAAAATAGCAAGCTGGCTTCCAACACAATCTCCATCTGGCCTTATGTGACCAACGACATTATAGGCAGAATATTCAAATAATAATGCTGATATTTTTCTGTCACCCATGGTGAGTCTGTATGCTATCTAGTATCGCTAAAATATTTTGACCACGGGCGATGGAGTTGTCATACTTGAAATTTAAACGGGGTGAACACCTTAATTTTATTCGTCGACATAGTGTTTGGCATAGATTTTTTGCATTTTTTAGCAGAAATTTCGTCGCTTTTCGGATATCATTTTCATCTCCCAGGACAGAAAAATAAACGCATGCATCGCATAAATCTGGAGAAAGTGAAACTCCCGTTAGGGAAATTCTCGCCGTTAAATCATGGAATAGCGTACGTAGAATCATACTTAACTCTTGATATACAAGTTGATTTAGTCGAACAATTCTTGGCGATGGAAGCATAGAACTATAGTGAGGGTTGAATTTTTATTATGTCAAAACACTCTATGATGTCTCCGATTTCGAACGTGTCAAACCCGCTAATGATAATTCCGCATTCAAAGCCTGCTCGCACTTCGTTAACAAAATCTTTTTCTCTCTTAATCGATGTAAATTTCCCTTGGAAAATCATTTCCTTTTTCCGTATCACACGGGCAAATTTCTCCTTCAAAATTTTCCCTTCTATGGTCATGCATCCGGCAATTATATTATTTTTAATATTAAAAATTTTACGAATTTCAGCGGCCCCGAGTTTGCTTTCCTGCAATTCTGGATCCAAACATTCCGCCATAGCCTCTCGGACCCTATCAACGATTTCGTATATAATGTCATGTTGAATAATCTTTACTCCGAGTTGTTTTGCCAAGGCTTGAGAATTTGGTTCCGTTTTGACATTAAACGCAATGATCTGAGCCTTCGATGTATCTGCTAAAATAACATCATTCTTATTGGTCGAACCGACCCCACAGTTCAAAATATTTAATTTAATTTTTTTGCTATGTATGGTTCCCAAAATATCATTTAGGGCTTCCACACTGCCATGAACGTCTGCTCGCAAAATCACATTTAAAGTTTTTTCCTCGACGGCAGCTATTGCAGAAAATAACTGGTCTAAGTTGACAATTTCTTCCCTGTCATCTTTTTGTGAATTTTGAATCTTCCTAAGTTCTACCTCCGCCTCTTCTGCTCGTTTACGAGCAACTTTTTCGTTCTCAACCGATGTGAATTTTGAACCGACTTCGGGAATGCCAGACCATCCGATGATATTTACAGGAGTTGACGCCGGAGCTTCTTCTATCCGTTGCCCACGGTCATTGATCAATGATTTTGCCTTACAAAAGCAGGGACCACAAACGACACAATCCCCGACTTTCAAAATACCGTTTTGTATGATAGCACTTGCCATCACACCATGCCCAGGAGTGATCCTAGATTCGAGTATGATTCCTTCTGCAGGACTCGATAAGTCCGACCGTAAATCCATGATTTCCGCTTGTAACCGGATTAGTTCCAAAAGATTTTCGATATTTGTCCCTTGGAGAGCAGAAATTTCAGTGCACAATGTTTTGCCACCCCACTCTTCCGGAGTAATGTTTCGTTGCTGCATCTGCTGTTTCACTTTGTCAGGATTCGCTCCTTTGGAATCGATTTTATTAATCGCCACAATAATTGGAATATTTGCTTTCTGTGTAAATTTCAGAGCTTCATCCGTTTGCGGCATAAACCCATCATCGGCGGCGACTATTAGCACCCCTATGTCGGTCAAATTTGCTCCCCGTTCTCGCATCTTCGAAAATGCCGCATGGCCGGGAGTATCAATAAAAGTTATTTTGCTCCCACTCTGCTCAACCTGATAAGCCGCCACATGTTGGGTGATTCCTCCTGCTTCTCCAGCCGCAACATGCGCATGTCTAATGGTGTCAAGCAGCGTGGTTTTCCCATGATCAACGTGTCCAAATATGCATACTATGGGAGGACGTTCGACCAAATTTGCTCCCTTTTTTTCAACGGGGATATCCTGCCTAATAGGCTGTTTCAGTTTGGCAACTTTTACCGACTCTTGCTTGGCGAGAACTAATTTATATCCAAACTTTTCTGCAACATCTTGGGCAATAGATATGTCAATTTCTTGATTCATCGACGCAAAGACGTTCATGCTCATCAGCTTGGATATTAGCTGAAAAGGCTTGACATTCATCTGTGTGGCCAACGTTCGTACCACAAGTGGAGTTTTAACTTCGATGGTTTGCAATACTTCATCTTTCAAGGGCTGTCGTTCAATTTTTTTTAAAAATGGCCTAGAACTGGTGGTCAACATGTTCTCTTCGGACTCACGAATTTTGCCATCGATGGTAGGTATGGGCTTCTTCAACTCGGGCAGCCGTACCTCTGGTTCATCATCTTTTTTTCTAGTTCTGTCCAGCGAACTAACGGCGATCATCACAGGTTTTTCCCGTTTATCTGTCCTTTCTTGCCTCAATCGATCGGAATATCCTTGGAAATTTTTGTCTATGGCAGATTTTTCAACGTCATATGGGGACCCAAACTTATTGCCAACATTTGTGCCCGTCACACCAATTTTCGAATTGGCACTATTTCGCCGCTCCTCTGACAAAGTATTGGGAAGAGGAACTTCTTTGATTTTCGCAGCACTGCTACCAGGGGTATCACCTTGAACATTTCCAAAATTTTGCGTTTTCTGTTTCAAGGGAAAAACGGAAGACGCTCTTTCACTGGGAAACTTTTTGTTCCCAATTTCTTCTATGAGTGCATCTGCATATATTGATGAAATCGAGTTTGAAGGGCTATTAAAATCAAACCCCCGTTCACGCAACAACTGAATCACCTGTTTATTTTCCAAGTTCAGTCGTTTCGCTAATTGATATACCCTTATACTCATCTTATCTTTTTATTTTTTGCAGAATTTTCGTACACTGTCCAATATCTTTTGGGATACATCCATGTCAAATCCAGCTTCTGCTAAATCTTCGGCGTTAACTCCTTCGAAGGCATCTATGTCTGTAATTCCGATGGCTACAAGTTTTTGTGCCTGTTCGTCGCTGATACCTGGAATTCCGTGCAGACCGGCTACTGCTCGTTCCAATTTCTCGCCGAAATTTTCAGGCACCGCTTCGTTTTCTTTACTTATATCCAGGCGCCAGTTCATCATGCGAGATGTCAACTTTGCATTTAATCCATGCTTACCGATTGCAACTGCAAGGTCTTTCTCCGCAACTTCAAAATAAATTCTCCTGCCATCATAGTCAACGCGAACATTTTTTGGAACCGCTGGTTTTATTGCTTCAAAGAGCAATTTTTCAGGATCATCGTCATATCTAATAACATCAATTTTTTCCCCACTGAGTTCCCGAACAATGCTTTTTATTCTTATTCCTCTGATACCAACGCAGGCACCAACCGGATCGATGTTTTTATCGTTTGTTCCCACACAAACTTTTGTTCGATACCCTGGTTCACGGGCGATACCCTTGATCGTCACACTACCATCAGCAATTTCAGAGACTTCAATTTCCAATAACCGCCTGATAAAATTCACATGGCTCCTGCTAAGGACTAATTCTGCATCCCTACTGGATGGATCAAGTTTTAACAGCAAACAACGGATTCTTTCGCCAATGGAAAATTCTTCTCCTCGAGCACGTTCACGGGCTGGCATTATGGCTTCTGCTCCATTTACATCGATGTACAAGTTCCCGCCATCAATATTTTTGATGGTCCCCGAAACTATATCTCCCACACGATTTTTAAAATCATGGTAAAGTTTTTCCTTTTCGAAAAACCTTACCCGTTGTAAAATTGCCTGTTTGGTCGTCTGCGCAGCAATTCTTCCTAAAAATGCTGGATCAATTTCCTTTTCTATAACAGAACCAACTTCTGCATTTTCATCCAGCAACGATGCTTTACTCAAATGGATTTGTGTTTTCGGGTCGCTGACAGAGTCAACCACTTCAAATATTGCCCAGGCCTGTAATTTCCCCGTTTTGGGATTAATCTCTATCCTGACATCATGGCCAGCGTTTATGCTCTTCAGTGCTGCTGTACGAACCGCTTCGCCGATAGTTTCAATCATATCAGCCCGGCTAATACCCTTTTCCTTTTCCATGTACTCCAACACCGACAATATCTGACCATTAGTACTCATCAACTTACCTTCGAATGTATTCGATAATAAAAAGTGGGACAATTCCCACTTTACAACATCAAAACCCTTGTGCCACATCTATCGTTAATGGTTTTTGTGTCAAGCACATTAATTTTTTTGCTATGTTTTACCATTTACCAATGTATGCCGATGAAGGTAAAAATTAAAATCACCCGACCGTCTAAAGGTGAGATTCTTCCTCCGCGAGTTCTTTTAGGAGAATTTCCTAAACATCAGAACTGCATTTTGTCCACCAAATCCCATACTTTCGTTGATGGCATAGTGAACGTCTGCTTTTATGGACTTGTTTGGTACGTAGTTAAGATCACACTCGGGATCTGGCGTAGAATAATTTATGGTAGGAGCAATGATCCCGGTCTCTATTGTTTTGGCACAAACTGCAGATTCAACGGCACCGGTCGCACCTAGCAAATGGCCAGTTGCACCTTTAGTGGAACTGACAAAAAGCTTATCTGCGTGATCTTTAAAAAATCTTCTTATGGCCACCGTTTCATATTTATCATTGTATAAAGTAGACGTACCATGGGCATTAATATATTGTATGTAGGAAGGGTCTACCCCGGTTTCTGCAAATAGCTCTTCGTAACATCTTATAAGGCCATCCCCATTAGGAGCAGGAGCGGTTATGTGATATGCATCACAACTGGCAGAGTACCCAACGACTTCACAGTAAATTTTTGCCCTCCTGGACTGTGCATGTTCCAGAGTTTCCAGAAGCAAAATTCCTGCTCCATTACCCATGACAAAACCATCGCGGGTTGCATCAAATGGACGACTGGCAGATTCAGGTGTATCGTTATACGCCGTTGCAACAGCTCGCATGGAACAGAAACCGGCAAGGCTTACGGGTGTAATGGCAGCTTCACTACCGCCCGCGAAAATGGCATCTGCCTTTCCGAGCTTCAACCAGTTAAAAGCTTCCCCGATTGAATGTGTGCTTGTTGCACATGCACTGAGAACTCCAAAATTTGGCCCTTTCAGTCCCAATTCCATACCAATGATCCCAGATGCAATGTTGGCAATTAGGGCCGGTATCATAAATGGAGAAACATATCGTGGTCCCTTTTGGAAAAAAATTCTAGTTTGCTCCGTTATAGTTGACATTCCTCCAATTCCAGATCCCACAATGACGCCAATGCGAGACCTATCAACGCTATCGAGGTCGATCTTTGCGTCGTTGACTGCAATCTTTGCTGCTGCGACTGCGTATATTGCATATATATCGTTCCGTTTTATCGATTTGCTATCGATAAAGTCCTCCGCATTAAAGTTTTTAAGTTCCCCTGCTACGCGACATGGATAATTGCTAACATCGAAAGACGTCACAGTCGTTATCCCACTTTTCCCACCTGTTAAATTTTTCCAAGTTTCCTCTGTTCCGATCCCGACAGGAGTAACAAGTCCAATACCTGTAACAACAACACGTTTTCCAAATCCGTTAATTGTACGTATAGTGGTCATTGCTTAGGTGGAGGCAACTTACTATTCACTTTCTATTTTTTTGCTGATGAAATCAACGACATCCTTAACGGTACGCATTTTTTCAGCTTCCGACTCTGGAATCTCTCCCTTGATCTCATCCTTGAACTCTTCTTCGAATGCCATTACCAATTCAACGGTATCGAGAGAATCAGCCCCAAGATCATCGAGAAACGATGCCTCCAATGTTACCTGTTCTTCGTTTACATCCAATTGATCAACAATGATTTTTTTAACTCTTGATTCTATATTATTGCTTGTCATAAGTAAAATCCCTCATGTCTTCCGCATCAAAATGATCCTATTCTGGTACGCAAGCCTTTTTTACATCACCATTCCACCATCGACGTTAATGACATGCCCCGTTATGTATCTGGCTCCCCGGGAACATAGAAATTTTACGGTCTCTGCCACATCATCTGGCATTCCCAATTCCTTCATTGGAATATTTTTCAACAATTCTGTCACTATGTTTTCGCCGAGTTTGCTGGTCATGTCAGTTTGTATAAATCCGGGAGCTATTGCATTTGCTGTTATGCCTCTGGAGGCAACCTCTTTGGCTATGGACTTGGTAAATCCGATGATCCCCGCTTTAGCTGCTGCATAATTCGCTTGCCCGAAGTTACCTATCAGGCCGACAATGGATGCCATGTTAATGATTCTCCCCCATCGCTTCTTCACCATGGGATGTAGTAAATTTTTAGTCCAATAAAAGCAACTATTTAAATTTGTGTTCAAAACTTCCTGCCATTCTTGTTGGGACATTCTTAACATCAAATTGTCCCGGGTTATGCCAGCATTATTTACCAAAATGTCAACGGCAGAATGCTTCCCTAATATGCTTTTGCAAGCATCTGAAACCAGATCAGGGGAAGACACATCGATGGCCATGTGTTCGGCAGAATACCCCTGGTTTCGTATGTCCTGTGCCAAAGTACCACAACTATCTTCGGACTTGCTTATACAAATTATATGGCCACCGATTTTTGCGAGGGACATGGCAATAGATTTCCCAATTCCTCGTCCGGCACCGGTTACAACGCAAATTTTCCCAGATAATTCTTGCTCAGCCATGGAGGATGGTAATGTTGTGTCATCCGCGTTAGTCAATGAAATCTTTTATGAAAGATATTTTTGATATAAATTTTATTGAAAATAAAAAAAAATTTGGCAACCTTAGGCTAGGCTCTGACTTCTGCAAAAGTCGTTGAACTTAATGGGTAAATGGAAAACATTTTTATTGGTAGTGTTTGTGCCACTTGGTGTCGCCTTGGTAGTGGCTGGGGTTGTATTTTGCAAAAAGTCGAATATAATCCATCCCTCAACAAATGAGCTTAAAAAGGTAATTTTCAAAACAAATGGGAAAATTATATCGCCGTGGCTGGCCCATGAGCTGCATATTAGAAAAGGTACTGATTTATTTTCACTGAATATTTCCTCCATGAGGGAACGGCTGGAAACCATTCCTCAAATTAGGGATGTTTTCATAGAAAAACGTTATCCCGATGCGCTATACGTAAAAATCAACGAATGTGTGCCCATGTTGAAATTGGTGGCCAATGTTGGTGGAAAAAAGAAATTACTCCTGGTTGATGAAGAAGATGGTAGAATTTTCCCCCCCATTTGCTATGGCCCGGAAGACATTTTAGACCTATTACCCGTTAATTTAACTTTAAAGACAAAGAAAACAAGTAAATTACAATTCCTTCCCCAGGTAGGAATATCTACCGTTAAAGAGTTTATTACCACACTAAAAGGTGAATTCCCGGATATTTTTCAATCGATAAAATTCCTCGATCTCAGGAACTATGATTGCCGCCCGGGTGCCGTTTGGTCAACCATAGAACTGCACCTAAAGAACGAAATAGTCGTTGTGTTAAAGCCACAGGATTTTCATCTTCAGCTGATGAAACTTGATTATCTAATTAACGAAAAGTGTAAGCACAACCTGAACAGGATCAAGAAAATAACCATCTCTTCTTCCGACAATGCGATATTGGAATATAAATAGTGAAAATAGGCTATGGCTGGCTTATTCGACCCATTGGCGACGAAATTTTTTTATTTTTTTGCCTATGTTTCCAAAATGGATTACACCGCAGAATTCGCCTCATGGAAAAATAAAATGCCTTCCGGAACGTATATCGTCTAAACATTGATTGGGCAAAGCTTGAACATGTCGGGTAAAATCTACATCGAGCAGATGGCCCCAACAATGCAATTTTGAGTGGTGACAGAATATTTCTATAAAACTCTACCAATAGAACCGCAAAAAATTTGCATATTTTGTCAAAAGGTTTTAAACAATTTGAAATCATTTTTTGCCAAAAACTTGTCCATACCTTGAAGGACAACGGCAATTGAGTCAACAAAATTTCACCGCCCATAGGTGTCCTGCAAGTGACGCAAATATTGGGGCGTTGGAGATTCGCACAGACCATTAAATTGTTCCATAGTCATCCTCCATTGCCAATTGCCCGAAGGGATATTCGGGGTGTTAAATCTTGCCTCTGATCCAAGATTTAGAATATCTTGCATGTTCAAAATTAGCAGATTGGATGGAGATTCGTATGCCTTTTTGATGAAATCCCATGAGACGTCATCGCAATTTGTTCGCAAATAACATCTTACCTGATGTTTTATATCTTCAGGTAACAGACGAAACCACCCCATAGTCGTGTCGTTATCATGGGTTCCGAGGTACAACACACTATTTTTTTCGTGTTCGTGGGGAAGGTATTTATTTTTATTATTCTGGTCGAATGCAAACTGCAACACGTTCATTCCCGGCAATCCAATATCCCGTAACAATTGTACAACATCGTCATTTAGGCACCCCAAATCTTCTGCTATGAATTTTATGGAGGGGAATACTTTTTTGACGTGTTGGAAAAATTTTATCCCCACAGATTTTACCCATTTCCCATTCATTCCAGTGGTGGCCGGTGTAGGAATTTCCCAGTAGTCACAAAATCCTCGAAAATGATCCAGCCGTACCACATCGTATAATTCCACACATCGCCCTATGCGGTTTGTCCACCATGAAAAGTCATCAGCCGCTAAAACATCCCAGTCGTAGACGGGATTTCCCCACAGCTGTCCAGTCTTTGAGAAAGCATCCGGGGGGACCCCTGCGACAAATTTTGGAAATCCATCTTCTTGCAATTTAAAAATCCGTTTGTTTGCCCAAACGTCTGCGCTGTCTAGGCCTACAAAAATCGGAATATCCCCTACGATTTCGATGCCATTTGCATTGGCAAAGTTTTTTAATTTGTTCCACTGCCTATCGAATATCCATTGGACAAATTTGTAAAAGGTTGCCATTCGGCTAAGTTTTTCATCGGAATGGACTTTGTCCAATGCGGCTTCGGGATCAGAAAATTCCCTTGGCCAGTCCGTCCAAAGGTGACCACCGAATTGATCTTTGATGGCCATGAATGTGGCGTAATTGTCTAACCACCAGGCGAATCGTTGGCAAAAGCTATTAAAATCATCGCCATGGTTTTTAAAACGTAAAAAATTTTCAAATGCTATTTTTAAAACCGGCCAAAAGTTTTCATACATTTTTCCAAAGTCAACAAATGATTCCGCCATTGCCACTAGCCCATTCAAATCCGAGGGGAATAATAATTCTTCTCCGACGAGGTCTTGCAAATCAATGAAATATGGATTGCCTGCAAAGGCGGAAGGACTTTGGTAGGGGGAATCTCCAAAGCTCGTCGGATTTAGGGGACAGATCTGCCAATATTTCATTCCCGATGCTGTGAGAAACTTGATAAAATCATAGGCTGGCTGGCCAAAACATCCAATTCCATGCCCATTTGGCAGGGAACTTATGTGTAAAAATACGCCACATCCCCTTTCATTCAACCACGACCAAATCGCCATGGTCATGTTTTTAATCCTTTTCGGGTAGAAAACAATAAATTAAAACTTTTGCGAAATTATTTACTTTTTGAAAATTTTTCGCACAATCTATACTCTGTAATCAAAAAGGGAAAGATATGACTGATACAATTAATGCAATTAATGAAACTAATATGACGGGAGCGCTTAACCAAGTGACAGGACTGTCGTTAGGCGAAACGATAACTTGTCTATGGAATGACAACATAATCCCTTATTTAAATGAAACGAGTACTTTCAAGGGAGGCCTCAAAGAGGTCGTTGATAGGGGGGCTACCACAATAGGGGAGGTTGTGCAACAGGCTGGCCGTTTGGTAATACCGCTTACCAAGCTCTTGGCGAGAACGACATGGTCAGCTGCTTCTGCACACCCCTTATGACAATTGCCCTTGCGATTGTTGTTGTAGTAATACCTACGATCAGAGAATATCGTGCGGCGGGTGGGAATAGGGGTATGATCAAAGCTATCCCTGTTGTAGCATGGATGATGGTTACTCGGCCATTTAGGCTGGCCTATCGCATACTAACAGTGATAACTGGAGGAGCCGAAGTGGACAGGCTGCAACTCCAACAATCAATTAATCAATTAAAAGGGTTGCGCACTACGGTTGATAACCAGCTTACACTAAAACAGCAAGCGGTTACTCATGCGATAGCCGCCATAGTAGCAGACCCTGCACTCCAGGGAGCGCTTGACTTTGCATTCAATGCAATTCATAATAACACCAATGCAATTGTTCAGAGAGGTTCCTTAGACAACTACAAGATTCAGTGGGAGTTTTTACAAGCAACACTTAGAGACCGACCGGGTAACGCAAATGTCCAAGCTGTCAAGACAGCACTTGATGAGTGGGAACAATATCTGAACATGAGAATTTCCATTAAATAGCTACATCGCATTTTTATACCTAGATCCGGCCACGTTGTAGTTTATTGGGTATAGGTGCGTGCGAGTAACCGTTCGTCTCGGTTAAAAAACACCTAATACAAAGTGCAAGGCTGAATCGAGGGGAAGGAAAAGGGGCGGCATAAATCCGGAGGGAATAACAATTCTTCCCCGACGAGGCTTTGCAAATCGATGAAATATTGATTGCCCGCCAAATCGGATGGATTTTTGTAGGGGGAATCTCCTAAGCTCGTCGGATTCAGGGGACAGACCTGCCAATATTTTATTCCGGATACTGCCAAAAATTCAATAAAATCATAGGCCAACTTGCCAAAACACCTAATTCCATGCCCCCTTGGCAGGGAACTTATGTGTAAAAATACGCCGCATCCCCTTTCATTCAACCACGACCAAACCGCCATGGCCGTATTTTTCCTTTTTCGGATGGAAAACAAAGGTCAAAACTTTTACAAAAAACGCTTGACTTGGGAGTTAAAAAAACGTAAAAATACATAAGTGACAAAAAAAAGGAAAGTATGAATAATAATATAAATCAACCTGCGATTCAAGCTGCAGTAAGGGAAGAAAAAAGCTGGCTAAAATATGCATTTAGTGTCTGTATAGCTCCTACGCTGATAAGTTTTGCAAATAAAACGTATGAGTTTGTTTCCAAAAGGATTAAGGGAAAAGTTGCGACTATAACAAAGGCTGCAGAAAAGGCGGCGGCAGAGACTACGGCAGAAGCGGCGGGAATTGGCGCCACGTTAATAAATAGCCTAAAAGCATACTGGGTTCCGGCAACACCGACTATTCAGTTTTTGAAAGACAAGGTGATCGATTTTAGCAAATCCGCATGGTCACTCGCTTCTGCACACCCCGTTATTACAATATCCCTTGTGCTTGCTATTATAGTAATACCTGTAATCAGAGAATATTGTGCGAAAAATGAAAGGTTTACGTTCTGTACTCCCCTAGTTATGGCATGGATGATGGTTACTCGACCATTCAGGTTGGTCTATCGTTTTGCAAGAGAAATACCTGGAGGAGCCGAAGTGGACAGGCAGAAATTCATACAAACAGTCAAAGGATGTGGCCCTATACTTAGGAGAGAGCTCCAAGCAAAACAGCAAACAGTTATTACTGCGATAGGTCGTGTGGGATGCAATGAAACCCGGGAATTGCTTAATAATACCTTCGCTAAAGTTCATAGGCACACCGATGAAATTCTTAAGAAGGGTTCCTTAGGTACCTACAAGATCTACTGGGAGTATTTACAAAAAATACTTAAAGACGAAGCAAATATCGCGGGTGTCACTGCTGTCAGGATAGCAATTGATGATTGGAAAAGACGTCTAGACCTTTGCATTTTGGCCAAATAGCCACTCTCGTTTTATATTCAGGTCCAATCACATTTCACACCATTAGGCATACATGCCAAAAATCGTGTGATCGGTTAGTGCTACGACATTAAACGGTCACACGATATAGCTTTTCCCAAGATTGTCCTTGTAAAAATATGGCTCTCTAACAATATGGCGTGAATAAGTTAGGTTCCATGAATAAATTTTTTAAAACGTTTTATAGCATATTTGCTATTATTGTCCTTTCCCTTGGGCAAGGATCCTGCCTCCGAGCCACATCCGTTGCCGAAGTCGAGAATAGCCTATTCCCCACTCGTGAAATGCGGGCGGAAACCATATATATGGTACGCTGCATGGAAGAATTACATCTGGAACATAAGACAATCTCTTTGTTAGACAATAGGACAATTATGACTGAATTTTTGTCGGAACTGGACCATGGGAAAATGATATTTTTGCAAAAGGATATTGATGCCCTGGTGAAAAAATTCGTGCCAACATTGGACGTTTTCGTAAGTGGTGGCAGCCTCATGCCGGCATTTAATGCTTTTGAGAAATTCAGAGCGATTTTCTATGGTCGGATGGATTGGGTATGCACCAGGTTGGATGAAGGGTTTGATTTTTCCAAAGATGATTTCATTTCCGTGAATAGGAAAGATTGTAACTGGCCACAGACAGAAGAAGAAGCAGATATTTTATGGGAGAAGCGCTTGAAGTTCGATGTCATAAACGAAGCAATGAGCCTGCGTAAACTGAATAAATCAAAGGATAAAAACGATGATTCTTCCGACAAAATACTTACCCCAATAGAAAATTTTGGGAAAAATATAGAGGAAACCTGTGACCAATCCAATCAATCCATGGAGGATGACGTCGAAAAAATTTTGGATGAAGCAATAAAAAATGTTAAACGGCGCTATGAAAATTTACGAAGAACATACAAAGATTTAGATTCTTGGGTGCTCCAAGAGATGTTTTTGAATAGCATTTCAAAGATGTATGATCCACACACGAGCTTCCTATCAAAGGACTCTTTCGAAAACCTGAGCACCCATATTCACAACTCATTGATCGGAATAGGCGCCGAATTGCGGGATGAAAATGGGGAGTGTACGATTGAAAAATTGACACCCGGAGGACCTGCCAAGTTGTCAGGTGAAATCAAAACTGGAGATAAAATTATCGCAGTCTCTCAGGGAGACGATGGCGAATTTGTGGACATAGTCGGGCTCAGGTTGTATAAGACGGTTAAGTTGTTGCGAGGGAAAAAAGATACGGTCGTTCGGGTAAAATTGGAAACCGTATCGGGAGATATCAAAGTCGTTCGCTTGGTTCGGGATCATATAAAACTGAATGCTACACGGGCAAAGGCTAAATACTTCGAATTAAAACAAGGGGGCAATGTTGCAAAAATTGGAGTAATAGAATTACCATCCTTCTACGGCGATGTGAATCCCAACAACGAACAATGTGTATACGCCAATAAAGATATTAGAACATTGTTGGAAATGTTGAAAAATAAGGGGATTGATGGATTAATTCTAGACCTGCGTCAAAATGGAGGAGGATTATTAAATCAGGCGATTTCAATTGCTGGTCTGTTCATCAAAACGGGGCCGGTGGTGCAGGTAAAAGATTCCTTCGGAAAAATAGAACAGTTTTATGACGAAAATGAAGATATTGCCTGGGAAGGGCCTTTGATAGTCCTATCCTCTTCGATGAGCGCGTCGGCATCGGAAATTTTAATAGGGGCATTGCATGACCATAGGCGAGCGATAATTGTGGGAGCAGAAGCTACCTATGGAAAAGGAAGTGTACAGGTAGCGTTAGACATGAACACATTTTTTAATTCTTTGGGCAGTAACAAGGATCTTGGAGCTGCATATATTACGGTACAAAAATGGTATTTACCGACCGGTATTTCAACCCAGTTAAAGGGCGTTCCTGCCGACATAAAACTTCCCAGTCTCGACGAATGTTTCCATAAACGGGAAGCGGATTATCCATGGGCCCTAAACTGTGATACAATTCCTCCCATCGAATTTGATTACGATAGTGGTTTGGAAAGCAATCGATGCCATGTGACCGATGATCTGATTCCTAAATTGTCCGAAAAATCAAAGACTCGCCAAAGTTCTTTGGAAGAATTTGCACTATGGAGCGAACGAATAAAACACTACGATAGTATTGTTAACAGGAAGGAATTTCCACTAAAAATTGCCACCCGGATTGCGGAAAATAAGCTGGAAGATGCCTTCAAGGATGAAATGAATAAAGAAATCAAAATATTGGCCAAGCTTAAGAATTATTACTGTGAAGACATCATGCTGCCTGATATCGTGCGCGATGATAATGCCGATATAGAAGCAGAAGAAAAGCCCGAAGAAGATATTGATGGCATAGCGATGTTCGACACAAATTTGAGGGAATGTGTGAGGATCGCAGCCGATTGGATAGAAAATTTACAAGCCAAATGTATCGTTTTGGACTTTTCTCCCCAACGAAGTTTGGAAATTCAAACTTTAAAATAGATGAACCTTCTCGAGGCCATACATACTCCACAGGATGTCAAAATTTTAAATAGGAGTCAACTAAAAGAACTGGCGAAGGAAATTCGACAGACACTGGTAGACGTAACGGCAATTAACGGGGGACACTTGGCTTCCAATCTTGGAGTCGTGGAACTCATCATAGCATTGCATCGCGTTTTCGATTCTCCCCACGATAGGTTTATTTTTGACGTTTCCCACCAGATCTACACGCACAAACTATTGACTGGCAGGAATGATGCCAAATTTCGTCAAATCAGGATGAGCGGCGGGTACAGTGGCTTTTCGGACCCCACCGAAAGCAAACATGATGCTTTTGTCGCTGGCCATGCAGGGACGGCACTGTCGGTTGCCTTGGGATTTGCCTATGCCAGAGATCGCATTAGCAGTCGCGAAGATAGTCATGTTATTGCCATTCTCGGTGATGGCTCGCTGACATGTGGAATGACATTGGAAGCATTGAACAATCTAGTTACGACGACAAAAAGACTGATCGTAGTGGTTAACGATAATGAATTTTCGATAGATAGGAATGTTGGAGCCATATCTATCTATTTGAATAAAATTCTTATCAGTGGACTTTACAGAGTTGTTTCCAGTGCAACTAAAAAGATGCTAGGGGATGGAAAATTTGGGAAAGCTGTCGTGCGAGGTATACGTGGGTTAAAACGCGCCATTAAAAGTATAATTTTACCAACCTCCTATTTTGAATACTACGGTTTGCGGTATTTTGGACCCATCGATGGGCACGACATATCCAAACTGGAAGAGATTTTAGAATTTTGTAAATTTTCCAAAGTTCCGGTCCTTGTACATGTGAAAACCGTAAAAGGGTATGGATACGGAGATGCGGCCCACTTCCCCGAAAAGTTTCATGGGATGGAGCCCGAGCGGGTATACGATGTCACCACTTCACAGCCGGATACAATTTCCTACGGAGAAGTTTTAGGTAAAGAACTAGCAAAGCTCGCCCAGAAAGATAAAACAATTGTAGGTGTTGTAGCTGCAATGGCAAGAGGTACTGGATTATCATATCTACGAGACCATTGCCCAGATCAGTACATTGATGTTGGTATCGCCGAAGAACATGCTGTGACGTTTTCGGCTGCCCTTGCTAAATGTGGCATGCGGCCAGTTTGTGCAATATATTCCACATTTTTGCAACGGGCATTTGATCAGGTATTGCATGATGTTTGTTCACAGAATTTGCCAGTAGTCTTTTGCCTAGATCGTGCTGGAATCGCCGCACATGATGGAATGACACACCATGGAATATTCGATCTATCGTATTTGAGGCTGATTCCCAATGCTGTCATTTTGCAGCCTAAGGATGTTCAGGAATTTATAAACGCACTATATTCTGCTTTCCAGTGGCGCTATCCAGTTTTCATAAGGTATCCTAAATCTTGTAAGCAAAATGTTGACCTAGACACCATAGGGTTTTCGCAATATTTGCCATTTGGTAAAGCAGAAAAAATCATTGAAGGTCAGCAGGTTTGTTTTCTTGCACTTGGAAATATGGTAGATTTGGCCAATGAAGTCTGCCAGGAATTAAAAAACTTTGGTATTAAAGGTGGGATCGTCAACGTGATATTTGTAAAACCCCTGGATGGAGAAATATTGAAAGACATTGCCAAAAATTATGAGCTCATCGTGACCCTTGAAGATAACGTTTTGATAGGAGGATTGGGCAGTGCTATTCTGGAATTTTATAACGACAACGGCATAAAAATTAACGTTCTGCGCTATGGCTGGCCCGACGAGTTTATAAAACATGGCACATCTTTCGATGTTTTACGGATGAAACATGGCTTATCGGCAGCAAATATCGTGGACAAAGTGCTATCTACTTTGAATACTCATATCTCTTGAAAATCCCATGCTCCGCATTGTGGATTTTATGCCATATCTTTTGCCCACCTTATTTAAATCCAGCGCAATAAAACGCAACACATCTCTCCCACGGATGTCTAGAATGGCGTAAAAAATGAATAACCTTCAATGTTGGGACTAGCCATTTTTTGTTTCGTTTAGAAAAGTAATTTTGTAAGCCGGCCGCTTGTACCCATGTGAACTGATGTCAAAACTTATTGCAACCATACGGTCTTCTAACCGAATATCCTTGATAACTGCATGTCCATCGCGGTCCGCAGCCCTTGCTGCTGTACGAAATTGATCGTTCGTGGTGTGGACTGCAATCTTCCTAAAATCTTCCTCACGATCAGGATGTACCTTAAAAATTACAGGTGCAACACCCCCACTACGCTCAAGAATTACAAAATTATTCCGTTCACGTCCAATTCTTTTAAAATCTTCCATCTTACCCTCCCTTTAGCTTCTAGCTGAAGAGTAAATGTATCCAAACACATACAATATGTCAACATTTCATTTTTGTTATGCTATCGAACAACTTAGCGGAGGATTTGTTGGTTGACACAAATGCCAATCTTTAAAGTAGGGCCATGTTTTTTAGAAAACCTTTTACCTGTTCGGAATGAGGGTCTAGGAAAAATTCTTCTGTTGGACGATTTTCCACAATTTTACCACGTTCCAGAAATAGAATCCTATCGGAAATTCTACGGGACATCGCCAGGTCATGGGTAACAATCAGAACTGCAATTCCCCGCGATGCTATGTTTTTTATCATAATGACCACATCGTTTGTCATTTCAGGGTCGAGGGCCGATGTCGGTTCATCAAATAATAATACTTTGGGGTCCATTACCAAAGTTCTAGCAATTGCCACTCGTTGTTTTTGGCCACCGGATAAACTACTTGGATATGCTGTTACTTTATCCTTTAGCCCAAATTGTGTCAACATGTCCAGTGCTATTGCTTTGGCCTTTTTTGTAGAAAATTTCTTTACGGCCTGCAAAGCATAGGAAACGTTTTTTAAAATCGTCATATGTTCAAACAGGCAACATCCCTGTTGGACTAACCCATAATCCCCATGGCATGCTTTCTTCCCATTAATACAAATCTTTCCACGGGATATATTTTCTAGGCCACACAGTACTCGTAGGAGGGTGGTTTTGCCAGCTCCTGATCTCCCAATTACCGTGACAATTTCGCCACCGGCAACGGTAAAAGATATTCCTCGCAGAATTTCATTGGTCCCCAACGTACAATGTAAATTTTCTACCTCGAGCATGATAATTTTCTTTCTATGCACTTCGCAATGCTACTCAAAATCATGATCATGCAGTAATAGCACAGCCCTGCGATGAGCAATGGTTCCAGATATAAATAGTGTTCGCTTGATACGACATTGGCTCGACGAAGTAAATCCGATTCTCCAATTATGGAAACAATGGCAGATTCCTTGAGTAGATCGATCATTTCGTTTACCAGTGACGGCAAAACATTTCTTATTCCCTGGGGTAAAACGATATCGCGAATTATTTGGAACTTTGAGCAGCCCAAAACCTTTCCTATTTCAATCTGACCAATGCTTACGCTTTGCATGCCAGCCCGCATAATTTCCGAAACGTAGGCGGATGAGTTCAATGAAAATGCGATTATTCCCGCCACAAAAGCAGGGATTGGGCGATGAATAATCTGAGGGATGGCAAAATAAATTATCGATAGCTGTAAAAGAAGGGGCGTTCCCCGAAAAACAGATAAATACAATGCTCCCAGGGCACGAAGAATTTTATATTTTGACTGCCTGATAATTGCGAGCAATGTTCCGCCGCAAAACCCAAAAAACATCGCTATAAGAGCATATTCCAAGGTTACTTTAGCACCTTCTATGATATATGGTATTTCGCTAGATATCTGTTGGAATCCCTTGAAAACATTCATTGCGCAATATCCCATTTTATTTCCAAATCAGAGATTTTTCCGGTTTCTTTGAGTGATTCGAGAATTTCGTTAACTTTTGCTTTTAGGGGTGAATTTTTTGGAAACGCAATGGCGAAGGAATCAGAAAATTGAAGCGGAAAAGAACATAATTTAGGATTTTTCTTTGTCAACATATGTGATTCGGTATTCCCTATTATGAGAGCATATAAGGTTCCATTGCCATTGGCAGAGTTTGAAATTTCGGCAACCATCGTTCCAACGTTGTCATATCTTTTTATTTCTATGCCTGGAATGTTAGCAGCCCGTATATCACTCTCATGGTGTGTTCCCAGTTGTACACCAACCGTTTTGCCTTCCAACAGTGCGATCGGAAATATTGCATTGGTATCTTTCATGTACAAAAATTCGTCCCTATCAACCAGGACGGCAGCACTAATGTTGTCTTGGTATGGTATGGAAAAATCAACGTTTTCTCGTCTGGCATTCGTTGGGGTAATGGCGGCCATGGCAAAATCGCCTTGCTTCGATATCAAAGCGGGAATCAAAGCTGAAAATGGCATATCTTTTACTACGAGGGTTTTCCCCAATTTTTCTGCGATAATTTTCGCTACATCTATGTCAAACCCCACAACTTCTCCCGACCTTGTAAATTCGTAGGGAGGGTTATCGGCGCTTGTTAGTAAAACGATTTCATTCCGCTCAGCCGAATATAGCAATATCGCCTGGAGGAAAAACATAATGGAGAGCAATAGCTTTTTCATGCCTTGCTTAGGAAATTATTTTCAACGTTCGTGTCAATTTATTTGCAATATGTTCCAATACATTAAAAAGATAGTTTACTAATTAACCAATGGTAATAGATATGGAAAACGATTTTTTAAAAAGAAGAAATTATTCCACTCCGAAAAATGGGGTGATTTTATTTGGTACTTTCTATCTTTGTACTTTGTGCCTTGCTGCGATATTAACCCCTGCATTGTTTCATATGATGAAGTTTCTAGGGAACAGGTTCTCGATGGAAATATTCCAGCATTTTGTCGACAAGGGGTTTGGAAAGTTTTTTGACAGAATCCGATTAATTTCATTGGTCATTCTACTGTTTCCCTTTCTAAAAGTTTGTGGCTTCTATTCCCTGGAAGATGTCTATCTTGTAAAGATACGCAGGCGAAAATTTTTATTAACTTTTATCGGTGGATTTATCCTAACTTGCACGATATTTGCATGGTTATCTTTGCACAACGTTTCCATATTTGAGCCCGTTGCTGTGAAAGTTTATTTTTGGAACCTTTTCAGGTTTACTATGGGGGCCATTAGCATAGGATTTTTGGAAGAAATTATCTTCCGCGGCGTGATTTTTAACCTATTCTTGCGTAACCTCAATACAACATGGTCCATTTTACTAGCATCACTATTTTTTGCCTACTGCCATCTGGGAGTGGGAAATAATTTAAATATCGTCGACGTTACAATTTTTTCTGGTTTTCGATGCATAATTCCAACAATAATGAGCGTCGGACATGGCTTTAATCCATTGAGTTTTCTGAATCTGATGGTATTTGGGGTATTATTATCGCTTCTACTACTTAAAAATAAAAGTTTGCTGTCGCCCATAGCTTTTCACATGGGAGTCGTATTTGCCCTAATGAATATCCGCAGCTTTATAGATGTGGTAACATTTGTGGATGGCAAATACTATTCCATTGGAATTTTGGATGCTTGGCTATCGCTTGCATTGCAAAGTTTCGTGGTCCTAGGCCTGATATTTGCAAAACGTGAAAAAGTATAATTGTTTCTTCTACGGAAACCGGCAAAGAAATATTCTGACTGGGCTGCAAAATTTTATTGTAAAAAGTGGTAAAAGTGGCTACTATAAAAGGAGATGGATAATTCACTCTCACAGCAAATCGAAGACCTACGGAATCAGGCTAGAGCAGATGGGACCTCTAAAACGGCAACAATAATGATAAAAGGCCATCCATGTACGGTAACGGCAGCCCCCGTTGGAATATGGGCTTATCAAGGAACCAACATCAAAATTGAGTACAAAACCTTGAATGGACGAGCATGCACGATGGACTTTATCTATAATAAAGGACAAGGGGTTGCCCAAGAACTTCAATCTCTCACAGAACAAATTGATAGTATTGACCAAGATTTTATTGCAATACCTCAAGGCCCTAAGGGAAAAGTGCTCCCAATCATTTTTTCGAAAATTGTCGGGTGCACTCAGCCAATGCCCATCGGTAATATGAGTTCCCATGCTCCGAGAATCTGCACATTTTTACATGGCGTAGAAAACTTTGTACAACAAAATGATTTAACCACAGACGAAATAACAAATCTGAAGTCAATGTTGTGGACATTGTGTGGTGCTCCGATTATAAAATGTTCGAATGGCTACTTTTCCATAAATGAATGTGATCACAATTCCCATTATCGTGCTATTGCTCTCAGGGTGGAATCCCTTGAAATACTGCTCGATGCTAAGGCATGTGGCCAGGTCAGGCTGGAAAGGAATATCCCGCCTCCACTAAGAGACCTTGGCATTGGGGCATTTAATACCGTACAACTGGCCCATAGGAAGCCAGGGGTAGGCATGGGAGAAGCGTCAGATCCGATAGTGTTAAAACCATGCGATCAATCAAAAAGTGAAATAGACCTGGATACATTTACCTGGGATGCAGGCACAGTACAAGAGTGTGTTGGTACAGCAAGTGGGAGCTATAGGCGCAACCGAGCAACTTCAATGGTGCAGGATATGCTTTGCGAAATTGGCCAAACAAATGGAATAGAAGTTCCGCATGTAATAGCCACCGTTTCCGCAGCGGAAGCTTCTATAGAAGGAAAAAGGACCCCTTGCATTGCCATGGAAATGCTGGATGGAAAGACCGTTAGGAGTGCCGTATCTGAAGGAGAACTTAGGTATGATAACGAGTTCATACGCCGGGGAACTTGGATACAAATCCAGGACATACTGACGGGACAAATCGACAGGCATCGGGGCAACGTAATGCTAACAGTGGATGGTCCCGTTGCCTTCGACCACGATTTGTCATTTCCAACGAAACCCCACGGGACTTTGCTGATAGCGTTCCTGACGTGATTGTAAAGCCAGTAGAGGGGAATGACGATTGTGAGGTGGCTATCGATGGTAAATCTCCAAGAAATTTTGGCATGCCTCCTGTCATAGATCGAGAAATGTACGATGTGATAATGGCCATTGACTTGCAAAAATTGGAAGCTGATCTTCGAGAATGTGGGCTAACAAGGCCTGAAGTTAATGCAGCAGTGGAGAGGACAAGAGAATTGCAGACGGCAGCCCGGCAACTGATGGATCAAGGTCGGGTGATAGAACCAAACGAATGGGCAACTTCATCACTGGTACAACAACATTGCAATACCCAAAATTTCTATGCCTGTCGACATTGCCCGGGATTTCTACGCTCGTTGACATTTGATTGGTAAATAGCAAAATAAGTCTTAAAAGGTTTAAGTAAACATTATGACAAATTCGAAACATGAATCTCTGCCGGTACCGCCCGGCTATGGAGAACCGATAAAACTCCCACCCTTTGCCAGGTCAGGTGTTGAAGAAATCAATGCCTTTGAAAAAGAGCTGGGCATAACGATCCCGCAGGAAATATACAA
>JAIRKQ010000010.1 GCA_031260055.1 Puniceicoccales bacterium
AAACATCATTTGTTTGGGACGAAAACGAGATTTACCCTTACGCCTGAAACTCATCTGAAAAACCGGGGCTGTGAGAATACAATCGAGTTTACTTATAATAAGGGGAAAGGTATTGAGAAGGACCTTGCGAAGGTTACAGCTGGGGAAAAAGCGCTACACACACTTGCGTTGCAGGAACAGTGCAAGGAGTTAGCTCAAAAAATGGGAGATATTCAACCAATATTATACTTTTCTTCCGAAGAGAACCTTAATTCGCGTCTTGAAGGAATTAATACGTTTTTATCTGAGGTAGAAACTTTTATACAAACAAATAAAGGTAATTTATCCGGAGAAGAAATGAAAGAACTGAGGTTGGGATTGCAGAACCTGCTTAGTCGTAATTTTATAATTAAGGATGGAAGTTCGTGTTCAGTGGAACAAATAGCAGGCGAAAATATCCTTTGTAGGGGTATTGTTGACTTGGTGAACTCACTCAAAGCCATGCTTGACCCTGCCAGTAGCACAAGCACCGAGGCTCCCGCAACAGCAATCCCTGACGAAGAACGCGATCTATCACAGTTTGCTCCTGTGATGGGTGCCGGGTCGGCCTCAGCACATCTTATAGGAAGCCCACCACCACCACCCGCTGCAGCAATCCCTGAGGCTCCCGCAAGGAGTAAGATCCGTGGCCTTCCACCTATCCGTGGCCTCCCGCCGCCAAGGGCTAAGCCTGTAGCAACTCCCGAAGCAACTCCTGCAGCAGCAAGTACTGAGACGACCTCTGCGACGGCAAGCCAACAGCCCGCAGCAGCAAGCCCTGGGGCTCCCGCAGCTTTCGCAGGTAAGGGTATGATCCCTGGCCTCCCGCCGCCAATGGTTGAGTCCGGCTCATCACAGCCTGCAGCGACAAGGCCGACCGCGGCACGGTTAAATCCAGCACCATTACCTGCAGCGTTTCAAAGATTTGCCCCGCCAAAGACCCCCGCAGCGGAAGCAGCAGTGCCCCAAGCCCCTGTAGGGCAAACATCAGCCATTTCCCCGCAAATTGCTGATGAGGCAGCGATGCCAAAAGACTTGCAATTCCAAGAAACTCCAGAAATTCTTGCATTTGATAGTTTGAACATATGTCGAACACCAGAACAAAAGGTAACGTTGAATGCCCTCATTTCTCAATTGCAAGTCAAAAATCCACGAATGTTGGCTGGAATACTTAATAATTGCCAATGGCTTAAGGGAAAGGCACAGGACGATTTTATTTATTCCGTTGCCGTGGCAAGCATGCAAATGGAATTGGCTGATGTTTTTGATCAGGCAGGGTTCGATGCATTACCCAGTGGAATTCAGCCAACGCCAATGGTTATGTTGGGAACAGAAGCTCCTCATATGATACCATTGCTTAATAATGCAAGTATTGAAGTACTGAAAAAAACTCGGAAAAATTTTTCTAACATGTTAAATGGTATACCTAAACCGCCTGAAGTTGAGTCTTTTTACAAAAGAACAACTAATGACGGTATGAATTCTGAGGCGTGGTACAGATGGGAAATGGGGCACGCAGTGGGAGGTCTGTACGCAGTACGTTCATGTGTAAGCAGTGATATTCTACCTCAGAGTAGGGCAAGTCAGGAGAATCCACAACCTCCAGATATGCAGGAAAGGGCAGTCGTTTCCCACTTCCTTCCGCTAGAATATGCTTACAGTCAGTTGCTGTTTAGACATACGACACTTCCGGGGCAAGAGGAAGGACCTCCGCCAACATTTTTGGCGATCAGAAAAGTGGATGCCCTCGCCTATGAAAGAATAACCGGAGAAACCATAGAAGAAGGTGCTCCAAGTGAAGCGAGGAATTTGACGTATAGTGCAGAAAAAGCCCTTCCGGCAGAATCGTGGAGCATTGTGAGCGCCGTGGGTGGTCCAGATCCCATATATGGGGACTCAGCAATCTACGGGAGAGTGCCAGCTTATTCGGTCCTGACTTCAGTTTTTTCGCAACAATGGTGCCCGGGTCAAAAAGAGCTGGTAGTTGTTCCATTTTCTGATATTTCTATCACTGCAGAAGCACAACTTAACGAACCAGAATATGAAGAAAGAGTAGCCATGCCCGCGATGGAAAGGCAATATGGAAAAGATCACCCATCCGTAATACGAGCGCAAAAAAAACTTGCAGGAGAGTTTTTTTGGTAATATAAACGTAGCCAAATTAATTGGAAAAAACTATGGAAGAAGTAAAAATTTTGAATGCAACGTTCATGTGTGTTAATTATCAAACACCTGGAATAGAGTTTGAACTGGAACTGAAGACATCGGATGGGCCACAACATGTAGTGGCTATAGTGAGCGAGGTGCGCCCCTTACTTTTCGACAATGGACTGGTGTATCTATATGGGAAATCTGCCAGCGATAGACAAGTGCTAAGGGACAATTTGCCCGCAAAAACAATCCCGGAAAGTCCTGATTTTTCAATGGATTCTACGACAAATGATCCGAAAATTATCAAGACGGTACGGTATTTTCTTGATGCCATAAACTATAGGAATGGAGCCCGCTTTGAAGAAGGCAAACCTCTTCCCAAAGAACTTTTGTCGTAGGTCGAAGATTTGCTAGAATTACATGTTCTAACACCTTTGATTGTTCCATCTACCAAACCTCTACTAGGAACCGATTGCTTCGATTTTGTCATTTATGCTATCCGACTGTCTTAGGGGGTTGTTGGTCTCATCATAATTGGCGGCATTACTTTATGAAAATTGCCGGCTTTAATAGGGAAATATAAACCTTTCGGAGACGAAACTATCGCCGTTGTTCTTGGCAGGGGCATATTCGGTCAAACGGTTGATAAAATTAACCTGCAGTAGGGGCTTGCCTTTGGATCTTTGGGGCAAAAATTATGGCGGTGTCAAAAAATTTTTTGACATTGGGTGGAATAACTGCAACAAGGATTACCATTGATGACCGATATAAGGATTCAAAACCTTACCAAGTCTTTTGGTTCAACGATAGCGCTTGATAATATAAGTTTATATGTGGCCAGTGGAGAATTATTTTTTCTACTTGGCCCAAGTGGATGCGGGAAAACAACCCTACTGCGATCAATTGCTGGGTTTTATACGCCAAATAAAGGACGGATAAGCTTCGGTGGACATGACGTCACGAAGTTGCCTCCCCATAGGCGAAAAGTAGGTATGGTGTTTCAAAATTATGCCCTATGGCCACACATGACGGTGTTTCAAAACGTTGCATTTGGATTGGAAAACAACAAAATTCCAAAGGCAAAAATTAAGGATTTGGTACATGAGATTTTGGAAAAGGTACAGCTTGCCCAGTACGCATCGAGAAAACCAAATGAACTCTCAGGTGGACAACAGCAACGGGTGGCGCTTGCAAGGGCACTGGTCGTCCATCCCAAATGTCTGTTACTCGATGAGCCATTGTCAAATCTTGATGCCCAGCTGAGAAACGACATGCGTTGTGAAATAAGAAATATCTGCAAAGAGCATCAAGTGACGACCGTTTACGTCACCCATGACCAAAAAGAAGCGCTGTCCATAGCAGATCGAATAGCAGTCTTTTCAAAGGGGAAAATTAATCAAATCGGAACACCAACGCAATTGTACAAATTTCCTTCTTCCCGTTTTACGGCAGAATTTGTGGGGGAGACAAACGTATTTCAGGGAGTGATCGTTCAGATTGGTTCTGGAGAAGCAATCATAAGGACAAAAATTGGAAATTTTCGAGGGATCCTGAGTACAGGAATCAATAACCCTAGGCCGGGGAAAAAGGTTTATATTTCCATAAGGCCAGAATGCTTTCGATTGAACGATTTCCCTAATCAGGAAAATAGCGTAAGGGGTGTAATTGGAAACGTAACGTATTTCGGAGAAGTTGCCCATTTTAAGTTTGAAAGGGACGGTGTTATACTGCGCATTTCGGAACTTAACCCAAGCCATTTCACCAATGTGCAAAATAAAAGTATGTACGTCACTGTTTCTTCCGAGGACGTTGTAATATTGGACGTTGATTGACAAAAGAATGTTTGATCCAAAAAAAATAGTAATCCTATTGCTGGTAACACTGGTGGTCAGCTTGCCGTTTATTTTTAGGGAAAAAGCGAATACCGTTGTTCCGGTTGGCGATGCTGAAACTTTGACCATCATGACCCCCCACAATGAAACCCTGAGAAGGGAATATGCCATTGGGTTTAAAAAATGGTACAGGGCAAAGACCGGGAAAGAAGTTAACATAGATTGGAGATATCAGGGAGGGGGTCGTGATGCTGCAAGATATATTGAAACCATGTATGCGAATAATTTTCGTTTACATTGGGTCAGTGAATTGCACCGCACGTGGGATAGTAGCGTCATTGCTGCGTTCGCTTCTAGATCCGAAAAAAAATTACAATCATTAGAACAGAGGCTAGAGGTAGAAGTTACACGTGAATTTTTTAAATCAAATGTGGGCTGTGGAATTGATATTTTGTTCGGTGGCGGTGTTTATGAATTTGAGGCTCAGGCGTCGAAAGGAAACCTGGTCCCATCCGGTCTATTGGTCGAACATCCCGAAATGTTTTCCGAAGACACCATTCCGGAGTTTTTATCCGGCAATAGGTTGTGGGATGAACGCGGCAGGTGGTTTGGGGGGTCTCTTACGGGATTTGGTATAATTTATAACAGTGAAGCCATTCTAGCGGAGGGCATTCCGTTTTTCCCGAAGACTTGGATGGATATCGGCCGTCCTGAGTTTTTCAGAAAAGTAGCCATCGTTGACCCAACGAGAAGTAGTTCCACGCAAAAAGCGCTCGTGATGCTGATTCAGCAGCAGATGCAAATTTGCTACGACGATTTAAAGCACAAGCTCAACGTTGACAAGTTATCGAAGGAAGATGAAGAGAAAATCATAGCAGAAGGTTGGATCAATGGATTACGCCTGATACAGAAAATCGTTGCGAATGGGAGATATTTTACCGAGTCTACAACCAGACCGGTGATAGATGTGTCGGCCGGAAATTGTCTGGTTGGCATAACCGTCGATTTTTATGGATTTGCGGAGTCAAAACATTTGGAAGAGCGTAGCGGAAGCAATCGATTTAAATTCGTCATGCCCTATGGCGGTGGGGCTCCTTCGCCTGACCCCATAGGGATTTTTAGGGGGGCGGAACATCCGGAACTGGCAAAGGATTTTATCGAATTTGTCCTATCATTGGATGGGCAAAAGTTGCTGGACTTTAACCTGCGTACACCCGGTGGCCCGACGAAAGCTACCATGCGGCGTACACCCATATTGAAAACAATTTACGAAGCTCAATATAATCAATATAGGTGTTCTCCTGACATAAATCCCTATAAATTTGCCTCCCTATTCGTATCCCATGAGGAGTGGACAAACAAACTATCAAACATAATGGGCCCACTTGTAAAACTAGCATTCATCGATACCCATGATGAGCTATCGGATGCGATGCGGTCGATAATTCGAGCTCGAAAAAATGGCCGAATGGAGGATGCTGAAAAAGCCTATCAGCTGTTGTCAACCATCGATGATTTGCGTTGTGACAATATTTATTCAAACATCGTTCCAGTTTTCGATAGCAAGAGTATTCTAAAAATAGCGAACCTGCAGAACAAAATGACTAAAAAGTTTAGAAAACAGTATCTGAAAGCCAAGAAAATTGCAGATGGAAGGCCCTAAGCCCAGGAGTTATAAACTCAAATAAAAGAGGAAAGAACAAGCGATACAAATAAAAACCGTCCATGGACACAAGAAACCTTGCCAGTCTCAAGATTGTTCTTTTTATTTTTCAGCTCTTTTGTTTTGAGACTTGCATGTTTCCTCATTTTAGGGCCATTATTCTTCTTAGTTTATGTTGATAATTTTAGGCTTGTATGTTTCTAAACAAGAATCTTCGAAGAACTTTTCCGTCAGTGCACAAATTTTTTCATCATCGGTGCACCCGCTAACATCAATTTCAACATGCCCACCGGAAATATCCCCAATGGTGTTTACATGTATCTTTGGTAATACTGAATTCCAATTCCAGCTTTCACTAAACGACGTTAGTGGGACAACATGATATTCATGATAAAAATTGAAACGATCAACGGGTACGTAGGCATCATGCTTATTGATGACCATATGAAAGATCGGCATTTCATATTGGTCCAGTTCGTAAGTCGCTGACTCAACTGATAATTTAGTAAAAGTTTCCATATTCATAATACAAAGTATATTTTTTTATAAAAGATCAAGCTACTAATTTCATTCCACCCGAAGATAATATGTGTGTGTGTATTTCCTGCAATGCACTCAAATCTGACTGAGCCGCCACAAGAGCTGTTAAACAAGTTCCAATCGTTGATATTTGTTGTTGTACCTCAGACAAAACTGAATTCGAAGAGGCTTCTGAACAGCTTTTACGCAAAGACTCTAACGACCCTAGATCTTCGAATTTAAGAGCGCTTAGTGCTGTTTTAAATGTCCGAATGGGATCGTATGCAGGGGAATTGCGAGGGGGCTGATTTTTCATTAGGGCGCAAAAGGCATTTTCCAGTTCTATAAAGTGTCTGTAAAGGTCTGGACGAACATTCAATCCTACAGGAGGCACTACCAAAATCCTCATCTTCCTACCCTTGGGGAGGTCAATCTCAATTCCATCAGGCAGAAAATCCATTGAAACGGAAGAACTTGAGGGAGTAAATGATGCGGCAAATCCTCCTTTCCCCGCGTTTTGCCTGTTGCTTTGGCCGATTTTGGCCAACGATAAACCATTTGAGAATGCCACTATTTCATTTTGTGTGCACCCAAAAATGTACCCTTCTTGCTTTGGATTTATGCTCTGTGCCTCCGGGGGAAGTCGTAGGAAAAATGGGAAAATAATTCGCCAATGGGGAATGGAAGCATGAAAAATTATTTGTTGTTTTGGGTTGATAAATACCCCTGATAATGAAAATGATATGGTACAAGATGGTTTGTTGCTCCAAGAACTGGCCTGTCTGTCTTGCATAAAGGTGCTTTAGCTAGATCAAATCTATATGCGTCGCAACTTCCAGATTCAGGATGATTCCCGGGAAAATTTATACGCGACATCATTTCACTCGTTGCAGCCCACATTGGCAAAAATGTATTTTCCAACGTATTTCGATTTTGTTCGACAAAATAGACTAAAGGAACGTTGAACATCCCTTTCCCTCTAATCGAATAAGGGCCGCCTCCTACCGAATGTTTCTGGCACTGATTTCACCATTTGCAATTCAGGATTGTCTCCAACCAAAAGCTGCTCAAATTCTTGGGATGTTTTAAAATCACTTCCGTCAGCTCCAAACCATTGCCATTGTTCAATTGGAATATTTGTGCTACTGGCTATGAATACTTTCATGATGCTCCCAAAAGGACCCCATGAACCGGACTCAAAGTTGTAATGGCACAGAAAAAATGCATGCAGCAAAGTGAGATTGCCGCCCTTATCCCCGACGAACGTATATGTTAACTCGGCTAAAACTTCCGATATTCTTCTGTCACCAATTTCTGGAATTGATTTTTCGTCTTGTATTGCCGGAATTCCAACTCTGCCGGATATGCCATTGAGAATTTTAGCCATGAAGGGACGACTAACTTCCGGACTTTGAAAGGATACTGGATTATCAAACCTAAACCCTGCATCATCCAAATTTCTGGAAAATTCTATCCTTAATTGTAACAACTTTACGGCGATATCTACTTTGATTCCGTTAGCTATCATGTTTACCGTATCTTCAACTATTCTAGAGATTTGTTGTCGATCACTCGTTAGAAACAGTGGAACCAATTCATCAACCGTTGCCCCATCAATTCCGTGATCTACCAAGGCTGTGATAACTCTATCTATCTCCGGAAATTGTTCACGAGGCCGTATAATATCCTCGCAGCCTAGTAGAAATTTGTTCTTGGTCATCTGTTAGAAACAGTGGAATCAATTCATCAACCGTTGCCCTATCAATTGTTAGAAGCAACGGAATCAATTTATTAACCGTTGCCCCATCAATTCCGTGATCTACTAAGGCTGTGACGCTGTTGATAATGCCACGAAATCCTTCTTGGTTAGACATTAAGTACTGCAACACATCGCATTCTTGAGGATTTAATTCTTCCCGCTGAAGAACAGCTATTCCCCTATCGGAAAGGCTTCCTTCGGGGAAAGCTCTCCCATGGGCTGTAAAATTTTCACTAGCAACTTTTATAATTTTGCCAAGCCATTCTGTGTTTGTACACCTAATTTCTTGGGTGTACAATTCTCCAATTTTTTCAACATCAATGTCCATATTTTTAAAACGAGTCTAAAAGATTTTAGCATTTATTGTTTCTTGATGCAAGAAAAATAACTCTCGAATTGAAAAAACGAAATAGGAAACAAAATGTATACTTGGTCCAGGACTCATAAGAAAAGGATTGACAATTTAAATGGGAACGAGAAAAAGGGTCTCGTTTATGGCTATGTGGTTGATAGAAGGAGTGGATTGCGAGCGGCTGAAGCAATATTT
>JAIRKQ010000021.1 GCA_031260055.1 Puniceicoccales bacterium
GTGGGACATCCACAGAGGTATAAGCCAGTTAAAGTCGAGCAAAATAGCATTCCATAGTAGCAAAAAACCTGTGGAAACTATTTGCAAAACGGTTTTTACTTTTCCTTCCCTACTGGCAGCAAGAACCACATTTTGCTTCGCAGCAACGAGGCGAATGCCCGTTACAAGAAATTCGCGCCCCACGATCAATAGGACAAAAAACAAAGTCCAGTGAGGCAAGATATTTAAAGCAAGCATCATGATAAACATCCCAACCATGAAAATTTTATCAATCAGCGCGTCGATGAACGCTCCCAGAGTCGATGTAATTTTATACTTTCTTGCGAGGTGGCCATCTAACCAGTCGGTCCAGCTCGTAAAAACAAAAAGCGCAAACCCCACAGTTGCACTACCGATGAAGTGAAAATATACAAAAAATGCCACAACAAACAGCAATGGAATGCGCGACAAAGTTATCCAGTTTGCTAAATTCATTCCTTGACGCTACCAGGGAATCCACAAAAAAGATTGTTGCAACCAAAAATCGCAGTTTTTTGATGTAATGTCATGAAAACTTGCCTAACTTTGGTGATTATGGCCGCCGGAACTAGTTCCCGCTACGGTGCTCTCAAGCAACTCGAAACATTCGGAAAACGCAACCTAACGATCGCTGAATACAATGTTTTGGATGCAATTTCAGTGGGATTTACAAATTTTGTCTTCATAGTACAGGAGCAAATGGCTGACACTTTTCACAGGCGATTAACCAATCTCCTCCCCAATAATTGTACCTTTTCACTAATTTACCAATGCAGTGAAAAAGAACTGCATGAATATTGTAATCGAACGAAGCCGTGGGGAACGGGCCATGCTTTGCTGTCAGCTAAGGCGGCGGTTCCGGGAAATTTCGGACTTACGAATGCCGACGATCTCTACGGCAAAGACGCCATAGACAAATTAGCTAATTTTCTAAAGACGGCAGACGCAAATTCTCCCATCTTTGCAAACGTAGGCTATAGAATAGGAGACACTCTCTCCGAAAATAGCACCGTATCCCGTGGCATAATGTCTATTAGTAGCGACGGAAATTTGGCAAACATAACTGAGTATAAAAACATATCACGGAATAGCGAAATTCATTCCGAAAATGGAGCAAAATTTGACCATGATACACTCGTATCAATGAATCTCTGGGGCTTTACGACAAAAATATTTGCCATCCTCGATGAGCAATGGGCGGAATTCACCAAAAATATTTCCGATCCAAGTGTGGATGAATTTTATCTCCCGTTTGCAGTGGACAGGGCTATGCGAGACAAGAAATGTGAAGTAAAAGTGCTAAAAACAACCAGCAATTGGCGTGGCATTACCTACTCGCATGACAGGGTTGACCTAGAAGATTTTCTCCGAGAAAATTAAAAAAATGTAAAAATTTTAACCTTTTAACAAAAAAAACCATGCAAACCTGATCTTTTTGCTTGCCATAAGGTTTTCATAACAAATAGTGTGCTTGTCTAGGACTAAATCTAGGGTTAACAATCTTGAATAAGGACTCAAAGATGAATAAAGCTGAATTGATAAATGAAATACAAAAAATCAAGGGTGCAGACTGCACTAAGGCATGCGCCGAGCGTTCGCTAGATGCGGTGCTTCAGGCTATAATCAATGGCGTTGCGAAAACGGGAAGCGTTCAATTGATTGGTTTTGGCACATTTTCTGTAACCGCGCGCGCTGCGCGCACAGGAGTAAACCCAAAAACAAAAGCGAAAATCAACATACCTGCTTCGAAGTCCGTTAAGTTTCGAGTGGGGGCAAAACTTAAGAACGTTGCCAAGTAGGGTTAGCTGTTAATGTTTTGAGCTGATTGCTTAAATTTTGTCAATCAGCTGTTTCTATGGATGCGATCCGGAGGTTTTTGGTTAAGTTATGTCATAGGCCAAAGAGTGTTGGAAAGCAGGGTGAGGTTTTAGCCTACAATTTCATAAAAAAACGAGGTTACTCCATCGTGGCCCGTAATTGGAGGTTTAGCCATGGGGAGATTGACATCATAGCGGAAAATAGTGGTGTTATCGTTTTTATCGAAGTTCGGTTACGCAGGAAGGGTGCTTTTGTTCGTGGGTATGAGTCCATATCACGAAGCAAGAAAGCTGTTCTACGCCGAGCTTGTTTCGCATATCTGAAAAAATATGCCAAAAGGGAGCCATCTTATCGCTTCGATGTAGTTGACATTGAACATGATTATGAAACGCACAGCGACATCATCCACCACTACGAAAATGTCTCTTTATTTCGATAACATTCGCTCAAAGTTTGCGGCTTTCACAGAAAATGTTCCCGTTATTTGAAAGTAGCGCAAAGGAAAAGAACACAATGATTTTTTGTTGAGCATTCGCCGTCGCAGTTGAATGCTCGCTACCTATATGTAATGAAAATATTTATTCCTTGCCTATTTCAGACATCGCCATCATGATGCCATTCCATGGACAATTTGATTTCTGGAAAGATTCTTGTCACTGGAGCTGCCGGGTTTATTGGAAGTGCACTAGTAGCAGAATTAAACAACCGCGGCCATAAAAACATTATAGTTTGCGATCGCCTGAGCAAGGACGAAAGATTTTTAAACTTGATAGGTTTGCAATTTGAGGAATATTTTGATGCCGATACATTGCTTAGCATGTTGGGCAATGAAAATTGTCTGAATCTGTCCTGCATATTCCACCTCGGTGCATGCGCTAAAACAACGGAACGAAATTGCGACTATCTAATGCGCAACAATTACGAATACACGAGGAAACTTTCCCAGTTTGCTGTCAAAAATAACATCCGATTCATATACGCATCATCTGCGGCAACCTATGGTGATGGTTCCAGCGGCATGGAGGACGATGAGACAAAGCTGGATAGCCTACGTCCACTCAATATGTATGCTTTTTCCAAACATTTGTTCGATCTTTTTGCCAGAAGAAACAAACTGCCGATTTATGGGATGAAATATTTCAATGTATTCGGGCCCAACGAACATCACAAGGGGGAGATGGGAAGTGTGGCAATGAAAGCCTACAAATCAGTAGGAGAAACTGGCAAAGTACAGTTGTTTAAGAGTAAAAACCCTCGATATGCCGATGGTCATCAAAGACGTGATTTTCTATACATCAAAGATGCGGTGGATATGACAATTTTCCTGGCAAATATTGGTGGAAAAGTTGAAAACCGCACAACCCATGGCATATATAATTTAGGTTCGGGGGAGGCAAACACCTGGATAGATTTAATCACACCGGTATTCCATGCCATGGATGTGCCCGTCAACATAGAATATATCGACATGCCAAAAAGTATCGAAGAAAAATATCAGTACCATACACTGGGAAACATCGGTAAGCTGCGTGCCCTGGGATATATTAAAAAATTGTTTACGCTGAAGGAAGCGGTGACCGACTACGTTAAAAATTATCTCATGACTGGAAATAAACGCATACAGGACGCAAAAAATTCTTTCGTTGGCGGATAATATTTGTTTATTCGTCTCCATTTATTGTATTTTATGAAATTTGAGCAATACATAGATGCTTCAAGGATAATAGACATAAGAAGTACATCCTTTGACGGGGCTCTCCGCGAACTGGTGTTGGCATGTAATTTAGAAAGCAGTATTTCCATCGAAAGAGCGGTATCCGCCATCATGGAACACGAAAGAACAGTTACGACGTGCATAGGCAATGGTGTGGCGGTACCACACACACGATTAAACGTAAATATTCCCCTCACACTGGCATTTGGCAGGTGCAAAAACGGCCTTTCCCTAAACGCTTCCGATGAGTACAAAAATGTACGCTACGTCATGCTTATGTTGTCCTCTAACAACGAAAAAGCGTATCTAAATACGCTTACGGATATTGTGCATACGCTGCAAAATAGTGCCATAGTTGAAAGCTTCAATCGTGCCTATTCGCTGGATACTTTCAAAGAAAGGGTTCTCAGCATATTTGCTTTTCAAAAGCGAAGAGCCCAAGAAGAGGAGGAAAACTCTAATGGATTTTTTCTGGAAGAAACCTCCAAGCGGGCACGGGCAGCTATGTGCTCAACGGTGCTGATATTCGGTGGATCCAAACTCGAAGGCGTTGATTTTCAGGGAATATTCGACGATCTGAAAATTGTCATCGCCGCACCCAAGCATGCGGAATTCGACACATTTTCGGCGAATATTCATTTCATTGCCCCATTGTTGGCCCCGAACTCCATCCACTGGTTATACGAATTTCGCAGTGCAGTCCTCTTGGGACTTTCCCGCGACATAATTAAATATGATGAAAAAGTTTGTTGTCTTGGTAGTAATTCGCATGACGGTACTCTCGACACTCTTTTTATAATAGATGTTCGGCAAGAGTTTTGTACCATATTTTCTTCCGAAACGCAATTTTTAACAAAAAACATAAAGCCCGAAGTCTTGGAGCGCGTGCTGTCCATTGCATCGGAAATTTCCATGGAAGGGCGAGAGGGGAGGCCCGTAGGATGTTTGTTCGTAATCGGTGATGTGGAAAAAATAAAAGAGTTCAGCAAGCCTCTGGTTCTAAATCCATTTTTCGGATACGGAGAAAATGAGCGCAACATCCTCAGTCCCTTCATGGACGAAACGGTGAAAGAATTTTCGACCATAGATGGAGCTTTTATCATACGTGGAGATGGCATAATAGAGTCCGCTGGTACATTGATCAACACTCCGGAACACAACGTGGTCATGCCCAGTGGATTTGGAACAAGACATACCGCCGCTGCTTCCATATCATGGGCAGCGGAGTGCATAGCCATCGTAGTCTCAGAAAGCACCCACCGGGTAACCCTATTTCAAAATGGACAAATGCTCCCTGTGGTAAAAAAGGGATAAATTTGGCAAAAAGAGCTTATAAGCTTAAATTTTCAGCGATCTCCACAATGGAACAAAACTCATCCGCAATTAAGGACGCTCCCCCTATCAGGCCACCATCGATATCAACCTGGCTTAGAAGTGCCTTTGCATTAGCGGCTTTCATCGAACCACCGTACAAAATTCGCACAGAATTCGCCAATTTTTTATCAAAAATTTCGACCAATTTTTCCCTGATGAAGGAATGTACCTCCTGAGCAATCTCCGGTGTAGCAGTTTTCCCTGTACCTATCGCCCAAACGGGCTCATAGGCAATTATCAAATTCTCAGCCTGTTCATTTGAAATACCATCCAAGCATTGTTTCAGCTGCGCTTCGACGACATGAAAAGTTTTATTTTGCTCACGCTCTCCTTCGCTTTCCCCTATGCATAGAATCGGGGAAAGATTATTTTCCAGCGCCGCACACACCTTCTTGTTTATGAACTCGTCACTTTCCCCAAATATTGTTCTCCGCTCGCTGTGCCCTAGAATAACGTGGGAAACACCGCAATCACGCAGCATGGAGAAAGATATTTCCCCAGTGAACGCTCCCTTAGATTCATGGTACATATTCTGCGCACCAACTCGCAATAATGAACCCGAAGTGACCTTGTAAGCAGCATCTAAGGCGATAAATGGCGGGCAAATCAATACATCAACAGCTCTCACCTTCTCCATGCGCCTCCTTATGACCTCAATTAGTGAAACCGAGTCGGTAACGCCGTTGTTCATTTTCCAATTACCAGCAATCAGAAATTTTCTATACATAACTCAAATCCTATCCAAAGCCGCAACACCGGGAAGTTCCTTGCCTTCAAGAAACTCAAGGGACGCTCCCCCACCAGTACTAATGAACGTCATGTATCCATCGTATCCACTCTTGCGAATCGCCTTCCCCAAGTCTCCTCCACCTATGATGGACATCGCCTCCGAAGAAGCAATCGCCTTGGCAATATCAAATGTACCCCTTGAAGCTTTCTCAATCTCGAAAATACCAAGGGGTCCATTCCACAAAATCGTCCTCGAATGGGTAATAACATTGGAATACTTTTCCACCGTTTTAGGGCCAATGTCAACCCCATACCAACCATCGGGAATATCGAAATCAACGACTTTTACCTCGTTGATGGTCATTTTTTCCAGATTGTACTCATCAGTAACCACAAAATCAGTGGGTATGAGCATGTTTACGTCCTTATCTTTTGCAGCTTTCAGCACATCCTTAGCCAATTTTAGTTTATCTTCCTCAACCGGACTTGTCCCAGTTTTATGTCCATTGGCAGCTGAAAATGCAAAGGCCATTGCCCCACCGATTAACAAATTGTCCGCCTTATCCAGCAGGTTATTTATGATGTTGATCTTATCACTAACCTTCGCTCCACCGAGTATGACCGTAAATGGCCTTTCCGGATCAAATACTTTCGATCCCAAGAATTCCAATTCCCGCTCTATCAAAAATCCTGCCACCTTTGTTTCGACGAAATGGGTGATTCCTTCCGTGGAAGCATGAGCCCTGTGCGCAGTTCCAAAAGCATCATTCACGTAAATATCGGCCAGTGCAGCTAATTGCTTGGCAAATTCCGGATCATTCTTCGTTTCACCGGCATAAAACCTGAGGTTCTCAAGCAAAGCAACGCTCCCATTCGTCATCTTGCTAACGGCAAACTCTACATCTTCACCGATGCAATTCGGTAAAAACAGAACGGATTGACCCAAATATTGTGCCAAAATCTTGGCAACGCTGCTCATGGAGTATTTTGCCATTCTCTCCCCATCGGGACGCCCGAGATGGCTTGCCAATACCACCCGTGCGCCGGACTGCACTAGATATTCTATCGTTGGCAAAGCGGCAACGATTCTGGCATCGTCTGAAACCGCACTACATTCGTTTAATGGCACGTTGAAATCAACGCGAACGAACACCCTCTTACCTCTGCAATTAACATCCCTTATTGTCTTTATTCTCTTCACAAAAATCTCCAATTTCTTCGGTGAAACATCATAATTATTAGTAATTATTAGTGACAAATTCTCATTTATCAACAATTATTCGTTGCACTATTCGCAAATTACGACACAATGAATAATCTTTCAGGCATCAACGTACCGATTTGGAAAAAACTCTGGCAAAAATCCGTGTACAAACACCAATTTTGCACGGTATACGAGAAAAAATTTCAACATCCCATAGATAAAAGGGAAGGAATGTTCCTCACTACCGATATTTGCGATAGCGTGCAAATCGTGGCAGAAACAAAGGAAAATAAATTTCTACTTGTACAACAATTTCGATTCGGCAGTGAAAGATTGTCTCTCGAGTTTCCAGCGGGGCGCATGGAAATGGGCGAAGATATTATTGCTTGCGCAGAGCGCGAATTGCTTGAGGAAACCGGCTATTCTGGTCACGGCACAAAAATAATAGGAAGCCTGTACCAAAGTCCGGCCATACAGCCAAACAAAACGCATATTGTGCACATAGGGAAGTGCGAACAAACCGCCCAACCAAGTTTCGATGAAATGGAAGAACTTAGCACGTTAATTGTCTCCAAAGACGAATTGCTGAGTCTAGTTAAATCCAATGCGATCGATAGTAGCATAACTTTGGCTGCACTAGCAAAATTTCTGCTCTGACGCTCTGTATTGTAAAAATTTTACGCTTTCTTTACTTTTTGCTTGAAAAATTCGCAAAAGCTGAAAAGTTAGTTCATAAATTTTGATAAACTAAACAAAAGGCAAAATATGAATCCCGTTTTTCCAGTTCCTCCAGCTTCTTCTGCGCCAATAGCCAATCAACGCCCCAATGATCCCATCGTAGAGCCAAATTTACAACCAAACGACCAATTGCCACTAAGAATACGAGCCCGCATCAAAAAACCTAGAATCCACGTCGAAGAACCTAAAACCAAGGAATCGGGTTTAGAACAAAGGCAAGGAATTTCAACATGGAAAA